>JAFVTO010000203.1 GCA_017503165.1 Clostridia bacterium | reverse complement strand
TTGGTGGAGGGGTATTTCTTCGCGGTTTTTTTGATTGGATGCTACAAAAGGCAAATGATTCCGGTTTGTACTGCGGCAACGCTGTTATTATTCGCTCTAAGACTAAGGGAGTCGATCCGCTTTCACGCCAGGATTACCTTTATACACAAGTTGCACGTGACGGGGAAAACAGCGATATCACTTTAATTGATTGCATAGTAGGTAGTATGAATCCAGCCGATGATCCGGAGGCGTTTAAAGCGCTTGCCGGAGCTACTGAGCTTGAAACGGTGGTTTCTAATACGACTGAGTCCGGAATAGTATACAAATACTGCGAGTATTCGGAGCATAATATTCCGGATAGCTTTCCTGCAAGACTGACGCGTCTGCTTTATGAAAGATTTCGCAAGGGATTGGGCGGACTTTTGATCGTTCCATGCGAGTTGATTGAAAATAACGGTGAAACACTTCGAAAAATAGTGGAAAAGCATGCAACCGACTGGCAACTCGGTTCTGAGTTTATAAGCTGGATGTATGCGAGCTGTTCCTTTCGGAATACTCTTGTGGATCGCATAGTTTCAGGAAAAGCTACTGAGGAGTTTGAGCTTCCGTACGTTGATAATGCTGTTAATACCGGGGAGTATTTTCATCTTTGGGTAATCGACGGTGATGAGGATGAACGGCTTCCGTTCCGCGATGTCGGAATGAATCTTAAATGGGTAAAGGACATAAATGAATATCGGACATTGAAGGTGCGTATCCTGAATGGAGCGCACACTGCAATGATACCGTACGCACTTCTTTGCGGTGTGCAAACCGTAGGTGAGTGCATGACTGACAGGAGAACTCGCTCTCATCTTTCTGCATGTCTTGAAGAGATAATCGTCTCCTTGGGAGAGGATAGGAGAATGGCGGCGGAGGAATATGCCGCAAGTGTTATAAAAAGGTTCGAAAACCCTTATATATGCCATCGTTGCGAGGCGATCTCGCTTAATTCCGTGAGTAAATTTGCAGTCAGAGTTTTGCCGTCGATTCTGAAATACAGAGAGATTATTGGGCAATATCCAAAGCAGCTTATGTTTTCCTTTGCGCAGCTGATAAAGTTTTATAAGCAAGGGTCTCCTCGGGATGATGAAGAGGTGGTCGATTTTATGCGAAGAGCTTCCGTTTCGGAGATACTTGACAGATGTGATCTGTGGGGAGGGGATATATCTGACCTTGCTCCTTATATATTGATCTATTGAGTTGATTTCAAAACTCCGGGGAAGTGAATCGGTTCGTGGTTATGCCGCTATTGAAATAAGGAAAGAAATGAATATGGGAAATCTACTGATACATCCCGATGATAATGTTCGGATAAACATTTCAAACGGTCAGAAATACGCTGACCGCGATATAAAAAAGGGGGAATCCATTATAAAATATGGTTTTCCGATCGGTGAGGCTACCAAGGATATTGCTTCAGGCGAAATGGTATGTATCGAAAATGTACGTTCGCGGTTAAGCGGCGTTTGTGAGTGGACATACAAACCGAACGGAGGATCTCGCTTAGGAGGAAAGGATGGCACGTTCATGGGGTATGCCCGTAAGGATGGACGCGTGGGTATACGAAACGAGCTTTGGGTTGTGCCGACTGTTGGCTGTATAAACGGAGTGGCTCGGATACTTGCTGCTGCGGTAAACGGAAAGGCGCTCACTCACCCTTACGGATGTTCTCAGCTTGGCGATGATCTGGAAACAACGCGAAGGACGCTCGCGGCGTTGATCCGTCATCCGAACGCCGGAGGAGTTTTGGTTCTCGGTCTCGGATGCGAAAATAACTTGATCGGGGGAGTACGTGAGGCTGTAGAGGCTTACGGTGGAGAGTACGACCGTGAAAGAATACGGTATCTTAATATTCAAAACTGCGGTGACGAGATAAGCGAGGGGAAGAGGATCCTCGGAGAGCTTCGTGTACTTATGGAAAACGACCGTCGCACTGAGCAGCATATTGGATTGCTGAAAATCGGCGTGAAGTGCGGTGGCAGTGACGGTTATAGCGGAATAACAGCTAATCCCTTGATTGGTCAGGTAGCTGAAAGCTTTGCTTTGTACGGCTCGTCTGTGCTTATGACCGAGATTCCCGAAATGTTCGGTGCTGAGGAAATATTGCTTTCACGGGCGAAGGACGAAGGGGTATTCCGTAGTGCTACGGAAATGATCAACCGGTTCCGAAGATACTACATAGAACACGGGGAGAGGATATCCGAGAACCCATCTCCCGGAAATATAGCTGGAGGGATCAGCACTCTTGAAGAAAAATCGCTGGGGTGCGTACAAAAAGGGGGAAGGGTTCCGCTATGCGGCGCAGGAGCGCAATGGGATATGGTAAATGCCCCCGGTCTTCATATAGTAAACGGTCCCGGTAACGATATGGTTGCGATAACCAATCTCATGGCTGCCGGTGCCAATATGATACTTTTCTCCACCGGAAGGGGCACGCCACTTTCGGCGCCAATTCCAACCTTGAAGATATCAACCAATACTGCACTTGCAACCCAAAAGCCACATTGGATCGACTACGATGCAGGAGTACTTCTCTCGGACAACGGTATGAGCCGTTATGCCGATGAGCTTTTCAAGCTTTGTATTGGGGTTGCAAACGGAAGCCCTACACGTGGTGAGTCAAACGGTTATTGGGATATAGCTATTTTCAAAAACGGAGTTACGCTGTAAAGCCGGGTGAGTAAGAACACTAAGTCATATTCTTTTTTATATGCTCAAGTGCTCCCTTTTCGAGTCTTGAAACCTGTGCCTGGGATATTCCGATTTCCTCCGCGATCTCCATTTGGGTTTTTCCCTTGAAAAATCTCATGCCAATAATGCTTTGCTCTCGCTGGCTCAGCTTCTTCAGAGCCTCGGTTAGTGCAATGTCCTCCACCCAGTTTTCGTCGGTATTTTCCGTATCTCTTATCTGATCCATTACGTACAGTGACTCGGATGAGCCTCCGTCGGAATAAACGGGGTCGTAAAGCGATATTGGTTCGATAATGGCTTCAAGCGCCTCGGAGATCTCCTTTTCGGTATGCTCATCACCGCTCAGCGCCAGATAATTCCTTATATCCGCAATGCTTGGTTCACTGAACTTGGTTTTGGAAAGAGCCTCTCTTGCAGAAAGAGCCTTGTATGCCAGATCACGCATTGAACGGCTGACTCTGATGGTATTGTTGTCTCTGAGGTAACGTCTTACCTCACCTATGATCATTGGAACGGCGTAGGTTGAAAACTTGACGTCCAGATCCACGTTGAAGTTGTCTATCGCTTTTATCAGACCTATGCATCCAACCTGAAATAGATCGTCTGCCGCTTCGCCTCTACCTCCGAAGCGTTGCACGATGCTCAGAACCAATCGTAGATTTCCGTTTATCAGCTCCTCGCGAGCTGTAGGATCGCCGTTTTTGAGCTTGTATAGCAATGCTCTCATTTCATCGGCAGACGGAGTCTGAAGATTGGCGGTATTGACACCGCATATCTCCACTTTGTTATAATACATTACCGCGCCTCCTTGTTAGTGTACTCAAAGTATTGACAGGAGCGCGGCTTTTTTATGCAGTTGCGGTGTCTTTTAGGGGATTACATTTTTTCCCACACTGAGCGGATCATCTTTCTTTACAAACAGCTTGGTTTCCTCTCTGACCTCGCCTATCAGCAGAAGCACGGCGCAGGTATTTATAAACGCCATTGTATATATTGATAGGTCTGATAGTTGCCATATTATACCTTCCGGTATAAGAGCGCCAAAGAAAGCGCAGATGGCATAGAAAAAAGTATAAAAGTTCAAGGTTTTTTTGCTTGCGCCCAAATGGGTAAGCGATATTTTTCCGTAGTAGTTCCAGCCTGCGGCGGATGCGAGGGCAAAGAGCAACATGGAGATTGCCAGCGGCACCGCCACGGCGTTTCCAAGGGTGCTTGTAAATGCGTTTATAGCAGTGGATGTAGAAGACTCTGTATCGGTACTTACCCCGGATAGCAGAATAACATATGCAGTCAGCGAGCAAAGAACCAGTGTGTCAAAAAGAACCTCTATGATCCCCAGAAATCCCTGAGCGGCAGGGGAGTCGGTGTTTGCGGAGGCGTGGGCGATCGGTGCTGTTCCGCAGCCCGCCTCATTCGACATTACCCCTCTTGTTATTCCAAAGCGCACCGCACGGTTACAGATCACACCAAGAGCGCCACCTACACCTGCCCTTGCAGTGAAAGCGGATGCAAGTATCATTTGCGTTACCTCTCCTATTTGATCAGAGTTCTTTATCATCACACAGGAGCAGAGGATGACATATCCGACGCAAAGCAACGGTATCAGCCTGAGGGTGAATGAGTATATTGCGGATCCGCTTCTGCAGAATATCAGAATGAGTACCGTCAGAATGACTCCGCAGAGCATGGGGTCTACTCCAAGCGCCAGCTCTGCGCTTTGAGCTGCCGCATTTGCCTGTGTAACATTTCCGGTAGTGAATGAGCCTAAAAGGCAAAGAATACAGAAAAAACCGCCTAATGCGGGAAGTCTGTACGCCTTTTGTATGTATAGGTGTGCTCCGCCCTCGTATTCTCCGTTGAGGTCTTTGATTCGATATTTTACTGCCAGTACAGCTTCGGCATATTTCAGCGCGGCGCAGAAAAATGAGCACATCCACATCCAGAATACCGAGCCTGCGCCTCCGACTGAAATAGCAGCCGCCACACCGGAGATATTTCCGACCCCAAGTGTTCCCGCAAGGGCAAGGCAAAGAGATCCGAGAGGAGAACGTGAGTCGCTTTTTGTTTTTTGGGGAGTTAACGTTTTTAGAAATCTCACCGGATGTAACGCGGTATAATTAATGATGGCAACTGTGACTGTTATTCCGGATAAAAGCAAAAAAACCGTAACGGTGCTTCCGAGAAAAGAGTTGATTTTTTCCAGTATTCCGTACATTACGACTGTTCTCCCATCGCGTTGTTGTATTTCAGAGAATAGAATACGCCAGTGAAGGATATGCGGAACAGTGACAAAAAATGCGTTTTATGCTTTGTGGAAATATAAAAAGGGCTGTACCTTACAGCCCCCATCGTGCAGAGATTTTATTGATTGCTTTGTGAAAAATCAGGAATAAAGCTTTCTGATGCCGTTCCGTCCTCTTGTGTATATAAATGCTTAAATCCATACCGTTGCGCTTTCATGACTACTCTTAGATAAGCGGAGCGTGGAAGTGTTTCGGAAAGCTCCGGAAACGGAGTTTCGTTTAAAGGAGTGTACTGATTCATGAGTGAAAGACATACGCCGCCTTTTCCGAATCTTTCGTATATCCAGTCTACTACCTTCATAGAGTCACGGTCGCATCCGGGGAGAATCAGATGTCTGATTACGGTGCCGACCTTCATGAACCCATTCTGATCAAACTGAGGTTCGCCTGTCTGGCGGAACATTTCTTCTATTGCTTTTCGGGCGACCTCGGGATAGTCCGGTGCTCCGGAATAGTCCCTTGAGCTCTTTAACGAAAAATACTTCATGTCCGGAAGATATATGTCTATCAGCCCTTCAAGCTTCGCTATCGCCTCGGGCTTCTCATAACTGCTTGAATTATACACCGTGGGCACAGAAAGTCCCCTTTGACGCGCTAAAGTCAAGGCTTCGGCAACGGACGGCAGGAAATGCCCCGCGGTTACCAGATTGATATTATGCACGCCGGTTTCCTCAAGCTGCAGAAAGCGGTCTGCGAGTTCAGATGGAGAATAAGCTTTTCCGATCTCCCGCTTTGGATCTGTCCGGCTTATGCTTATATTCTGACAGTATACGCATCCCAGATTACAGCCGCAAAAAAATACTGTGCCGGAGCCGCGAACCGGGGCTTCGATTCCTTGACCGGACAAAAACGGCTCCTCCCAGAAATGAGGAGCTATCCGCGCTACACGCATTTCCGCGCCTGAACCGCAGAATCCGCGGGCGGAAAACCTATCTGCGCCGCATTCTCGCGGACAAAGCGTGCAACATGAGTATATATCATCCGAATTTCGGAGCATGGTATTATTTTTCACGGTCGGAGACTTGCCTTTGTGACGATCTGAGCATTATGGCAGTGGCAGCAAATGCGGAAACGGACACTACCATAGCAGATGCAACAATAGCGCGGTTGAAAATACGCTTCTTTCTGAGAAGCGTAAGAAAACGCATATAGTCGGGAGTTACCTCGGCTCTGATCTGCTCACGTTTAAGCTCGTTGCTTTTTCTGATGTAGTTTAGATAATGACTGCACGCCTCGCATTTTGCAATGTGGTGAGATATAAGAGTGTTGGTTTCGGATGAGGTTCCGTGGTCTGCGTATATCGGAAGCAGGTCGCGTACCACGTCGCATTTGTTTTCAAAAAAATCTGTCATTTGCAGGTGTTCCTTTCTTGGGATGTTCAATCGTCACTGTAATAATCTTTGTTTGCATTCAGAAGCTTTTTTAAGGAGTTTTTAGCGCGAAAATATATTACCTTCGCGGAGTTTTCGGTTATTTTCATAATATCAGCAATCTCCGAAAACGGCATTTCCGCAACGGCATGGAGCCAGAAGATCTCCCGGTGCCTGGGCTTCAGGGAATTGACAGCCTTGATGATATTCCGAAGCTTTTCGGAATTCTCTGCGTAGGTTTGAGGAGAGGGCTCCTCTGAGAACAGTGTGTCGGACAGCGACTCAATATCGGCTGAGATATTTTTGTGCTTGCGCATATAGTGAAACCACATATTCTTTGCAATGGCGCAAAGCCAGGTATATATCTTGCAGGTACCGTTGTATCTGTGCAGTGAGCGGTATGCTTCGAGAAAGGTATCCTGAGTCAGCTCCTCGGATATATCTGAATTTCCGCAAAGATTATAAAGGAAGTTATAAACATCTCCGAAATATTGAGTGTAGATGCTTTCAAAGTTTAGCTTGTCTTCCAGGACCGCTCACCTCACTTTCACGATAGATTCCGATCTTTAGTATAACACGGACTTGTTGTTTTTTCAAGAGGTTTGAAAAATAATTATTCAACTCTGCCCGTAATAAAAGAAAAGCATGAGCATTCGTTTTTTTTTAATGAAAAAGAGAAATTTACTATTGAAACTCAGTGTTAAACGTGATATAATTGAAGCATCGGTAATTAGTCTTAACGAGAAGTAAGAGGAAGTATCAAGTGAAATATTCGAAACCGGAGGGAAAAAGATAGGTATGCAGATAAAGCTTATGAGCTTCAATACCATGCACTGTGAGAATTACATTACTAAAAGGATAGAGCTTGACCGATTTGCTGAAACAATACGGGGATGCGGCGCAGATATAATCGGGTTGAATGAGATGCGCGGAAGTGGAGAGCATCCCGGATACCGGGCTCAGACTGAATATTTGGCTAAGCAGCTTGGATTTGATTTTTATTTTGCAAAGGCAATTGATGTGAAAGGCAATAATCCGTACGGAAACGGTATTTTGTCGCGCTATCCAATAGTATCAGCAGAAACCGTTATGATCCCGGATCCACTTGTGCGAAGATATAACGGTTACTACGAGAGCCGTTGCGTGCTGAAAGCGAGGATATCCACTCCTGCGGGAGAGCTTACAGTGCTTGTTACTCATTTCGGACTTAACCCGGATGAGCAAGAAAATGCCGTTGCAACCGCTTTGTCCGCTCTTGAGGAAAAACACTGTGTCCTAATGGGGGATTTTAACGTTACACCGGAAAACGGACTTCTTGCTCCTATCAGAGCTAAGCTTTTCGATACGGCGGAGCTTTTCGACAAGGAGCAACTGAGCTTTCCCTCAGATGCTCCAAGGATTAAAATAGACTATTTATTTGTTTCCCATGATTTTTCCGTAAGCTCTGCCGATATTCCGGATATAGTGCTCTCTGACCACAGACCACACCTTGCGACAGTAAGCATCTGATACCGAAGCGAGGGCGAAACGTGCTGTTTTCGAGGGAGCTTTCCACTCTGAACAGGATTTCTGTAAACTGTATATCCGAAGAAGAGTACGGCGTTTTAAACGTATTGGCTCTTCTTTGTTTTGTCAGACTATATTTTATTCTCTACCGCATTTTTCGGTGGGGCTCCTAACAGTTTTTTATAGAGTCGGTAAAACCCGGTATAGTCGTTGAAATGGTATTTTTTACAGACCTCGCCGGGAGTGGCTCCCCGTTCCAGATCTGAATGAGCGGCGAAGATCTTTTTCTGTAGAATATATTGCTTTAGTCCTATGTGCATACAGCTTGAAAAAACGTTCTGTACGTAGGATTTTGAAAGAAAAAAGTGTTTTGCGATTATTTCGGCGTTAAGCTGTGCGGTGATATTTTCCGAAATGTAATCTGTAATTAGGCGAACAAGCCGATTGTCGGGAAGCTCTTGTTCGGAATACAGCTTTGTCTGGTAGCTGCAATACACCAGCATCTCCCGTATCAGAAGGAGCGCGCATTCCCGGAAATCCTCCGGAGTATAGATTTCGCTGTAGCGGTCAAGCAGATGGAAATAGTTAAGAAAGGCAGAGTCCGAATAGATATTTATCTTGTAGGGGGGAGTGAAAACACGCTGATAGTGATGCGGATTCATAAGAACCGGTGAAAAATCTATAACGTAGTTTTCGTATGGCGCATTCGGACGCGGAATAATGTAGTGGTAGGTTGCCTCCGGAATCAGAAAAAGATCGTATGGCTTTGGGGAATACATCTGTCCGTCGATATTGAAATCTGCATCGCCGCTTATAAATAGAAGCAGCTCACAATAATTGTGGATGTGGTTCTGATATGCGGAGCTGCTGGGAGACGGTATCAGCTTGTGTGAGACCTCAAGTATCATGTTACCTATCTTTTCCTCAAACATCGGTGTTCTGCCTTCCATAGATATTTACAGTCTAATTATATCACATAAAAGTATAAAATGCAATACTTCTAATAAAAAATGCTATTTTCATTGTGTTTTGCTTGTGGTATACTTGGCATGAATGAAAATAAAGAAAGGAAGACGGTTATGAAAAAAATGAGAGTTGCCATAATAGGGCAGGGAAGAAGCGGGCGCGACATTCACGGTAATTTCTTTCGGAGTGAGAGTAATGATTTCGTTGATGTTGTCGCAATAGTTGAGGCAGATGAGTTCCGCAGAAACAGAGCTGCAGAGGAATTCGGATGTGACGTGTATGTCGATTACACGGAGCTTTTTGCAAGAAAAGATATAGACGTGGTGGTGAATGCTTCCTATTCTCAGATGCACTACCCCATTACAAAGGAGTTTTTGCTTCATGGGTTTAACGTGTTGACCGAAAAGCCCTTCGGACGTACCTCCTATGAATGCGCTGAGCTTATCAAGATAGCAAAGGAGCGTGGGGTAACGGTAGCCGCCTTCCATCAAAGCTTGCTTTCGCCTATTTTCCTTAAGATTAAGGAGATACTCGCAAGCGGTATCTTAGGAAAGATAATTCAGATAGATCTTACCTATTCCGGATTTGCCCGTCGTTGGGACTGGCAGACAATGCAGTGCTGCTGTGCAGGAAGTGTGTATAATACAGGTCCGCACCCGATAGGTCAGGCGCTTGATCTTTTGGGATGGGACAAGGATACACGGGTGGTCTATTCCAGATATGAAAAGTGCTTTACCAGCGGAGACGCGGAGGATTACGCAAAGATACTTCTGGCTGCTCCCGGTAAGCCGACAGTTGACATTGAGATAAACAGCGCGGATGCTTTTGCCGCCAACACATTTAAGATCTGCGGTACCGCAGGAACTCTTACTGCGACTCAGTCTGATTATAAGATTAAGTATCTGGATTTTGAGAAGCTTGAGCCGCGGCCTCTTATACGAGAGTCGCTGAGCGGCAAAAACGGAGAGCCGGTATATTGCTCGGAGAAGATTGATGCAACGGTCGTTGAGGGCAGTGTTAAGGGTAGCTCCTTTGATTCTGCGGTTTTCCTCTTCTACAAGATGCTTTACGGAAACGTAATGGAGGGAAAGCCCTTGGTGATAACACCGGAAATGGCGTGTGAGGTGATCCGTGTGATAGAAAGATGTTACGCGGATAATCCGCTTCCGATAATATATTGATCCGGTTTTTGAGATAAGCTTTTATATTGCTGTTTCCGATTCGTTGAGCACAATTTACGGAAAACGCAGTGGTGAACGTTACAGAATGAACGCTAAGAAATGAATGCTAAGAAATGAATGCTAAGAAATGAATGCTAAGAAATGAACGCTAAGAAAGGGAGAAGCGGTTTTATGTATAAGATTGCTATATTGGGATGTGAAAATTCCCATGCAGACTCTTTTCTCAGATATATCAGGGAGAATGATCGGTACAGTGACATAAAAGTTGTTGGTGTTTACAGCATTGACCGCGTAGCGGCTGAAAAGCTCAGCGGTGAGTACGGTGTGAGTGTCATGGAGAGCTTTGATCAGTATGTAGGTCAGCTTGACGGTCTTATTATTACCGCTCGACACGGCGGATACCATTATAAGTTTGCAAAGCCATATCTTGATGACGGCATTCCAATGTTTATTGATAAGCCTATTACCGTGAGCGAGGAGGATGCCGTGGAATTCGCCACTGTTCTCAAGAAAAAGGGAATAAGAGTAAGCGGTGGCTCGTCACTCGTTTATTCCCCGGAGATAAAGGCTCTTAAAGAAAAGGTTGAAAAAGGTGAGCTTGGCGCCCCGATAGGCGGGTTTATGCGTGCTCCCGTGAATCTTTCAAATCCCCACGGAGATTTCTTCTTTTACGCCCAGCATCTTGTCAGCATGATGACAGAGGTTTACGGCCCGTTCCCGGAGTCGGTTTATGCAGTTAAGCGCAACGGAGTGGTTACCTGCACCGTTTCTTATGCTGAGCTTGACGTTAATCTCAGCTATGTTGACGGGAATTACAAATATTATGCGATTCTCAGCGCTGAAAAGGGATGTGTCGGCGGAGAGGTCACTCTCCAGGGGGTGTTTGAGGATGAATTTGCAGCGTTTGACAGAATGCTCCGAGGAGAGGGAGAAGGAGATGAGCTGAATCGGTTCTTTGCTCCGGTTTACATAATGAATGCCATCGAACGCTCGGTGAAATCAGGTAAACGCGAAACGGTGAACTACGTAAAAATATGAGCTGACCGACAAAGTCTGCGTTAGTTCATTGCCTGCGTAAAGCTTTTGGTGAAGGCTTATTTGAGCAGTACATCACACGAATGACAGTAGTATAAGAAATCCATTAGTACACCTTGAAAGGATTAGGTATAATTATGACTCCGATAAAAACAGTGAAATCCGATCTGCTTACCGCGGAAATCTATTCTGACCGCGCCGCTATGGGAAGAGCGGCGGCGGAAAGAGCAGTGAATT
>JAFVTO010000202.1 GCA_017503165.1 Clostridia bacterium | reverse complement strand
GCTACGGTGGAGAGCAGCTACAAGGGTGGAACGATAACCGTTGAGGTTACGGACCGTGAGGACGACGATACCTGCAATATCCCGCTTACCGTTAAGGTAAAGGTTCCCGAAAAGTGGGAGACCGCCGCAATGGGCGGTGAGAGCCTGAAGATATACGTTGATACAGACGGAAGCCATTATGTTTATGCCAGCATAGTTCCCGACAGCGGAGCCGTGGCGATCACCGCGGGCTAAAGGGATCGGGGCATAAAAACTGGCTGACAGGCTGAGTGCTTTACGGCAAAGCTCCGAAATAACGTCATAAATAAAACCCTCCGAGGGACTTATCCGAGTGATAAAGTCCTTTTGGAGGGTTTTCGATTGCGGCTTTGATAGATCATTGGTGATTGCCGCGCTTTCGCCGCAATTCATTCCAAAAATCGAAAAACGGACGGCGGTTTACGGCAAGGTTCGCTACGGCAAAAACCGCGAGAGAGGTCAAGCCGAGAGCAACAGCATACAGAAGCCATTCGAGCCAGCTTTCTGCATTTATCGGGAACAGCACAAAGGTGAATACAGTGATCGCCGCGGATGCCGCCATGTTACCTATATTTGCGCGCAAAAGCTGAGAGTACGGAAGTCCGCAGCGGCGATAGATAAACCGAATGGAATCCTGGGTTCTGAACAGAAAAGCCGTAAACGTTCCGATCAGCAGACCGTATATACCTATAAACGGGTATAGCATCAGCGAAACTCCGAGATTTACCGCGCATTCGATAATCGCGCTTTTTTCCGTCTCCTTGAAATATCCGTAAGCGGTTACTGCCACGATTGAGGGGAGCCGGATAAGATTCATGAAAAGATTGAGGCAGAACAGAGCGGCGAGCCATGCATTTATATATTCTACGTCGGTTATTCCCTTGGTGTAAAGAGAAATAAACGGAAGAGTGAGACAGAGAGCCAGCGTGAGGGTGAGATACAGAGCGATATTATATACTGCTTCAAACAGGGTGAAGCGACGGTTGAATTCCTCTTTTCCCACTGCCGCTGCCTTTCCGAAATCGCCTATGAGCGCTTGGTGGAATACGGTTTCAAAAAGTGTCTGAATGCTTGAATATATATAGCTGTATACAGAATACAGACTGACGTTTTTCAAAGTGGATAATGCTGTGAGAATAGTGACATCCGTGTGATTTACCACAAGTCCCGCGATCTGATGTGTCATGGCGGAACGGCGCTTAGATGCAAAGGTCATATCCGGCTCCGCTTTTCCGTTCAGACAGGGGTATTTTATTCTTACATAGATAAAAACAGTCAAAGCGCGCAGGAGCACAATGATCGGCTGAACCGACTGGACGATCAAAATATCAGCTCCCGAGCGGATCAGCGCAACGCGTATGGCGCATGAGGCGATGACTGAGACCGAGTCTGTAAGATAGAGTACACCGCTCCGGGAGTCAGCCAGCAGAAGTGAGGAAAACTTTCCTATGAAGAGATATGCAAAAACGTTGCCGATCCCTGAAATCAGAGTAAGCAGTGCGACATTTAGAGGAGAGAGCTCCCCAAACGTGAGAATTGGTAAAACTGCGGAAATTACTGCAAGGAACAGTAAAAATAAGGCTCCTGCCCGGTTATACATCCGCTTTCCTGCGGCAAATCTTGCAGATACGGCTTGGAAATCCCCATCCTTCAACGGTTTGTGCAGGGATTGAACAGTTGCCGCTCCGATACCTGCTTCAAGCAGTACGAGATATGAAAGAAACTGGCTGATGCTTGATGTGACTCCGTTGACAGAGGAGCCAAAGGTGGACAGTATATGCTTTTGTACTATCAGCCCGGTCAGTATCATCGCCGCGCGATAGAATACAGAGGTGAGCATATTAAAGGTTGTTCTGCGCATTTACAGTATTCTCCGTAGCAATAAAGAGTCGGCTCCTTCAAAAGTGTAAGGGCTTTGTGTTTTTGGGGCGGATGACTTTATTTACAGAAGTTCTCAATGTATGAGTCTATTGCGGCGTCGATGGTGGCGACAGCCTCGTTGCGTCCGCTTACCTCGTTTACCGCTGTCGTTTTGTTTTCGAGGTTTTTATACACCTGGAAAAAGTGGCGCATCTCCTCAAAAATGTGCTTTGGCAGCTGATCTATATCGGTATACATGTTGTAGTTGGGATCGCCGAAGGGAATAGCGATTATTTTTTCATCGTTACGCCCGTTGTCTATCATAGAGATCATTCCGATTGGATAAGCCTTTACCAGCGTAAGCGGCTCAAGTGACTCCGAGCAGAGCAGAAGAACGTCCAGTGGGTCGCCGTCATCACCAAAGGTGCGGGGGATGAAACCGTAGTTCGCGGGATAGTGGGTGGATGTGTGGAGAATACGGTCCAGCATTATGTACCCCGTTTCCTTATCAAGCTCGTATTTGTTTTTGCTTCCCTTGGAGATCTCCACCACGCAGACAAAGTTGTCCGCGTTGATTCTCTTCGGTGAAATATCGTGCCATATATTCGACATATTAAATCTTTCCTTTATCAAATCAATTATCTTTTTACAAGATTATTTTACACCCTTTTCCGAGCAAAATCAATACCTTTCCGTAAATTTCGGAAGAATAAACAGATTTGTTGACAGGTAGAGAATTTTTTTAGTGCGGGTATTTGTTACTAATTTGAAAACTATTGGAGATTGGTATTGAAATCGGGAATAGAAATTGATATAATGATAAGGTAATATAGGTACGGATGTACCCTCAATTCATAACAAACTCACCGGAGGATAATACTCATGAAGAGAATCAAGACAGTTGAGACCAAGAATATGGAAAAGACCGTTAAGACCGGCGGTTGCGGCGAGTGCCAGACTTCCTGCCAGTCCG
>JAFVTO010000201.1 GCA_017503165.1 Clostridia bacterium | reverse complement strand
TGTACACATGATTGCTCTACTTGCTCCAGCAATTGCGCTTCAAGAGAAAAGCCGCAGAGCCTGCAGATCCCTGCAAATGCGCTGAGCGACGTAAAGCACGTTATAGGAGTTGTTAGCGGCAAGGGTGGTGTTGGTAAATCGCTCGTTACCTCTATGCTTGCCGTTCTTTTACAAAGAGAGGGATACAAGGTTGGTATTCTCGATGCCGACATCACCGGCCCATCTATCCCCAAGGCGTTCGGACTTCACAACGTTGAAGTCTTTGGCGACGAAAACGGAATGATTCCCCCTCGCACCAAAACGGGAATTGATATGATCTCTGTCAACCTGCTTCTCGGTAACGACGAGACCAAGCCCGTTATTTGGCGTGGCGCGATGATCGCAGGAACGGTTCAACAATTTTGGACCGAGACCATTTGGGACGTTGATGTTCTTCTCGTTGACTGCCCTCCCGGCACGGGCGACGTACCGCTGACGGTGTTCCAATCTCTGCCGCTTGACGGCGTTGTGATCGTTTCCAGCCCTCAGGATCTCGTTTCGATGATCGTCAGCAAGGCTGCCAACATGGCAAAAATGATGAACGTACCCGTTCTCGGACTCGTTGAGAACATGAGCTACGTCAAGTGCCCCGACTGCGGCAAGGAGATCAAGGTGTTTGGCGACAGCCACATCGAAGAGGTTGCCGAAAAGTTTGGTTACGACCTGCTTGCTCGCATCCCGATGGATCCCAAGCTCTCCGCCCTCGTTGACCGTGGAATGATCGAGCTGATGGAAAACGATTATATGGATAAGGCAGCGCAGGCTGTTATTGAAAAGCTCAATTTGACGCAAGCGTAATTTTTTAAGAGATTGCAAAATAATAGACCCCGACAGGTTTTGAAAATCTGTCGGGGTTTGTTTTATTCTGCTTGATAAATTGGCATTTATATATCTATGGGGTTGAACTATACACGTTTTTATGATATAATATCTTTACAAGCCTCGGCTTGAATATTTTTATTGGAGTGTGCTGTTTGAAAAACATCAACCTTTTGGAGATTGTATTGTAAACGAGAGGTTTGCAAGTACATTCTCAGCATTCCTCTCGTGCCTGAGCGTCAACAGATATGAAAGGATTAAAAATGAAAAATTTGACGATACGTTTAGAAACAGAAAAAGACTACAGAGCAGTAGAAGAACTTACACGCGAGGCGTTTTGGAACGTCTATAAGCCGGGCGCCGATGAACATTATTTCGTCCATATGATGCGCTCGCATCCCGACTTCATTCCCGAGCTTGCATTCGTGCTTGAGCTTGACGGCAAAATCGTCGGCAATATCATGTACACCAAGGCTTGGCTTGAAGACGAGAACGGTGAACGCAAGGAGATACTCTCCTTCGGGCCGCTTTGCGTTGCTCCCGAATATCAAAGGCAGAAGCTCGGCAAAATGCTGATTGAGTATTCCTTTGAGGTAGCACGTAAGATGGGCTATGATGTAAACATCAATTTCGGCAATCCGGGCAACTACGTTAGCCGTGGTTTCGTAAGTTGCAAAAAGAAGAACGTCAGCTTTGTTGTAGACGGCAATTTCCCTACGGCACTTCTCGTTTGCGAGCTTGTGCCGAACGCACTTGACGGCAGAAAGTGGATGTACATTCCATCTACCGCCGCCGACTGCTGTGAGGACATCTCTGCGGTCGAAGCATTCGACGCGACATTTCCACCAAAAGAAAAGAAGTGGATGCCGAGCCAAGAGGAATTCTATATCTATAGCCATTCTTCGGTAGTCAGATAAACGTAAAAACGCCGCTGAGGTTTCGTGAGATTCCTCAGCGGTTGTTTTTCTTTGTTTCATGCTGACCATTTTTTTGATCAACGCGAGATGCTTTTCATTGCTCCGATCGTACTATTTTTACAATAATTAAGACCGTCACGGCTTTGTTTCCGTGACGGTCTTTTGTTTTAGGCGTAGTGATTTCTCTTTGCTTACAGATATAAATTTATTCTTACATAAAAATCGTTTATATCTTATCTCCTGTCTAGTTTATTCTTCAAATCTCCATACACGGGAGTGGCGAGTCCGAATCCGCCCGAAACTGTCAGTATTTGTCCTGTGGTGTATGCGGAGCTGTCGCTTGCAAAATACAGCACGGCTGCGGCTATCTCCTCGGGAAGACCTATTCTGCAAAGAGGGATATGCTTCAAGAACAGCGAGCGGAAATCCTCTGACAGCTTTTCCTTGACAGCATCGGTTGCTGTCATTCCGGGGAGCACGGCATTACATCTAATGTTGTTTTTCGCCTCGTGTACGGCAATCAGCTTTGTCAAATAATTGATAGCCGCTTTCGAAGTTCCGTAGGCTATCTGCGATATATCCGGGACGCTTCCGCCTACCGAGGAGATATTAATAATGCTGCCTCCGTTTTTCATATGACCGATCACCGCCTTGCTTGCCATAAACACACTTCGCAAATTAAGTGTGACCGTGTCAATATAGAAGTCGGCGTCAGTGTTAGCAAGGTCAAGGTCGCGCTTCGGGTCGGAGGTGCCGAAGTTGTTGACAAGCACGTCTATTCTTCCTTCGTTTTTTGCAACAGTATCCGCCATGGAGATATAGGATTCAGGTATGCTTGCATCGTTGTATACGCACTTTACTTTGAGGCCCTCACCATTCAGACGCGCCGCCTCTTTTTCTGCTCTCTCAAGATTTCTTGCCGCCATATACACAACAGCGCCCTCTCTGGCGCAGGCCTCTGCTATGGCAAGTCCTATGCCCCTTGTGGAGGCTGTTACTATTGTAATTTTATCCTTTAATTTCATTTCTGATTTCCTTTCCGTTGTGAATCATAGGTAAGAAAGTAACTGCCGCGAGTCCTACGGCAACACATATGATCTCAGCCGATGCAAGTAGCTTGACCGAATCGACCGCTGCTGTGACGGTGTCGATTCCCATACTGATCCTTGAGGTCACCCGGTTTGTAAACAAGGGCACGAAAACCGCAACTCCAAACGGAGCGGCAAGGTCGCGGAAAAGTCCGTAAGTTCCCGTGGCGGCTCCTACTTTTTCCATAGAGATGTCCGAAAGCACGACTCTCATAAAAATAGTCGCGTTAGCACCAAGACCGAATCCGAGAAGACCGAGAGAGGCTGCTAAGAGCAAGACCGAGGTGAGCGGGGAAAAGAAAAGCATCAGAGCGCATCCAAGTCCCGTGACGGCAAATGAGGCGCTCAGTATCCTCTTAGGCTCAAATTTGTCCGCGAGAGGTCCGAGAAGAATAGAGCCTAACGACATTCCGATATACATTATGGAAATAGCATATCCCGATATAATAGTGTTCCCAGGTTGAGTATAGTTTACAAAAACGATGATATTTGTCATATTTGCTTGCATTAGGCCTTGGGTAAGAAAAAGAGCGGCGATCGACAAGATGAAAGATTTACGCTTCATAAAGCCGCCTTGCAGGACCGGGGTTTTTGCCTTTTTCTCCACTAATATGAGTATTGCAAGTGACAGTATTGCGGCCATCAGGACTAACAAGAAGGCTCTCGAGCTCCATCCGAAATTCTGCCCGAAGGAAGGTATGCAAAGCAACAGGCTGAAGAATATCAAGACAAATACGCTGCCGAGTCCGTCAAAGCCCGAAAGTGATCTTTTTGTGCTCTTGTTTTTCTTGTTAGTCAAAAGGCATGCAAGAAATATAAGGGACGAGATGACAGAGCATATCCACATCATGACACGCCATCCCCGGCTGTTTATAATCAATCCTCCGAGAGTAGGACCAAAGATAACGGCTACGCTTGATATCATCATATATAGAGAAAAGCCGCTTGAAACTCTATCGGGAGGAAATTCTCCTATGATATATGCGATAACCATGGGAGCGATCGCCGCGCTTCCGATTCCTACGACAAAGCGCGCCACAAGCATAAAGACGAGTGACTGTGCCATGGCTGTCATAATATTTCCGACGGTAAATATCGATATTCCAAGCAGAAGTGTTGCCTTCCTGCCTATAACGTCACCGAGTCTTCCGAGGATCGGTGCGAATGCGGCTGTTGATACCGACATTGCGAGAGCTGTCCAGGTCGTATTATTGTAGTCAAGTCCGAGGTCGCCTACGAACGCAGGCCCAAGTACAGTTGTAAATCCTCCGATAATACCTAGAAGAAAAGCCGCGAGCGCGTAAGGAACAAACCCAACGAGATAGGATTTTGATCTCGTTCTTTCCATAATTTCTCCTCCGTAATCATTTTCATTTTGTATTATGCCCACTCTATGCTGAATTATTTATGATCAAATCGGGCATAATTTTTTCGAGAAGAGATTAGATTTAACTTTGAGATAAAACTGTGGGGAAACAGTGCGAATTCCTACACTGTTGGCGAATCGTATGTGGTTTAACTGTCTAATCTCTAAAAACAAAAAAGGAGATAAGTTTTATGTCAATGATTGGTAAGGAAATTTCAGATTTTAAGGCTCAGGCATTCCACGAAAAAGATTTCAAGTCGGTATCAAAGGAGGATATTCTCGGCAAGTGGAGCGTATTTTTCTTCTATCCCGCCGATTTCACCTTCGTGTGCCCCACGGAGCTCGAGGATTTAGCCGATAAGTACGAGGATTTCAAGAACGTGGGCTGTGAGATCTACTCGGTTTCGACCGACACGCATTTTGTGCACAAGGCATGGCACGATGCTTCGGAGCGAATTAAAAAAATAGGTTTTCCGATGCTTGCGGACCCTACACACAGGATCTCACGGGATTTCGGAGTTTTGATCGAGTCAGACGGACTTGCGGAGCGCGGAACGTTTATTATCAATCCCGAAGGAAAGATAGTCGGATATGAGGTAACGGCAGGCAACGTAGGCAGAAATGCGGAGGAGCTGTTCAGACGTGTACAGGCGTGTCAGTTTGTTCACACTCACGGCGATCAGGTATGCCCTGCAAAATGGAAGCCGGGAGCGGAAACACTTAAGCCCAGCCTTGATCTTGTAGGTCAGCTCTGATGGAAAATACACGAAATTACGACACGGATAAGCTCTATGATGTGATCGTCATAGGGGGAGGACCGGCAGGACTTACCGCCGCCTTATATCTTGCGCGTGCGAAATACAGGGTGCTTGTTCTTGAAAAAGAGAAATTCGGAGGTCAGATAACAATTACCGAGGAGGTAGTAAATTACCCCGGAATCGGTAAGGCGAGCGGCAAAGAGATCACGGAGACGATGAAGAGTCAGGGCGAATTCTTCGGCGCGGAGTTTCTGCTTGCAGAAGCTGCACGGCTTGACGTTGAAGGGGATATCAAGGCTGTAAAGACTGACAAGGGAGAGTTTTACTGCCTCGGTATTCTGATTGCTACGGGAGCTCATCCGCGAGAGGTTGGATTCAAGGGTGAGGCAGAGCATAAGGGACGAGGCGTGGCTTACTGTGCCACCTGCGACGGAGAGTTCTTTACGGGCAAAGAGATCTTTGTTGTTGGAGGCGGATATGCCGCCGCTGAAGAAAGTGTTTTCCTGACTAAATTTGCGCGCCACGTGACCGTTTTGATGCGAGGCGATGATTTCACCTGCGCGGCGGCTGTTGCAGAGCCTGCAAAACAGCACAAGAAAATTACAGTTATGACAAACACCGTGGTGGAAGAAGTGTCGGGAGATGGTGGACTGAATTACATTCGCTATAAAAACACCAAAACCGGAAAGGTTACCGAATACCGAGCCGACTCGGGAGATTTCTTCGGTGTCTTTGTCCTGGCAGGATATATACCGGATACCAAAATTGTAAAGGATCTCGCAGAGCTTAACACTCACGGCTATATCGTCACCGATTCGGAGCAGCGTACAAGCATAGACGGTGTATATGCTGCCGGCGACGTCTGTGTCAAGCCGCTCCGCCAGATAGTTACCGCTACGGGTGACGGTGCTCTCGCTGCCACCGAGCTCGAGAAATACGTTGCTTCGGTGCAGAGCAGGACGGGAATTTCCGCAAAGCCGCCTGCCATGAAAAAGCAAAAAGCGGACGGCGGTGTCAAAATCGACGATAACAAAGACTCGCCGAGCGGCTTACTTTCCGAGAATATGAAGACTCAGCTCAGGACTCTGTTTGACAAAATGCAGGGGAATGCCGTGCTCAAATTATATCTTGATAAACGCGAGATATCCGAGGAGCTTGAGCATTATATGCGTGAGCTTGCTTCACTTTCAAATAAACTGACTCTTGCCGTAGAAGACGTCAATGCCTCCTCGGATTTCGCTCCGTGTGTCAAGGTCTGCCGCACCGACGGTACGGAGACAGGGATAGCTTTCCACGGAGTTCCCGGAGGACACGAATTTTCGTCCTTTGTTTTAGGCATCTATAACGCTATAGGACCGGGACAGCCGATGGACGACGGAACAAGAGAGCTAATCAAAAGAATAAGTAAACCCACCGATATCAAGGTACTCGTATCTCTATCCTGTTCGATGTGCCCCGATACCGTGGTGGCGGCTCAGCAGATCGCCGCGAATAATAAAAACGTCACAGCGGAAATATACGATATCCATCATTTTGAGGAGCTGAG
The DNA here is from genome assembly GCA_017503165.1 of Clostridia bacterium. Taxonomy (GTDB): domain Bacteria; phylum Bacillota; class Clostridia; order Oscillospirales; family CAG-272; genus SIG673. The sequence continues at coordinate 1,206 of JAFVTO010000201.1, read as the reverse complement.
AAAACGATACAACGTCATGAGTGTCCCGTGTATCTTGATCAACGATAGTAAAATCTCTTTTGGAAAAAGAAATGTTTCCCAGATGCTCGAGCTGCTCGGATAAACGGAAAAAGAGAGAACAAATCGGAAACCGAAATGTTCTCTCTTTTTATATTTTAATTTTTAGCTTTTAAATTAAAGCTTAGGACCTGCCTCAACAAGTGCCTTGCCTGCATCGTTGCCGGTGTACTTAGCGAAGTTCTTTACGAAACGTGCTGCAAGATCCTGTGCCTTCTTCTCCCACTCAGATGTATCTGCGTAGGTGTCACGAGGATCGAGGATGCCGCTGTCAACGCCGGGAAGAGCAGTGGGAACTGCAAGGTTGAAGTAGGGGATCTCCTTGGTCTCTGCTTTAAGGATAGAGCCGTCGAGGATAGCGTCGATGATACCGCGGGTATCCTTGATGGAGATACGCTTGCCTGTGCCGTTCCAACCTGTGTTTACAAGGTAAGCCTTAGCACCGGATTTTTCCATCTTCTTAACAAGCTCCTCACCGTACTTGGTGGGGTGAAGCTCAAGGAATGCTGCACCGAAGCAAGCGGAGAAGGTAGGAGTAGGCTCGGTAATTCCGCGCTCGGTACCTGCAAGCTTGGAGGTGAAGCCGGAGAGGAAGTAGTACTGTGCCTGTTCGGGAGTAAGGATGGAAACGGGAGGAAGAACGCCGAAAGCATCAGCGGAGAGGAAGATTACGTTCTTTGCATCGGGGCCCTTGGAAACGGGACGAACGATCTTCTCGATGTGGTCGATGGGGTAGGAAACACGGGTGTTCTCGGTAACGGAGCCGTCAGCGAAGTCGCAAGCGCCGTTCTCGTCAACGGTAACGTTCTCAAGAAGAGCGTTTCTCTTGATCGCGTTGTAGATATCGGGCTCGGAATCCTTATCGAGGTTGATAACCTTTGCATAGCAGCCGCCCTCGAAGTTGAATACGCCCTCGTCGTCCCAACCGTGCTCGTCATCTCCTATAAGAAGACGCTTGGGGTCGGTGGAAAGAGTGGTCTTACCTGTACCGGAGAGACCGAAGAAGAGTGCGGTGTTCTCACCGTTCATATCGGTGTTGGAGGAGCAGTGCATGGATGCCATGCCGTTAAGGGGAAGGTAGTAGTTCATCATAGAGAACATACCCTTCTTCATCTCGCCGCCGTACCAGGTGTTAAGAATAACCTGCTC
>JAFVTO010000200.1 GCA_017503165.1 Clostridia bacterium | reverse complement strand
CTGATAATATCAAATGCTTCTTTTGATGACCAAAGGTAGTATCCCGGGTGGTTAAAATAAGTATTAAGCGGTTCGATCATTACAGTTATTCCACTTTCCTCGAGAATCGGACGAGCTTGCTTCAGCGTTTCAACTATCGCTGCATGTTGCTCCTCACGCGGTGCGCCGGTATCGGCACCAACTTGGGTTATCAGACGGCTTGCGCCCACCTTTTTTGCCGCATCGCAGCTCTCTTTAAGCCCGCTAAGCCAAAGAGAGCGGTAGGTGGGATCTGTCATTCTGAATTCAGTTGTACACATGCTCAAAAGCTGAACACCGTATTCCTCGCACGCTGCACGAACAGCATCGAGATCAAGGTTTTTCCAATTGTATGTTTCCGCTGTATCAAAGCCCAGCTCACCTATCTTTTTTATTGCATCGGTGAAAGGTATTTTTCCGAAAAAACACGGTACAGGTACACAAAGCTTCATTTTGGTTTTCCTTTCGGTTTATGTAGATTATTTGTTAAAGTAAATTACCTCGCCTGTTTCCATGGAACGGTTAGCGGCAAAGCATACCTTTAGCGACTTCAGTGCATCCTCGTAGTCAGAGCGGATAAGTGAACGGTCTCCGGTTTTGATAGCATCAATATAGGCTCTGTCAAGAAGATACGTCTGGTCCACCTTTCGCGGCGTATCGGTACTGCCCTGTGCAGTGGTAATTATCAGATTGTTTCTGAGGCGGTAATCAATTACCATGTCATCAAGAGTTATATACAAGCCACATCTGGGTCGTACCTTCTTAGAGTAGCATCCGCTGACCAACGTAGCGGTAACATTGTTTTCAAAGCGGAAAACCGCTGTTGAATGGTCATCTGTATCATATTCGGGAGAAGCATCCACTCCAGCCTGAACAATTCCCCTTGATGAAGTAGCATAAACAGAGAGCGGCTCACCGTAAAGCCAGCGCAGACCGTCAAGCAGATGGATGTTTTGCTCGACCAGCTGTCCGCCGCAGTCGGCTTTCTTTTGCCACCACCAAACACCGGGAATTCCGCCTACCCACGCGCCGTACACAAGACCTCCCTTTTTGTGCTTTGAAAGCTCGTCCTTTACAGTCTCCATGAGATCAAGATACCTGTCCTGGAATCCGACGCAGGTTATAAGATTTTTTTCCTTTACGCCTGCAGCAATTCTTTCCGCTTGCTCCAGATCGAGTGTCATGGGCTTTTCAACAAGAAAAGGAATTCCCAGAGCAATCGCCGTTTCTTCGATATCGGTATGAGCAGTAGGCTCAACCGCTATAACAAGTGCATCGACTGTTTCCTTGCTTTCAGCTGCAAAAAGCTCACGGTGATCTTTGTAAATTCTTGTGCAACCGAATTTTTCCGCAGCTTCGTTTCTTCTGTCCTCTTTAGGATCCGCTACAGCGACTACGGTAACGTCATCCATGTTCAAAAAGGAGTTCATGTGACTTTTGGCTCTTCCGCCACATCCGATAAGACCTAATCTTATTTTTTCCATTGCTTGCTCCTCCTAATAATTTTTTTAGTACTCTTTATATCATGGGTAACCTTATGTTATTATTATATTGCAAATCACTGCTTGTGTCAATCCCTGATTGTGAAAATTTATTAAAAAACAGGCGGACTGTCCACTAAAAAGTGAACGGTTCGCCTGTTTTTGCGCGTTGTATTTCATATATGTCTTCAAAGGGTATCATTTCATCACCTACAAAAAGACATTGTATATTCCTGTCTATTACGCGCACGGTATCAAAGATCTGGGTATATACCGTTTCGTATGAATTGTAATAAAATACCGTTATAGTCTCTCCGACTTCAAGAAGCGAAAGCGTTCGCCCAATAAGCGCTATCGCATCATCGCTCAGAGCTTTTTTAGGCATCATTACTCTTTCCTTTTCAGCCAATGCCTCTTCAAGACCGTTGAGCGGCGAAAAGGGAGCAAATTGCTTGGCTCGCTCTGATATTGGCATTTTACTTTTAGGTTTTCTTTTAGCCACTCTTATGTCCCCCTATCTGACGGTTACGTTCTCTTCCGGTAGCGGCTTCGTCAAGATTTATCCCTTTTAGAATAGAGTTTTTGCCAAACCGTCTTTTTATATCCAGAACCGTGTTTTGTATTACCTGTCTTCTTTCTGTTTTTGCGCAATCAAAAAAGCTTATCTGCGTTTTTACCGTTTGCTCCGGCAAAATATTATTGCAGGTTATATTTACTCTTCTTATCGGCAGTTTTTTGTCCACGGTCTGTCTGTACAGGTTTGCGACGGCGGGAACCATTATAGAATCTGCATTGGTGAGCATAGCAGTTGATGCAGTACCGCGAGCGAACGGCATACGCAAAGCATTGGAGTATCCCACAAGAAGCGTGATGGAATTGGTCACAACTCCCCGAGACGCCATTTGAAGACACAGCTGATCCATCATTTCACGCACGATTATCTCTCCCTCGTCTGCCGTATAATCCCGCATCAGCACTTGACCGCTGCTAAGGCAATTGGTTTTGCTCCTGTAGGCTTTTATGTCGGCTATTGTAGTTGGTTCCCTCCCCCACGCATGATCTATAAGCAGCTCTGCATCTATTCCAAACCAATTATACAGATATTCCTCCGGAAGCCTGGCGATTCCCCCCATAGTATAAACACCGTGTTCTTCAAGCTTACGGGAAACCCCGTGCCCTATTCTCCAGAAATCAGTAAGCGGACGGTGCTCCCAAAGGGTATCGCGATAGGACTGCTCGTCAAGCTCACCGATAAATTCGGCAGAATGCTTGGCGGTTATATCCAAGGCAACTTTAGATAGATACAGATTTGTCCCTATTCCGCAGGCTGCCCGAACGCCCGTTTCCTTAAGAACGGCTCCCATCAGCATGGAGGCAATCTCCTTTGACGTCATGCCATATACCCCCAGATAGTCACTTGCATCAATAAAAACCTCGTCTATTGAATAAACGTGGATATCCGCAGGGTCAATGTACCTTATATAAACAGAATAGATATTCGCGGCATAATCAATATATTTCTGCATCCTCGGGGGAGCGATGATATATTCCACTCCTCGTGGAATCTCAAATATACGACACCTGTTTTTTATTCCTAAAGCCTTCATAGCAGGAGTTATAGCGAGACAGATGGTTTTATCGGTGCGGTCGGGATCTGCGACCACGAGATTTACCTTCATTGGATCCAAACCTCGCTCCACACATTCAACAGATGCAAAAAATGATTTCAGATCTATACAAAGATATTGCTTCTTACTCATTCACTACCTCTTAGTTAGACAACTTGTCTATATTATATCATGTAAAAAGCAAAATGTCAATACCGTGATTGAATCCGATAAAATTTTACAGATTATCAAAGAAGCTTTATATCTCTCATCCCCCAAAATCTCTTTTAGGGTAAAATAAAACTTCTCCCGACCAAGAGGATGCTCGGTCGGGAGAAGGACTTGCTTATATATCGTACTTTGCAAGTATCTCGCTGGGTGTCCTGCGAAGCAGCGAAAGTATCGGAAGAATACCGCATATGATGCAGATGGCAAGGAGAATAAACAGATCGGCTGTTGCAAGCCATATCGGATAGAACATCATTTCCTCGATCAGCGGCGAAGCGTTAAGGCAAGCAAAAATAAACGTACTTGACAGCGCGTAACCGATGACTACAGTGAAAACGGTCAGTACAATTGATTCTATCAGGAATCTAAAGATGAGATTCTTCTTTGAAACTCCGATAGCGCGATATATGCCTATTTCCTTGATACGGTTCATAAGAGAGGATCTCATGATAAAATACATACACAGACTAAGTAAAAGCAACGTACAGCCCATTGTTATGAATCCACCTATCATTGTATCGCGTCCGTCCTCAATTATCGAATCAAAGATCGTGGTCGGACTAATAATAGCTGAAGAATATTCTGTCGGTGCTTCAAGATCAGCAAACTCTGTCAACAACCATTTCTCTGTGATACCCGGATCTGCTGAGTGGATAACCGTATATAAGTATCCCCACGGAGACATGGTATCATATTCATACACGTATTCGTATTTATAGTCGTAATCCACTTCAACAGCTTCTGAAGACTTTTTTTCGTACTCGTAATAGTAAGGTGACATGGCACTTTGATGGGTTTCGCCTAATTGCTTGGAGAACTGTACATAATCGCTTTCGTCAACAACGTACTTGTTGCCGTAGATCGTATCCTTATAATAATTGTCTCGGTTATAGTACTCCTCTTCATAGATCTTGTAGTATCGTTGAATTTCTTCATAAAAATCAGGATAGTTATCGAAAACTTCGCCCAGCTCTTCTAACGTCGGAAATCTTCCGTTGGCATCGCGGAAGCAGTCTGCCTTATAGAAAGAGTTTGGATCCACGAAGGAGAGGAATCTGTACGCCATTATTTCGACACCCTTTTCGCTCCACATCCAAAGATCCATATTTGACGGCTCCATTTCGTAATAATCCTTTAGGAAGTTATCAAACTCGGAGCTGTAATATTCGCACCATTCGAAAAAGTGTTCATTCTGCAAACTGTAAGGATCTGCATCCGGATCGGTAAGCAATGACTGATAGTAAGAATACTCGTCAAGCTTATTTATATTGTTACCTTGTAGCCAACCGGCATAATCTGTATACAGTTTGACTATTTTGGTTACCTCAAGCGGTACTCCTCGTATCAGTACCGTTTCACCGAGTTTCGGAGTTTTTACAACCTCTCCGTTGTTGAAGTATTCGTCATAAACGTGGTAATATACTGTCTTTCCGGCTTCCACCTCGTATCCGGTATCTTTATCAAGAGCAACGTATAATCCATTGTTTCTCAGATTGTATTTTGCTATTGCAACCTCAGAGAGATATACTGCGGTTTCATTGGATTCCACAATACCTGCCACTCGAATATTCTTTTGATCTACGGTAATGGAGTTGCTTATAAGGCCGATGAGATCGTCATAATCCGAAATATAGCCCAATGTTGAAGTTTTCAGAAGGTTATCGGCAACCTTGGTGGTAATAAGTATCTCTTCTGGTGCAAGCCCGGTGCTTTTTCCCGCTACACGCTTAAGTGATTCGCTAAGAGCAGTGGACAGAAAGACACAGTTTGATTCTAATCCGCTAGCATATTCTGAAACTGAGAAGGTTTCAAAGCTTCCGGTCCTGAAGCGAATTGTTTTGTCTCCGCTTGGTATAGAGCCGTTATTCAACACGACATAATCTATCCCGGTTCCCTGTTTACCAACCGCATTGTTCAGCTTTTGCGATATTGCAGCGTTTGGAGTATATACATAAAAAACACTATGGTTATATGAGTCCTCGGCATTTATAAGGGTTGCAAAAGCAGTACCGAACATGGCGCTCATAAATACCAATACAGCGGCAAACATTGCCATACAGCTGATAAGTAGATTTTTTCGTTTCTTTTTGGATTTGAAGTTTGATGTGAATCCGCTTTTGAGTGATGAGACAAACGTAAACAGACGGCCGAATTTTGTACCCTGGATAGGAGGCAATTCGGACATATCTATCTTATCGCTTAAGGCGTTACGGCTTTCTGCCTGAACAAATACGCCCTCGCGCAGTTTGATCTCACTGTAATCGTCAAGAACGCGGACATTAGGTGTATCTACCTTAATATACAGCTTTCCGCCGTTATTTATAATTCTGAGCTTGATCGGAGCTTGCGGATGGTCTCCGTAGTATTCTATCTCGGTGTTGTTATCGGAGTGCGACTCCTTGGACAGCTCTCCGAGAAAAATATCGTTCTTATCTCTGGCAATAAATCCGCCTGCCGACTCGTTATTACGTATATTGACAATTTTTCCGTCGTTGAGCTCAATCACCGTATCGCAATAATAGTCAACCAGGCTTGCCTCATGTGTAACCAACAGCACCAAATGGTCACGGGAGATCTGCTTCAACAGATCCATGATCATAACGGTATTTGCTTCATCGAGATTTCCGGTGGGCTCGTCTGCCAGAATAATGCGCGGGTTTTTGACTATTGCGCGAGCAATAGCTATTCTCTGCTGCTGACCGCCCGAAAGAGTGTCTGGGGTACGGCTGCGGTATTTATCCATCCCAACATTGGTAAGTGCCGCCATGACACGTCGTTCCATCGCTTCTCCGTCCTTCATTCCACAAAGACGGAGCGCGTCTGCTACGTTATCATAGCAGGATTCATCCTTATGAAGATTGTAGTTCTGGAATATGTAGCCAATGTATTTATTTCTGATATCGTCAGGATTGGCGCGCACACTCTGTCCCTCCACGGTGAGCGTTCCGCTTTCAAAGGAATCCAGTCCGCCGATAACGTTAAGGAGAGTGGTCTTTCCGCATCCGCTTTTACCGAATATGGCGACCATGCCGCGCTCGGGGAGCTCAAGATCGGCATTGTTAATAACGTGTATCTGATTGGCTCTGCCCTTGTTAAAGTATTTATTCAGAGAAGTAAGCTTTATCATTCTGCGGCACCTCCTTTAAGAGATTTCTTGACAGTTTCCGCAAAGAGCTTGCGTATCTGCTTATAGGTGATACGGGTGGTCAGGAGCAGCATTCCCAAAAAGATGAGAGCATACTGCCATGCATAGAG
>JAFVTO010000199.1 GCA_017503165.1 Clostridia bacterium | reverse complement strand
CCGTCGCCGCCTTACCTCCGTCGCCACCTTTACCTCTGTCACCACCTTTACCTCTGTCGCCACCTTTACCTCCGTCACCACCTTTACCTCCGTCGCCGCCTTTACCTCTGTCACCACCTTTACCTCCGTCGCCGCCTTTACCTCCGTCGCCACCTTTACCTCCGTCGCCGCCTTTACCTCCGTCGCCGCTGTCTGCTACCGTCGGCAGCTGCGTCAATGATAGACAGGCAAATAGCGTCACTCTACTTGACAAGCTTTTCAAATTATGATATAATTCCACTTAATTGTAAGCCAAGCCACGGCATCCAAAGAAAGGCAGAATTGTAATTATGAGCATGACAGAATACGAATACGTAGCCACCTGTCTTTTCGGACTGGAAAGGTTTGTGGGAGAGGAAATAGAGGCACTGGGCTACACCCGCGTGGATACTATGGACGGTCGGGTGACCTTCAGGGGTGACATAAGTGCAATAGCCAGGTGCAATATGTGGTTAAGATGCGCCGAAAGGATATATTTAAAAATGGGCTCCTTTAGGGCGGAGACCTTTACCGAGCTGTTCGATGGGACTCGCGCACTGCCGTGGGAAGAATGGATAGGCAGAGACGATGCCTTCCCGGTAAAGGGACATTCCGTGCGCTCTCTGCTGGCAAGCATTCCGGACTGCCAATCCATAATAAAGAAAGCCATTGTAGAGCGAATGAAGGACGAGCACGGGCTTTCGATATTCCCCGAGGAGGGAGTAAAATACCAGATAGACTTTTTCATTTTTAACAATACCGCCACTCTCATGATAGACACCAGCGGAGCTCCGCTGTTCAAGCGCGGCTACCGCCCGGTCTCCGGCGCCGCGCCGTTGCGGGAGACTCTTGCCTGCGCCATGGTAAAGCTTTCCCGTCCGAGGGAAAACGTTTTGCTTTGGGACCCAATGTGCGGCTCGGGCACCATTCCGATAGAGGCGGCGCTGCTTATGACCGACACGGCTCCCGGAAGCTTCCGCAGCTTCGTATCCGAGGACTTTTTCGACATACCGCCAAGCGTGTGGAAAGAAGCGAGAGAGGAAGCCCGCGACCTGGTAAAAGCCACGGAATTCCGCGCCTACGCATCCGACATTGATCCTGCCATGGTAGATCTCACCAAGGAAAATCTGAGGCGCGCCGGCATGGAGAGCATAGTTAAGTGCTTTGTCAAGGATGCGCGGACTGTTGCCGCCGGCGGAATGCGAGGCACGGTAGTCTGCAATCCCCCCTACGGAGAGCGACTTATGGATATTCAGAGTGCCAGAGCGCTATACAGAGAGTTGGGAAGGACGTTTTCCGCGCTGGATCGCTGGCAGATATATATCCTCACCTCCGACGAAGAGTTCGAGCGGCATTACGGCAAGCGAGCCGACAAGGTACGGAAGCTTTATAACGGAATGATAAAATGCGGTTATTATCAGTTTTTCAAAAGTCAAAGCGCAAAATAAACTCTCTCTTGACTAATAGCGAGGCAACATTCATTACAAAAACAGGAACGGAGAAAAGCCATGCCGATTACCGAAAAAGCCGTGTGGATATGGGTGGACGAAAAGCTCTACCCCGAAATACAGCAATGCCCCTTTAACTTCATGAACCGTTGGAAAGATGGGCAGCATTTTGCCGTCTGCGCCTTCCGCTACAAAAAGAAATTCAGGGAAAAGCCCGTAAAAGTAATATTTTCCGTAAGCGGTGACACCACCTTCCGCTTCAGCTGCAACGGAAGATACATAGGGCGCGGTCCGGTTGCGGCAGGCGGAGATTTCGAATGCCCCGCCCCGATGCCGTACATTTACTATTCCGATTTTGAGTTTGTGCCCGGAGATGCGACGCTGGAAATATACGCCGAGGTAAAAATGGGCAGCAGCGTCATGACCGAATACTCCTGCGGAGCGGGAGGATTTATCCTTTCAGCCGAGGCTTTTTTCAAAAACGGCAAGAGCATTACTTTCAGCACCGACGAGAGCTGGGAATGCAGACCGCTCCCCTGCTATAAAAGCGACAGCGATACGTTCCTGACGCAGGCGGAGCTTCCCTGGGGCAAGGCAACGGTAAGCAGGACGGAGCGGGAGCTCCGACCGTCACCTCTGAGAAATATAGCGGAAGACACGGTAACTGCCGCGGATTTCGAGCCGTTCACCGTCCTGCCCGGGCATACCGAGATAAGGCTGTTCTCCTTTGACCGTATTTACGCAGCATATCCCGTGATCGCGTTGAGCGGAGACTCCGACACCACCGTAACGGTGACTGCCGTGGAAATAGAGGGCAGTGAGCGACCTGCAGGCATTATTCATTCTGCCGGAAGCTACCGCCACCGCTGGTTGAGAATGTATAGCGTAGGCGCTTTGAGAGTTACCGTATCCAACAACGGCGGTACGCCCGTCACGGTGACCGAGGCTTCGGCGATTTCCGTAAGCTATCCAACCGCCACCGAGATAATAAACGAGGACAGAGAGCGAAGAGAGGGCGATTTCCGTTGCTCGGACGATTATCTTAACCGACTGTACGAGCTTTGCCGACACACCGAGCGGATCTGCCGTCAGAGCCTGCACCTGGACAGCCCATTGCACCAGGAGCCCCTTGCGTGCACAGGGGATTACATGATAGAAAACCACATTGACGCCTTTGCCTTCGGAGATTTGGACATTTCCCGCTTTGACCTGGTCCGCACCGCGCAGATACTGCGCATCAAGGGAGCTAAGATGTTCCACACCACCTATTCCCTGCTCTGGGTACAAATGCTGTGGGATTACTATATGTATACCGGGGATTTCAGTATCTTGGAGGAGGTATACGAGGAGCTTGGGTTGCTGATGGAGCGCTTCAACACCTATATGGGAGCCTCCGGAGTTTTGGAAAATTGCCCCAACTATATGTTTGTCGACTGGATAGAAACCGACGGATACACCCTTCACCATCCTCCCAAGGCATTGGGACAGACGGTCATGAATGCTTTCTACTACCGCGCCCTCTGTGTAGCGACGGAGATAAGCGAAGCGGTCGGAGACGAAGCCTGCGCCAAAAGATACCGCCACAGAGCCGCCGCGCTCAGGACCGCATATAACAGATGCTTCTACGACGTAGAGAGAAAGCTGTATTTTTCCGGCTCCAACAGCGCCGACAGCGAGGTGGCAAAGCCGTACCAGTGGCTGCCGGAAAATCCTTTAAAGCGGTATTACGGCGTTCATGAAAACATCCTTTCCCTGCTCTACGGGCTTTGCGATAGCTTTGACCGCCAGGCTTTACTGGTTCGCACCCTTGAGGACAGCAGTCTGACGCCGGTACAGCCGTATTTCATGCATTTCGTCCTTGACGCGGTATACAACGCAGGACTTTGGAACAGATACGGCATGAAGCTGCTCGAGCGTTGGAGAGTATGCTTGGACAAGACGGAAAAGGGACTTTGCGAGGGCTGGGGAGAGTTTTCGGGAGATTTCAGCCACGCATGGGGAGGAACTCCCGCATATCAGCTTCCCGCCCGTCTTTCCGGCATCCGTATTCTTTCGCCCGGATTTGAACGTATCTCACTCAAGCCCTCCCTCTACGGACTGGACAGTGCTTTCATCCGTATTCCGACCGGATACGGACCGATCGAGATAAGAATGGAAAAGGGGCTCAAGCCCGAGATCACCGTTCCGGCAGGTATCACGGTAGTAGAGTAATTCAAGATAAATCAGAGTAAATTTCTGACAAAATCTGCAAACCCGCGTTTATCCCTCAGTTGCCGGGGATACTAACGCAGGATATATTAGTAACCAATGAAAGGCAACAAGCATTATGTGTACTGCGATCGCCACAAGACACGGCGGACTTTATTTCGGTCGTAACATGGATATATATTTTGACGTAAGCTTTGAGGTAACAGAGCTTCCGCGCGGCAAAGCTATTGAATTTACAGGCGGGGAAAGGGTGACCGACCACGGAGGCATAATAGGCTCGGCAGTGATCCGCGACGGCACTCCCCTGTTTGCCGACGGAATGAACCGCCACGGGCTTTGCATGGCGGGACTGGATTTTCCGGAGCTTGCCCATTACCCGGAGGGGCTTGACGTCAATAAATACAACGTAGCCCCATTTGAGCTGATAACGTGGGTGCTTTCAAAATGCGCAACCGTCAAGCAGGCAAGGGAGCTTCTGGAAAACACTCATCTCATAAATCTTCGCTTTAATAAAGAAACGCCACTGACTCCTCTTCACTGGATGATCGCCGACGGAAAAGAGAGCATAGCGGTAGAGCCTCAGGCGAGAGGGCTTACCGTTTTTGATGCCCCCTCCAACGTTCTCGCCAACGCGCCGGAATACCAATTCCACGCGCTGAATCTCCGCCAGTACGGAAATATCACGCCGAGATACTACCCCTGCCGTGAAAACCTTAGCGACGGAGAGTATCCCATTCAGTACCGTCCCTTCAGCTGTGGCTTCGGCGGCATCGGACTACCCGGAGACTATTCCTCCCCATCAAGATTTGTAAAGGCGGCGTTTCTTGCACAGAGCTCAGCTCCGGAGGAAACTGACGAGGGAAAGGTAGCGCATTTCTTCGAGCTGCTTTCAGCAGTTGCAGTACCGCGGGGAGCGGTCATGGCTAAGAACGGTCAGTGGAACGTTACGGTATATTCCTCGTGCATGGACACCGTAAACGGAAAATACTATTTCAAGCAGCACAATTCGCTTGCACCCCCAACGGTCGTATCCTTCTCATAACCCTGCCGCCACAAGGGCGGCTTTCTCTTTGCCCCACACCCCGCGAGGATCAGCCTTGGCACCAATCCGAAGCAAGGCTCCAAGGCGGGATAAATGAACAGAAACAAAAGATTTTTGCAAAATTTCAGAAAAACCCTTGATTTTGGCTCACAAATGTGCTATATTTACATCAGCAGGACACAGTGAAATAAATGGCTACGTCACCGAGGATGACTGATTAACACTTTGTGTGATTTGGCGAGGAATACTTGGGGAACGACAAGATTATTGCGAGGGCGCATACTTGTTTGCGTGTATTTAACTGAGCTAAACCCGAAGGTTTCGCAGTTTTTTCCGCAAAAAATCTGTCAGATGAAGCGACAGAGCCATATAAAACAAGAGAGGGACGAGTCATGAGCAACAGAAAAATAAACACATCCGAGGTTCTTAAAGCATATTTTAAATCCGCGCCGTCATATTGCGAGCCGTACGGAAACGGTCATATAAACGATACGTTCCTCGTAGTGGCAGACAGGCGTTACATACTTCAGAGAATGAACACCGTGATATTCACCAAGCCCGCAGAGCTTATGGAGAACATTCTTGGTGTCACCGAGCATATCAGAGCCAAGGCGAGAGAAATGGGCTCGGCGGACGTTGAGCGCGCTTCTTTAGTGGTGGTACCCACGCTTGACGGAGCAAAATATTTTGTCGGAAGCGAAAACGACTGGTGGCGTATGTACGAATTTACTGAGCGAACAGTGACTCAGGAGGTAGTGGAGAGCATTGAGGATTTCCGCAACTGCGCCGTGGCGTTCGGAAAATTCCAGCAGATGCTTGCGGACTATCCCGCAGAAAAGCTGAGCGAGACCATAGCCAATTTCCACAACACTCCCCGAAGATACCGGAATCTTATGAAGGCGGTGGAGGCAGACGCATTCGGTCGGCTTTCAGAGGTTGGGGCAGAGGTAGAATTCGCCCGTCAGCGAGAGCAATTTGCCCAAACTCTGGAGAATGCCCGCGCCGCAGGCAAGCTTCCACTCAGGGTAACACACAACGATACCAAGCTCAACAATATTCTGTTCGATGAAAAGACACACGAGCCGGTATGCGTTATTGATCTTGACACCGTAATGCCCGGATATTCCGTCAACGATTTTGGTGACTCCATAAGATTCGGCGCAAATACGGCAGTAGAGGACGAAACCGATCTTTCAAAGGTTTCCTTGGATCTCACCCTGTTCGAGGCGTACGCCGAGGGCTTTATCAGAGGATGCAACGGAAGTCTGACCGAGACGGAGCTGGAGCTGTTGCCCGTCGGCGCTATTATGATGACCTTTGAATGCGGAATGCGCTTCCTCACCGACTATCTGGAGGGCGACGTATATTTCAAGGTCCACCGTCCCGGGCATAATCTGGATCGGGCAAGGAACCAGTTCGCGCTGGTCGCGGATATGGAGCGCAAGATGGATGAAATGAACGCGATAATCAAGCGGCTGAGCGCAAACTGAACGATTAAATAAACCAAAGGCGGTAATTCCCCGATGCTTGTCAGCTTGGGTGAGCTACCGCCATTTATTTTTTGTAAGCCACGTTCCCTTGCTCAGACCTACCTCCAAAGCTTCCGGGCGCGCCCCCTCATCAATCTCTTCCCGAGTCGTATTTCCGTCTGACAATAAGACTTTTCAGCGCCTTTCCGTTAAAGGGGACAAGGGGATAGAGATACCCCTTGTAGCTGAAAACAGTTCCGTTCTGAGCGATAAGGAAAATCATGACCAAGGTTCCCGCCAGCAGTCCCCAGCCGCCCAGAAACGCGGTAAGAATAAGCAATAAAAGACGCATAAACTTGATAGCGTAGCCCAGCTCATAGCTGGTCTGGGAGAAGTTGGCGATAGTAACGAACGCCACGTACAGAATAACGTCGGGAGCAAACCAACCGGATTCCACCGCAAACTCACCCAGAATAAGTCCGGTAACGGCGCTGAGGGCACTGCCCAGTGAATCCGGGGTATTGAGGGAGGCGAGTCGCATTCCGTCTATGGCAAGCTCGGCGACCAGTATCTGAAACAGTATGGGAAGCGAGGTTTCTTGGGATACGGCGAGAAATCGCAGGGCTTCCGGGAGCCTGTCCACGTGACTCAGCATCCAATACCATACGGGAAGCAGATAAAGTGAGAGCAGGCTTATAAGAAATCTGACGACACGAAGGTAGGAGCCGGTAAGAGGGGGAAAGCAAAAATCGTCCGTTTCCTGCATAAAGCTGAAAATGGAGGTGGGCAGCACCATGACCGAAGGTGAATTATCGCAAATAAGCAGAACTCCCCCCTCCATAAGGGATGCGGCGGCGGCGTCAGGGCGCTCGGTATAGCGCACCTTGGGAAAGGGATTATACCATTTTTTCCGCACAAGCGCCTCGGCTACGGTCTCTCCTTGAAAATTGACCGTTTTGAGCTTAAGAGCCTTGATACGCTCTCTCAGGCGTTCAACGTATTTCATGTCGCAAAGCCCCTCGACGTAGCAAAGACACATGTCGGTCTTGGTGCTCTCTCCCACCGTCATTACGGAAAAGGTAAGTCGCGGGTCCCGTATTCTGCGGCGAATGAGGGCGGCGTTTGGCTGGAGAGACTCGCAAAATCCGTCACGTGCGCCGCGGAGAACCTTGTCGTTTGCGGGCTCCTGTATTCCGCGACTGGGAATAACTCGCATATCCATGAGATAGGCTCCGCCGTCGCCCTCGGGGATAAGGCAGGTGAGTCCGGACATGACCGCCTTTATAATATCTGAGACCTTTTCGTTCCGCGAGCCTTCAACGTAGGGAATGGTACTGTCCTCCAGACGAAGCTCCTCGGTATTGATGCAGTACCTGAGCAAATCGCCAATGACCTGAGAGTTGGCAAATGCTGATATAAAGAAAAATGCACATTTCTGACCGTTTTTCGGCACGACTATATGCTTTCTCATATCGAAGCTTTCCCCGACTCGCAAAAGCCGTGTAAGAAGCTGAACGTCCCGCTCAAAATCTCCGCTGAGCATCATCTCCCCGCCGCCGGGCATAGTATCATTATCCATATCTGTCTCCGTTAAGTCATTTAATATCGTCACATAATACCGTCATTTAATAACTATGTAAAGTATAACACCGTCGCGGCAAAATAATACGCATGGCGGTTGACAAATTTAAAAATGTGTGTTATCATTAAGCAGATAAAAGCAGAGGGGAGGACGAGAACGGATGATAGGCTCCGAGAGAAATGATTTTTCGGTAATATACTGCGGTAGCGACGCCGTGGAGGCAGAAAAGCATCTTGACCTGGGAAGCTGCTATGCTATCATATCCTGCAATAACGGATACGGAGTTGCGTTTTTGCACGGCGAGCGTGCCGAGATCGGAGAAGGTCAATGCATAGCATTGGCTTTACGCGGCAAATCCTTGGGAATTACCCTTTCCGAGGACTTTTCGGGGCAGTTTATTATCTGCTCGGGCTTTCTTGCGGACGCGCTGTTCGGATACTATCTTGAGGATCACCCCTTCAAAAAAACAGAGGGCTTGCCACCGATAGATCAGCTTACCGAGCCCACCCCCTACCGCATCCACGGGCTTTTGGACAAGATGTTCGCGGTAAGAAAGCGGGGCGAGCGCTCCGGTACCGCATCTGTTGAGGCGATAAGGGAATATATCGACACCCACACAGACAAAAAGATAACCCTGGACGAGCTTTCGGGAATGTTCTTTATAAGCAAGACTCAGATATTCCGACTGTTCACACGGGAATACGGTATCCCACCCATGAGATATATGCTGAAAAAAAAGATAGAGGTATCCAAGGGGTGGCTTACCGATACGGATATGCGCATATCGGAAATAGCCGAGGCGTTCTGCTTTACCGATGCCAAGCATTATACCAAGACGTTCCGTGCGTTCACCGGGATGCTTCCCAGAGAATACAGACAGGCAAAAAAGAAGATCAACACAGATAAAAAGCAATAAGCAAAGACTACAAGCAATAACAAGCAACAAGACTACAAGCAATAACAAGCAACAAGACTACAAGCAATAAAAGGAAGGTTTTTTACCGTTATGAATTACCGAGAGGAATCACTCAAGCTTCATTATGAGCTGAAGGGAAAGCTGGAGACCGTGCCAAGGACTCCCATAACCAGCCGCGAGGAGCTTTCGCTTGCATATACGCCGGGAGTTGCCGAGCCGTGCCTTGCAATACGCGACAATCCCGACCTGTCATACCAGCTCACCCGCCGTTGGAACACCGTAGCAGTGGTCACGGACGGAACCGCAGTGCTTGGACTCGGGGACATAGGCCCGGAGGCGGGAATGCCGGTCATGGAGGGCAAATGCGTTCTCTTCAAGACGTTTGGCGGAGTCGATGCCATCCCTCTGTGCATCCGTTCAAAGGACACAGACGAGATAGTAAGGACGGTATCCCTGCTTGCAGGTAGCTTCGGCGGTGTAAATCTTGAGGATATTGCCGCGCCGAGATGCTTTGAGATAGAGAGAAGACTGAAGGAATGCTGCGACATTCCGATATTCCACGATGATCAGCACGGTACTGCGGTAGTGGTGCTTGCGGCAGTAAGAAACGCCCTTAAGCTGGCAGGAAAGCCCATAACCCACGCAAAGGCGGTAATAAACGGCGCGGGCTCCGCAGGAATAGCCATCGGCAAGCTGCTGCTTGAGGCAGGCATCGGTGAGCTTATACTTTGCGATAAGTTCGGAGCGATCTGCCGTGGAATGGACTGTCTTAATCCCGAGCAGGAGCTCATGAGCAGGGTAACAAACACTGAAATGCTCAGAGGCTCACTGGGAGAGGTGATAGTTGGCGCAGATATATTTATCGGAGTATCAGCCGCAGGCGTACTGAAGCCGGAAATGATAAAAAGCATGGCGGAAAAAAGCATTGTCTTTGCTATGGCAAATCCCATACCGGAGATAATGCCCACGGAGGCAAAGGAGGCGGGAGCCTTCGTGGTGGGAAGCGGAAGGTCGGATTTCCCCAACCAAATAAACAATCTGCTTGCATTCCCGGGAATATTCCGCGGAGCTCTTGACGCCCGAGCATCCGATATAAATGACCGAATGATGCTCGCCGCATCAGAGGCGATCTCCGCGCTTATCACGGACAGCGAGCTTAACACCGAATATGTAATTCCTTCTCCCCTTGATCCGAGAGTTCATTCCGCGGTGGCGGCGGCAGTTGCCGAGGCGGCAAGAAAAACGGGAGTTGCCCGCATCTGAGCATCCCGTCACCGTACTTGAAAAGACTTACCCGGGCTTACGGAAATACAGCGCGTTACGGCTGATTAAAGCCGTCACTTATACCGAGGCTCCGAGAAAATGCGTATTTTTCAAAAGTTTCGGAAAAGTTATTGACAAATCCCCAACTTAGTGATATAATTGGCCCAACAAATATAATCGAATATACAGTCGCACGGCTCCGTAAGGATAAGAGGGAAGTTCGGTGAAATTCCGTCGCAACCACCATTACCGTGATTGGCTTGGGCTCGCCCGTGTCATAAGTCGGAACACTCGCCGCGCGGCTTCGGAGATCTGATCTTCATTCAGCTCTCTGTCGGTAAATTGCTTTTGGGTATTGAAAGGCGCGCCGTTTTTTCCTGAGGGGAGTTATATGCTCTGTTTGCGCCCGAAAATGCTTCAAGCGGGTACTAAAAAGGAAATCATCGGTTACTTCATCACGCTTTCTGCCATCCAAGGCAAGGAGGCGTGTTTTATTTTTCCGCCACGGTTAAAGAATCGGGCGAGGCTGTCTAAGTACACTCAGAAAGGCAGGCGAATGCTTTGAACAACCAAAACGAATCGACTCTGCAAGCCTACACCGCAGAGCACTGCGCGGAGCTTTTACGGGCAAAATACCGCGAGCTCACAGAGCAAGGGGAGCGTCGGTTTCCAAAGCGCTCGGATTTCACGGAGCGAGAGGTGATCGCCATCAAGGCAAGACTTGGCCCGTGGCCGAGAGCACTGGAGCTTGCAGGCATCAAGGAGGGTGACGGCGGTCAAAGAGAAAGCCAAAGAATGGAAAAGCGAAAGCGCGCAAAGCGCCGCAGGACGGAAGAAAAGAAGGCATCGGGAATTGACGGATCATAACGCGGCAAAACACGGTATAACGCGGCAAAACACGGTATAACGCGGCAAACAATAAGCAAAACAAGCTTCAAATACTTCAAATAAAAGCATGCCAAACGGAAAGGAAGACACAAAATGAAAAAATTTCTTATCTCACTGATACTGATCGCGCTGACAGGAGTGATGCTCCCATTCGCAGCCTATGCCGAGGGGGAAGCGGCTCAAAGTGCTGAGGTATACGTCAACATAATCAACGGCGATCCGATGGTCGCGATGAAAAAGACGGTGGTTACCGACACAGACAACGACGGAATACTGTCCATCAGCGATGCTCTGTTCTGCGCCCACCAAGCAAGCTATCCGGGCGGCGCTGATGCAGGCTACGCCACAGAAACCACCCAATGGGGGTTGTCTATGGTCAAGCTGTGGGGCGTAGCCAACGGTGGAAGCTACGGCTATTATCTTAACAATGCTTCTCCCCTTTCGCTTTACGATGCGGTAGTCGACGGCGACATAGTCTCCGCCTTTGTCTATCAGGACACCACATTCTTTTCAGACACGTACAGTTATTTCGATAAAGGAACAGCCGAGTGCAACACAGGCGACGAGATCACTCTCACGCTCACCTGCATTCAGTTTGACGCCGCATCCGGAAATATGGTTGCCAAGCCCGCAGAGGGAGCTACGGTAACGGTAAACGGTGTTGAAACCGACTACCGCACCGATGCAAACGGAAGGGTGACCGTAAAGCTGCAGGGATCCGGAGAGCAGCTCATCTCCGCAAAATCCGACCTTAACCTTGTGGCAGCAGTTTGCGTTGTAAAGGTCGCGGACAGCTCGGGAAGCTCTGAGGTTCCGCCCCCCACCGTCACCGGTCCTGCAGATGATAACGGAAGCTACGGATGGATAATCGCAATCTGTGCCGCAGTGATAGTTGCGGTATTCAGTGTAGCTCTGATAGCATCTCAAAAATACAGGAGAAACAAGTAACCGAAAAATGTCAAAGCTTAAATTTATGCGTTTCTACGCGGTAATTCTGGCGTTTTTCGTTCTGCTCGGAGCGCTGAGCACCGCTGCATACGGAGAAAGCGCCGATAACGCAGACGGCCTTGCGCTACTGGAAGAAATAATATCCTACAACACGGAGGGCTCACTGCAGGAATGGGCAGACGGCGAGCTTTCCGCATCTCCGGAGCTTAATGAATGGTATGCCGTATCGCTGAGCAGACTTTCGCCGGAAACAGACCTGTCGGTATATGCCGACGCCCTCGAAAAATATCTGTCGGAAAACGAGATATACAGCGCGTCCACCAAGCAAAAGCTGGGGATTATTCTTATTGCCTGCGGCAGAGCCAACTCCGAGTACCTTCAGGGCTTGGTTGACCGAACAGCCGGAAAGCAAGGTATCATGAGCTATATTTTCGCTCTGCACCTGCTTAATAACGGTGCTGCTTCAACCGATTTCAGCGCCGCTAACCTCATCCCCGTCCTGCTCACAATGGCTTGCCCCGACGGAGGCTGGTCGCTTACCGGTCAGGTAGCGGACGTTGACGTGACCGCCATGGCCATCCAGTCGCTGGCTCCGTACTGCGGTATCTATCCCGAGGTAAAAAGCGCCGTTGACATTGCGCTGAGCATTCTTTCAGACAGTCAGCATGAGGATGGCGATTTCAGCACCTACGGCACGGCAAATCCCGAGAGCGCCGCCCAGGTGACTCTCGCACTCCGCGCGCTCGGACGGGATCCTCTCACAGAGACGGGATTTATCAAAAACGGAAACAACGTCCTCGATGGAATGACGAAATACCGTCTTGATAGCGGCGGCTACTCACACACTGAAAACGGCGCGGCAAACCACGCCGCAACAATGCAGGTATTCTTCGCCGTAGCCTCTCTTCAATACGACGGCTCACCTTACCTGCTGACAGATACACCCACCGCAAGTGCGCCTCTGGATTATACTCTGGCAAACTCCCTGGGCACTCCTACGGGGCCGAACACAGGAGGAAACGGCAATACCGCGGGAAATCCCCCCGGAGGCACCGCAGCCACGCCCCCGTCAGTAGGCAAGGTGACGAATGGCTATAAGCTACCCCTATGCATAGGAATAGCCGTGGCGGCGGCAGTTCTTTGCGTTTTTCTTGCCCTTCGCGGAAACCGCAAGCGTCAGAACTATATTGTGATCGCCTTGGGCGCCGTATTGCTTATTATCGCGGTAATTTTCGTAAATTTCACCAGGCCTGAGGACTATTACGGCACCGAGATCACAAAGGAGCATCCCATCGGCGAGGTAACGGTGGAGATCCGCTGTGATCTGGTTGCAGAACACGCCGGAAACGCGGCAATTCTTGAAAAAACCTCCGTCCAGATAGAAGATGGAGAAACGGTTTACGATATTCTCGTCCAGATAGCGAGAAAAGAAGGCTTTACCCTTGATATGGCAGGCAACGCAGTCACAGGCGGAATGTACGTCCGCGCCATAAACAGCTTAGGAGAGTTCGACCGAGGCGACCTTTCGGGTTGGATATACACCGTCAACGGCAAGAGAGCCAACATCGGCTGCGCCGATTATGTTCTGAAGGACGGCGACCGTATAGCCTGGCACTATTCACTGGCGTTGGGAGACGACATTGAGGAATAATGTGCCTCTCGGCAAAGCTTACACGGTAAAATCCTCCCCGCCCGGCGCAGAAAAAGATCGCCAACAGAAATACCCGAAAAGAAAACCCTCATAGCAAAGCCCTATATTAGACCAAGAAAGGAGAATAAAGAGCATTGAAAACCTTTGAAAGCTACAATCCCGTGGCAATTGCCGTGTATTTCTTATCAGTCGCGCTGATACCCATGTTCTTTATGTCCCCTTTGATATTAGCCCCGTCCGTGATCGGAGCCGTAACTCTTTTCAGCTTCACCGTAAAAAGGAACAGGGCGAAAACCCACTTGATAATGCTTTTACTGCTGATACCCGTATCGCTTATCAACCCCTTTTACTCTCACCGAGGAGAAACGGTTCTTTTCCTTATAAACGACACACCATTCACGCTTGAAGCGCTGATCTACGGCACATTATCGGCACTCACAGTCATAACGACACTGTATTGGTTCCGTTCATTTTCGGTTATAATGACCGAAGACAAGCTGCTGTACGTTTTCGGAAGATTCTCGCCGAGGCTGGCGCTCACCCTTTCCATGGCGCTCAGATATGTAGCTCTTTTCACTCAGCGTATGCGACAGGTAGAGGCGGCGCAGAAAGCGAACGGCAATTATAAAAGCGATGGCATCATCGACTCTCTGAGAAGCGGAGCAAGAGTTTTCAACGTAACAGTGACCTGGGCGTTGGAAAATGGAATAATCACCGCAGCATCAATGCAGGCGAGAGCCTATGGGACCGGAAAGCGCACATCGTTTTCCCTTTTCAGATTTCACACAAGGGACGTTATTCTTCTCACGTCAACGTTGGCACTACTTTCCGTTACTGTTGCGGGACTGGCGCTCGGAGGGGCAGAATTCACCTATTATCCGAGATTTACCGCATCAAACCGACTTATACCCACACTTCTTGCGGTAATTCCGTACATTATACTGTCATTAATACCAAGTATCATAGAAATCGAGGAAAGGCTTAAATGGAACTACTTTCTGTCAGAGATCTGACATTTACTTATCCCAAATGCGAATCCCCCGCCATACAAGACCTTTCCTTTTCCGTTGAGAAAGGGGATCTTACCGTGCTGTGCGGAAACACAGGAAGCGGAAAATCCACACTTTTATCTCTTCTGAAGCGTGAGATCGCTCCCCATGGAAGGCTGCAGGGAGAGATACTGATCGGCGGAAAGTCTCAAAGAGAGCTGCCAGATAAATATTCTGCGGCGGCAGTGGGATACGTATCACAGCATCCGGAAGAGCAGATAGTAACAGACAAGGTCTGGCATGAGCTTGCCTTCGGGCTTGAAAACCTCGGACTCCCGGACGCACTCATAAGAAGGAGAGTCGCGGAGATCGCAAGCTATTTCGGCATAGAGCGCTGGTTTGAGCAGAGCACAAGCGAGCTTTCAGGCGGTCAGAAGCAGATACTTAACCTGGCTTCCGTCATGGCGATGCGCCCGGAGATCCTGCTTCTTGACGAGCCCACCTCACAGCTTGACCCCATTGCCGCATCGGATTTCATTTCCACCGTTGCCGCCCTCAACAGAGATATGGGACTGACTGTAATAATCAGCGAGCACCGCCTGGAGGAGCTTCTCCCGCTTTCATCCAAGACCTTGACACTGAAGAACGGAAGGCTGTTTGCATACGGAAGCACGCGGCAAACCGCTGAGATACTGGCAAAGGAACCGGACTTCCGGTTGTTCCTGCCCACCGCTACCGGGCTAAGCAGCATATTCCCCGATACCGATACGGCCAAAACTCCGTTGACCGTATCAGAGGGAAGAATTTTACTGGAAAAATTACTGTCGCATAACAGTAAGGACGCGGCGAATAACGCGGAATCCACCCTTTCCACAGCCGCCGCTGACGGCGTTAACACCTACTCCACCCTTACCGCCAATTCCGGTAGCGCGGATAACAGTACCGCCGATTCACCCGCCTACATAGCCACCGTTTCCGATTCTTCCGACTCGGATGACTCCGCCGATACCTCAATCACCGCCGACTCCGCTGTTCCCACTGACTCCGCTGTTCCCACTGACTCCGCTGTTCCCACTGACTCCGCTGTTCCCACTGACTCCGCTGTTCCCACTGACTCCACCATTGAAGAACATGAAAGCGAAGAGCAGAACGCGCTTGAATTCTCCAATGTGTATTTCCGATACTCGCGAGAGCTTCCCGATATATTGCGGGGCTTGAATTTCAAGGTGCATCGCGGAGAGATATTCTTCATTTTAGGCGGAAACGGCGCAGGAAAATCCACCACCCTTGCAAACGCGATAGGACTGCTTAAGCCGTACAGCGGAAAAATAAAAATGTTCGGCACGCCGATAAAAAGGATCCCCACGGAAAAGCTATACCGAGAATACGTGGCAATGCTTCCCCAGGACGTAAAGACACTTTTCTTATTCAACACGGTAAGAGAGGAGCTAAGTGACTCCGGTACCGACGGCTCTGCTTTAAAATACGATTTCACTCCGCTGCTGGATCGGCATCCGTATGATCTGTCAGGAGGTCAGCAGCAGCTTGTTGCGCTGGCAAAGGTTTTGGCGAGCAATCCTAAAATACTGCTGCTTGACGAGCCAACCAAGGGATTGGATGCGTACGCAAAAAAAAGGCTGTCCGATCTGTTGCATACTCTCAGAGAGAACGGCATGACGGTGATCGCTGTGACACACGATGCGGAATTCGCAGCCAACACCGCCGACAGGTGCGCCCTGTTTTTCCGGGGGGAGATAATATCCGAGGAGACGACGCGCAAATTTTTCTCGGAAAACACATTCTATACCACTGCCGCCGCCAGAATAGCATCCGGCTTACTCCCAAATATCGCGACCGTAGACGATATAGCCAAGGCGCTGAAAAGGCTTGACTCAGACAAATAATCAAAAGGGAAAACTATGCTCCGAAAAAAGCCCCCCACCTTCATCCAAACAAATTATCCGCTGAAGTCAAAACAGACAAGCCAAAACCTACCCTTTAAAACGTTCGAAAAAACGAAGCGGCTTACTGTCCGATCCACGAATCAGACAGTAAGCCGTTTTTATTATGTATTTTTCATATAGCGTTCTCTCTCCGCGCCCATAAGCTCGCGCTTTGCATTTTGCATTTTGCATTTCGTATTTTGCATTTCGTATTTTGCATTTCGTATTTTGCATTTCGTATTTTGCGTTTTGCATTTTGCATTCAGTATTCCGCGATCTGAATTCTGCGCTTACTTAATCTTCACGTCCTGCCCGGCGATGAGCCCGTCCACGAACTGCTTGGCAGCTCGGGCGGAGCGGGTGCTTCCCCGAAGGATGATATACTGCTCTGCGGCGAGGTCGATAAGCTTTTCGTCGTATTCAATGCCGTGAGCATCAGCCAGATGATGAACTATATCAAGATAGGTCGCCTTATCGGGACGGTTAAAGGTAACGTGCAGACCGAAGCGCTCGGAAAGGGAAACGGTTTCCTGAATGCTGTCGTTGACGTGTATCTCGTCGCCCTCTCTGTCGGCGAACTTCTCCTTTACCATGTGGCGGCGGTTGCTGGTGGCGTATATGACCACGTTCTGGGATCTTGCGGAGACCGAGCCCTCAAGAATAGCCTTAAGGGCACTGAAATTGTCGTCGTTCTCCTTAAAGGAAAGGTCGTCAACAAAGATAATAAACTTCAAGGGATTCTGAGTAAGCTGATCCAGTATTCCCGGAATAAGCTTCAGCTGATCCTTGCGTATCTCGATGATCCTCAATCCCTCGGTATAGAACTCATTCACCACAGCCTTTACGGTAGAGGATTTTCCCGTTCCCGCGTCACCTGTAAGCAGAATATTGGCGGCAGGCAATCCCGAAAGCAGTGCTTTGGTATTTTCAATAATTATCCCCTGCTCTCTCTTGTAGTCGATAAGCTCGCTGAGCCTAACCTCATCCGGGTACTTCACCGGAATTATCTCTCCGTCATCGCTGAGGCAGAACATATGAAATCGGGCGTATATTCCGTATCCGTATTTTCCAATATTATTGGTGCGTTCGGCGTAATACTCGGCAATTTTCGTCCCCTTATTATTCCATTCAGGCAAATATCCGCTATATTCCAAGCCTTGGCACAGCACTTTTCTGTCAAGATCAGCAATTTCCTGCAAAATATCAAGCTCTCGCACAGCGCATTCGGATATAACCCGAGAGACCGCATTCTGCTTACCCATGCCGCGCATATACACGTTCTCGTCGTCGCCCGCAATCCCCCGTATATACGCGCCGAGATCATCCTCTCCGCGCTCAAAAAGCTCAGCTGCTATTCCGCAGTATTTTTCCACTGCGAGCTCTGCACTTTCACACTGACAGGCATCCAAATAATCAAGCACCGCCGACACAACCGGATCGCTTTTGAGCGCTCTGAAAACGGTGAGCGAGCGGATACGGGCAGCAAGCCCCTTAAGATAGTCAAAATCCTTACTCATTTCCCCAAAAAACCGATACGAAGCGGGGCAGAGCAGCAACTGCCGCCCACGCTTCGCGCAGCATCCTTCTTTATTATTACTGTTTTAATTCAGCTCCGTTCATGACCGGTCTTTATCCCGAACTGAAACCCTCACTTGTTGATTATCGCTCCGGTAGCTCCGCTGGAAACCATGGCGGCATAGCGCTTAAGGTAACCGGAAAGCTCCTTTGTCTTGGGAGTAAAGCTTGCCATACGCTCTGCCAGCTCCCGGTCGGAGATCTTTATCTCCAGCTTGTTTTCCGGGATATTGATGCTGATAATATCCCCGTCGCGCACAACTCCGATAGGACCGCCTGACGCCGCCTCGGGAGAAACGCGACCGATGCACGCTCCTCTGGTAGCTCCGCTGAAGCGTCCGTCGGTAATAAGCGCAACACTGGTTCCAAGCCCCATACCCATGATAGCTGAGGTGGGATTGAGCATTTCACGCATACCGGGACCTCCCTTGGGGCCCTCGTAGCGGATGACCACTACGTCTCCCGCAACTATCTTTCCTGCATTGATCGCCGCCTGAGCCTCCTCCTCGCTTTCAAACACCTTGGCAGGGCCCTCGTGAACAAGCATCTCGGGAGCCACCGCGGAACGCTTTACAACGCCGCCGTCGGGCGCAAGATTACCGCGAAGGACAGCAATACCGCCGGTCTTGGAATAGGGATCCTCAACCGGACGAATGACCTGAGGATCGAGGTTTACGCAGCCCTTGATATTCTCTCCCACGGTTTTGCCGGTAACGGTAATGCAGTCAGTGTGAAGCAGATCAAGCTTATTCAGCTCGTTCATAACCGCGTAAACGCCTCCTGCCTCGTTTAGATCCTCCATATAGGTGGGGCCTGCGGGAGCCAGATGGCAGAGATTAGGAGTTTTTGCACTCATACCGTTTGCAATATCAAGATTGATCTCAATTCCGCACTCGTGGGCAATAGCTGGCAGGTGGAGCATACTGTTGGTGGAGCAGCCCAGCGCCATATCCACGGTAAGCGCGTTATCAAAGGCTTCCTTAGTCATAATATCTCGGGGACGGATATTTCTTCTGAGCATTTCCATAACCGCCATACCGGCGTGCTTGGCAAGCTCTATACGCGCAGAGTACACAGCGGGAATAGTGCCGTTTCCGCGCAATCCCATACCGAGAGCCTCAGTAAGACAGTTCATGGAGTTAGCGGTATACATACCGGAGCAGGAGCCACAGGTGGGGCACACCTTGCATTCAAACTCCTCAAGTCCCTCGTCGGAAAGATTGCCCGCGTTGTACTGACCAACCGCCTCGAACATACTGGAAAGACTTCTCTTCTTTCCACCGACTCTTCCCGCAAGCATAGGGCCGCCGCTGACAAACACGGTGGGTATATTCAGTCTTGCCGCCGCCATAAGCAGTCCGGGAACGTTTTTGTCGCAGTTCGGCACCATGACAAGGGCGTCGAAGCCGTGAGCCAACGCCATAGCCTCGGTGGAGTCTGCGATCAGATCACGGGTAACCAGGGAATACTTCATTCCCACATGTCCCATAGCGATACCGTCGCAAACGGCAATAGCGGGGAACACCACAGGATTTCCGCCTGCCATTGCTACGCCCATACGCACCGCCTCGACTATTTTATCAAGATTCATGTGACCGGGAACGATCTCGTTATAAGAGCTTACGATACCGATCATCGGCTTATCAAGCTCCTCATTGGTCATACCGAGAGCATGATAGAGTGATCTGTGCGGAGCGTTGCCCGCACCCTTAATTACTGATTCCATATTTATCCAAAATCCTTTCAAGTCAGATTTTACTCTTGAATTAGTTTTATATCCGTCACCACTGCGAAATAGGAGTCACCTGCGCAGATGAGTCTGCTTCTTCCTCTCTCATGGGAGCCAGCTCCACGCAAATGACGGAGGAGCCACGGAAGCTGACAGCAAGCTTGCGGAATGCTGAATTATCCCGAGAGCCCGGCTGTCTGATGGATGGGAACATATAGTCCGCCGCCATCACCTCGAAAGTGCCGCCGCTAAGCACAGTAGCCCTGAGCTTCACGCCGTCCATATCCAGTATCGCGCTTCGAGCATCATCACTTAAGGTTATTTCCGCCTTGGTATGAGCAAACCAATATCCGACGTCACCGTCCTCCAGTGTCAGCTCATCCTGAATTATCACCGAGCCCCGATCGGAGGTCATTTTCACTCCGCGAATCACACCCTTGCCGAAATACGCCGCGCTCATGTCGCAGACCGCGATACCGTCAATGCCTTTTTCGGAATCAGCGGGGCGGTAAACGTCAACGTAGCAGTGGGAGCTCCACGCCTGATCCGGTCGCTCTGAGGGATTGATCACCAGAGTATTGTGCCCCTCTGCGCGGAAGCGATAGGTGCATCTGTATTTCGGAACGTTGTAGTTATCCATTCCCAGCTCGCTGAAAAAGCGCTTGCCGCCGTATTCCACAATAAAGGAGCCTGTATCCGCATGGGCGTGATACGCGTCATTCTCGCCGTAATGAACAGCGCAATAAAGAGCATCCTTGTCCCAACCGCTTCTGAAGGAGGCGTTGGAGCCGCCGACCGAGCCGTGATCAAGAGGCAATGGCTCAAGCACCGCGTTGGTCTCAGGGCAATACCAGATCAGATCATTCACCCTTACGTCAGAGAGATGGGCACGGAGATACTCGCTTCTCATAGCGGAAATATCCTCTCTTCCGTAATTGGCGCCTATCCACAAATAAATCGGAGCGCAGAGGAAGGCGGGGTAAGCATCCCCGAAATCAAAGGCAATAAAGTCGTTGGAGCACATAGAGCGGACGTAGTAGGCGGACCTTCTGATGGGCTCATGGTCGGTAAGTCCGTAATCTGTTCCGACGGCGCTTTTAAGAGCAGAGGTGTAATACGCAAGATATGTCGAGGCATATTCCCAGTAGGTAAAGCCCTCCGCGTAGCTTCCGTCCGGATGATACATGGTACGCGCGGCGGTGTATGCATCGGAAAAGGCGCGGCGGAAAACCTCGGAAATAAATTCCGCATCCACGTCATCCTCGTCGCATATAGCCAGCGCGGCAACGGTAATACCGCCGTCACAGACAAACTTCCAGTTGTCGCCGGGATCGTCCTGATACCACTTGTAGCTGCGACGGCGCGGCAGGTCCAGATAGTCCTCTCGGAACTGCATGAGCCCCTTTTCGATAATGGCGCGGCGCAGTAAAGCCCTCTGCTCCTCGGTCATATAGCCGTACAGCCAATCGTATCCGATACCGAAGGCGTTGCACATCTCGCCAACGTCAAGGAAGTGATAAGGGTTCCAATCCTTGAAATTCGCCGCATTTTCAAGCTCTGCGTAGCAGCGCGCGGCGTATTTCTCCTCACCGGTCAGACGGTAAGCAAGCCCCAGCGCGGACACTCTGTCCAGAACCGCCCTGGAAACAGAGAGCAGTCTTATGCCGTCCGGAATTCTGTATTCAAGGGGCTTTTCATCCATAAGACGGTCAGCCAAAGCCACCGTGTTTTTATATCCCGCGTCGTAAATAATGTGGTTTTTCGCGGCAATTCTTTGAAAATCCTCTGCCTTCAGCATTATTCTCGGATGACCTTTTTTCCCATTGTGCTTAATCACGTCAGAAATAACATTGTTTATCACCGCAGATAACCTTCCTTTCCTGATGGCTGTCTTAAAGCAAACGCCCGGAGCCAACGCAATTTGCGTAGCTCCGAGCGTTGTCAAATATGTCGCTGTATTATGCGCTTGCCTGCCGCCGCGCGGGAGCGCGATATATGCCTGCAGGCGCTTGCCTGCCGCTTGCCAAACGGCGCTTACGTTTTGATACCGCCGCTTGCCTGCCGCCGCGCGGGAGCGCGATATATGCCTGCAGGCGCTTGCCTGCCGCTTGCCTACCACTTGCCTGCCGCTTGCCTGCCGCCGCGCGGGAGCGCGATATATGCCTGCAGGCGCTCGCCTGCCGCTTGCCTGCCGCTTGCCTGCCGCTTGCTTGCCGCTTGCCTGCCGCTTGCCTGCTACTTGCCTGCCGCCGCGCGGGAGCGCGATATATGCCTGCAGGCGCTTGCCTGCCGCTTGCCAAACGGCGCTTACGTTTTGATACCGCCGCTTGCCTGCCGCCGCGCGGGAGCGCGATATATGCCTGCAGGCGCTCGCCTGCCGCTTGCCTGCCGCTTGCCTGCCTTAGTTGTTGATAAACTTCTCTTCGTCTGCCCAGCTGTAGAGCTTGCGGATATCCTCACCGACGATCTCTGAAGAATGCTCGCTTGCCAGCTTACGCATAGCGTTGAAGTGAACCTGAGCTCCTGCGTCGCTCATATCCAGCAGGAAGTCCTTTGCGAAGGTGCCGTCCTGAATGTCCTTGAGGATCTTCTTCATGGTCTTCTTGGTCTCCTCGGTAATGATCTTGGGACCGGTGATGTAGTCTCCGTACTCAGCGGTATTGGAGATAGAATATCTCATTCCGGAGAATCCGCTCTGATAGATCAGGTCAACTATCAGCTTCATCTCGTGGATGCACTCAAAGTATGCGTTTCTTGGGTCATAGCCTGCCTCGACCAGAGTTTCGTAGCCTGCCTGCATAAGAGCGCAGACACCGCCGCAGAGAACAGCCTGCTCACCGAAGAGGTCAGTCTCGGTCTCGGTGCGGAAGTTGGTCTCCAGAACACCTGCGCGGGCTCCGCCGATTCCGAGAGCATAGGCAAGTCCTATATCCCAAGCGTCGCCGGTAGCATCCTGCTCAACGGCGATAAGGCAGGGCACGCCCTTACCCGCCTGATACTCACTTCTGACGGTGTGACCGGGGCCCT
>JAFVTO010000198.1 GCA_017503165.1 Clostridia bacterium | reverse complement strand
TCTGTTCTCCCTCCCTCGTCGCGCCGCGTCCGCTCTGCCGCCTTTCCTCGAATTTCTCTCGAAACTCGCGGCGGCAGAGCCGGTTTACGCAATAAAAAAAGCCCTTCGTTGGGCTTTTTTTGTTGCTCTTGGCGAAGTAAAGCCGCCGTCAAACTCCGACGGCGGTTTCCCTCGCCTCGCGGCGCTGTTCTTTTTTATTGTTTGGCTTCGCCTCTCACACTGTATCCAAAGGGTTGTCTTATCTTCTACAGCGCGTTTTACCCTGGTTCGGCGCAATATTCACTGTTTGTTTTTTTGATTGGCAACCGGTTAGACATAGACGTAATATATAATTAACTTGTGTACGCACGGGAAAAAACAGGAAACAAGATACAGGAAACAAGATACAGGAAACAAGATACAAGAAACAAGATACAAGATACAAGAAACAAGATACAAGATACAAGATACAAGAAACAAGAAACAAGATACAAGATACAAGATACATACCGTTACGGCACGCGGGAAAGGAGGTTAGCGTGAAAGATATTACTCGGTTGAAAAATAAACCACAAGTACTTTTACGTTGCTATTTGCCCCTTTTGGCGCGCAGTGCCTAAGAAAGGAACGGTGATCAGAATGAAAAAAGCATTATTGTCTGTCTCTTTTATTCTCGTCCTGTTAAGCACAGCATTTTCCTTGGTGTCGTGCTTAGAGGGAAGCGGAGATCACGTTCACACACCCGGTGATTGGATAATCGACGAAGAGCCCACATGTACCCAAGAGGGTTCAAGGCACAAGGAATGCACTGTGTGCCACACGGTTAGTTAGAGCGAGCCGATATCAGTGGTTTCTCACACCCCGGGCGAATGGGTACCCTATAAAGAGCCTACATGTACCGAGAATGGCTCAAAGTACAAGGAATGCACTGTGTGCGGCGCTGTTCTCGATGATCGTGATGTTATCACGGCTACCGGGCACACCTGGGACGAGGGCGAGATTACCACCGAGTCTACCTGCGCAGACGAGGGCGTGAGGACCTTCAATTGCACCGTTGAGGGATGCGAGAGCACCAAGACCGAGGCTATTGCCGCTACAGGCGTGGCACAGGATGTTAAATAATCAGAACGTAACTTGTTGAGCTGAATTGATATTCGGCATCAATCACGTATTACAAACAGAAAGAGCGGATACACAAGACGGTAATTCTTGTATATCCGCTCTTTTTTGCTGTTTTGTAGCCTGCTTTATAAATTTCCCGCTATAGCTTCGATAAATAACACCGATGCGATAGGCAAACCGTGAGGATTTGCGATCGCGCCGTTTCTTCGAAGCCGTGGGTACTGTGGCTTGTCTCCTGTGGCTTGTCTCCTGTGTTAAATGCAATACGCCACTGCTGCCATGCGCTTTGCTGACTCAGGCAAGGATGCAAGCAGACCGAACTCGTCTGCGGAATGGATGTAATCGCCCTCGGTGCCCAGCGAATCGAGACAGGTAACGCCTGATGACGTCATTTCTGCCGCATCTGATCCACCGTGATATCTAACCGCCTCAAGCGGTTGCAGACCGTTTTCGGTGAAGATCCGATTTACCGTATCAGCAAGTATCAGATTTCTTTCCGAGTATTCCATTGCCAGACGGCTGCCGTACACCTCAAGTTTGCAGGAGCACCCCGGCACGTGAACTGTATCGGCAAGCTTCTGCGCGTAATCCTTTATCCATTCAAGCTGCTGAGAATTAACGAATCGGACATTTGCAAGAAATTCACAGCTACCCGCAACGGTGTTCGGAACGCTTCCGCCCTGTATTACTCCGCAGTTGCAGGTCAGTCCCCCGTCGTCCTTTAGTTTTTCAAGCTCAATGATCTTATGTGCCGCGTCGGCTATTGCGTTGGCGCCGGTTCTTGCGCAAAGTGAGGAATGTGCCTCTATTCCGGTGACCGTGAATTTGAAGGTTATGATACCCTTTCTGGCAACGCACACCTTGCCCCTTGAGTATGGCTCGAGGTTCAGAAACGCCGCCGCGCCCTGCGCCCGCTTGCACATATACTCTATGGTAGCCTTTCCGCTTACCCTGCTTCCACCCTCCTCGTCACTCTGGAGCATTAAGGTGACGGGGCGAGATGTGAATCCGCATCTTTCGAGAGCATCCATTGCCATAAATCCCGCGACTATACCGCCCTTACAGTCGGTAACGCCGGGGCCGTATATTTTATCCCCCTCAATGCGGACCGGCGGATATCCGAAAAGTCCTTTGGGATGAACGGTATCCATGTGTCCCGAAAGTATTACGGGGGCGTTATCTGCCTCGGGATTTAAGGTTATTACCACGACGTCGCCTGCTGAAGCTTGGGCGCATCGCTCGATTTTCCATCCTCGTTCTCTTGCTTCTCGGATAAAATAGTCCCCGACTGCGTCTACCCCCGCCTTATCCGAGGTCGGGCTTTCTATATTGCATACATCCTGCCAGAAGGTAACGTATTGGTCGTAAAGACTGTCAACCGTTTCAAAAAGCTGTTTGCACCTCATATTTGCCTCTCTTTGTTTTTCTGATCTCTTCGCCGAATGGCGAGAGGTGTGATGTGAATGTATCTGTTTTTTTCTTCATCCGTGCGGCGTCGTATCTATACTTTACAGATGGCATATCGCACCGTGAAAACGTGTTTTTTCGCTTTATCCGAGGTATAGTAAACATGATATTGCTTTGGCATTGTGACGTGATATTTCGGTGGTTCTCCCTCATTCAGATCAACATCGTATTTATCTGTTATTTTTTGCAGAGCAAGGGTGCTATTCTCGGGAATTACCGTGAGAACAGCATTGTCGCGTCTTATTTTCACCCTTCCGTTGCCCAGATCCTCGGGCGGGACCGTGGCGTGGAGCGGATATGTGACTTCCACCTCTGTCTCGGCTTCTATTTCGTCTGTTACCGTCACTCCGCTGCCGTCAAGCGAAACAGTTCGCAGGTATTTTCTCAGCCGTCCCTCGTAGGCATTGGTAAGCTCCATTGTAAATACCTTGCGGTCACCGTCGAAATGGGGTATGGAGCACCCCGTATCAACTCCGTCCCCCTGACCTCTTCCGTCTATCAGCGCAACATTGTGCGCTACCGTTTTCTTTGTCCATTCAAAATGATGCTTTGTCCCGTACGCCCGGCCGAAGTAGCCGGACGGGGAGATCAGCGCCTTTCCTCCGCAGAAGATGGCAAAGGATCCTTGATCTGCGTGTCGGTGACTGTCGGAAGTGTAACGCGACGCCCGTGCCATAACGCATATATCGTCATTCGCCTCTATATCGGTGTGCAGCACCGCATAGCCGCCATATGGGAAAATTGCAGCGTTTTCTGCTTCTCCGGTAATGTGATTTTCTGTATTTATTTTGCTCTTAGGCAGGAATATATCCAGTAGATGAAGTCTGAAATAGTCGATACCCCTGCCAATTACCGCGTTCTTTCGCTTTTGGACTAATTCGGGTCCGAAGCGCTCGGCATAAACTCTGTACGGATCCTGCGCGAAAAATCCCGGCCATTCCACATCCGTGGGATGGCACCAATATCCGTCTCCGAAGGGATGCAGCTCATAGCATTCGTTGCAGAAATGCAACAGATATTGGGGGTATCGCATATAGAAGGGGCGCATAAGCAGGCTCATTCCCGAAAAGCGCTCCACTGCTGAGAAGAAGGGCAGAAACCACTTTGTATAGCTTGTGGAATAAAACGCGCCCTCAGCCCAGCTTCCGTCCGGACATCCGTAGAACGGAAATATTCCGGTGTAGATCTCAAGAGCGCAGTCCAACCAGGAAATCAGTGTTTCGTCGCTTTCCACTCCCACACCCTTAAGCACCAAAGCAGCTTCTCCCAAATACGCGGGAAGTCTGCCGACGTGTGAGTTTGATGGGTTGCGTATGTAATCTATTGCGCGGATCCTGCTCTCGCACTGTCTTGCATACACCGCAACCGTAGCGGCAACGTATTTTATCTGCCTTGAATCGAGAAGCTCAAACAACATATCAAATACCGCGGGCAGACAGCGCGCATTGCTGAGCCCTACCTCATCTCCCCATTCACCTCGGAGCGAGCAGGGACCCAGCGGGTTCATATCGCAAATCGTCAGCAGGAGCTCCTTTGCGTGGACTCCCGCTTTTTGGTCGCCGGTAAGTGCGTACATAAGCGAGCATGCGACAAGGTCCCGGTCGCAGTAGTCGCGGTAATTCCCAAAGTATTCACGGTATGGCAGTCTGTCTCCGTCATGCTGGAATTCCGGCTTTTTCGGCATTCCGTGAGCATACGCCATATCCACGTTGCGCTTCAGTATCTCAAATTCCTCGGCGTGGTCTCTGAGCAGCTGCTCTGTATCGTCCTTAGTGAACAGATGTCTTGGGCGCAGTTTTGCGGGGATACTGTCATAGACCTCCTTTGCCTTGGGACGGACAAAGGTAATGGCGTTATCACTGACGGTAAAGCTCTGCCATCCGCGCTCCTCTCCGTTATCGGCTACAACGTTCCAGATATAATCGCCAGGCTGCCAAGGGGAGTCCGGATATATGTAATTCTTTTCTGTTTTTCCGTTAAGCACCGTTTCTCCGGATGAGCCTTTTACCGTGACGTCGTAAGACGCGGCTCCCTCGACGGGGATCCATACCAGACAAGGGTTATTCTCATAAATTACCGCGCCGTCGTCGGGAAAAGGAAAGTTTTCCTGATAGATTCTTCTCTTTAAAGGAAAGCTCATGGCTTATTCTACCTACCTTTTAAGTATCGTTTTTCTTTCTGATATATTAGCTCAGTGTCAGCTTTCTGCTTTTTTCTGCTTGCTGTACCAGACGTAAGCCCCGGTATCAGGCTCAATGTGTCCGATCTTTTTGGCAGGAACCCCCGCCATTATTGAGTAGTCCTCGGTGCTTTTGGTAAGAACAGAGCCTGCGCAGATCAGATTTGCTTTTCCTATCTTAACACTGGGAGTTACCGTGACTCCGCTTGCAAGCCAGCTTCCGTCGCCTATTACCACACTGTCGTCGCCGTCCTTCTCCGTCCTGGCAGAAAACCAGCCTGTTGCGGCGTCAAATTTGTGATTTCCCGCAGTAATGGAGCAGTGGGGGCCTATAAGCACGTTGTTACCTATGGTTACGTTTCCGTTGAGGTAGCAGTAAAGTCCTATAAAAATATTGTTTCCGATCTGATTTAACGGAATACGCACGCAGGCGCCGGGTGCAACCTGCACGTCATCGCTTGTTATTCCGATTATTTTTCCTCTTTTGATATTATGAGAAATATCGTTTGTCATGTGAACGTATTCGGTCATCATTTCAAACAGATCGTCGTGATCGTCGATATTAAATCTTTTTGCCATTTTTACGTTTTCCTTCCGAGAATGACTTTACATTTTATTTGTTCTTATTTATCGGTTTTGTCGAGAATTTGCTTTTTTTTCCATGAGGTGAGCCCCGGCTTTGGTGTTCCGATAACGGTGAGGGCTTTGCCGAGGAAAAGCTCGTTTGCGTTGCGGACGAAATCCTCGCAGGTGAGATCGCGGCTTCGTGATACGGTGGTTGGGGTATCAAAGCCCAGCTCATACAGCCACGGTCCGCAGTAGTCGAAGTCGGAAAGGGCGGAGAGTATTGCGGCGAAATCTGTTTGTCCCTCCCCCGGTAGCCAATGGCGCTCGTTCAGAAAATCATAGTCTGAAACGTGAAGAGTGACGATCCTGCTTCCTACTTTCTTTATGTATTCTGCAGGGTCCTCTCCGAGCAGATGATTGGTGTCAAAGCAGGAGCGAAGCGCGGGATGGGCACTCAGGAGCTCCAGCATATCCGACGAATCACGACCGAGACAGGTGCGCGGAAGGTTTTCCACGCAGACTGTTGCTCCTAAGGGCAATGAAAGCTCCGCTAATTTTTTTAACCCGCTTTTGGCATACGCCATACGTTCCTTGCGTTCTTCATCCGCTATCGGCTCGCCGCTTGGGTGAACGATGAAATTACGTATTCCGATCTCAGTTCCTTTTTTTATAAGTCCGTAATAATACTCCACCGAGAGCTCCGAAAGAGTCGGCGCAGATATATCAATTTCAGCGAACGGCATAAACGGCAGATGCAAGGACCACAGAGTGACCCCGAAGCGCCTTGACCATTCCGCCAGCTCATTCAGTTGAAGCTTGGCGGTGTTGCTTTTGTTTTCCGATATTTCGATATGGGTTATGCCCGCGCGGCTGTAGCTCTCGAAAAGCTCAGCGCATAAGGGCTTGCCGCAGCTTGAAAGTCCTATATTCAACATTTTATTCTTCATTCCCCTCTGTATTTTTTACGCCCTTCTCGGGCTTCTTGGTTGGATAGATTATGAAATCCGGGTAGAGCCGTTTTTTGAACCAGGGGTCGTCAGAGAGAGCAAGTCTTGTTCCAAGCTCTGTGCGTAACGTGAGAAGCTCCTCCTCGGGAATGGCGCTGAATGGCAGATTGTTCATCTGGTAGGGATCGCTTTCCAGATCGAAGAGGGTGGGAGCTGAATAGCTTTTGTCATCTCCGAAGGATATTGTGAGCAGGTATCTGTGGGTACGTATGCCTTTCCTTTTGGGCTGAGTGAACAGCGCGGAGATCGGACGATCTCCTTCACCTGTGCGGAGAATATTGGAATAATCGCTTCCCTCAAGTTCGTTGGGTGCGGCAATTCCCGCGAGTCCGAGCAGTGTGGGCATTATATCAGCTCCGGTTATCAGCAGGTTATCTGTGCGATGGGAGAGCTTGTCGGGATAGCGTATAACAAAGGGGATCGCGGTGGCTTCCTCAAAGGGGACGTTCTTTGCCATAAGCCCGTGACTTCCCAGCATCTCACCGTGATCTGAGGTGAATACCACTATAGTATTATCTGCCGCGCCTATTCCGTCAAGGGCCGAGAGCAGCCTGCCTACGCATCTGTCTATACCTGTTACGTGGGAATAGTAGATGCGTGTGTTTTCAAGAAACCTGCTATCATCTCTCTCCACATTTTGGCGCCTGGGCTTTTCGGGGGAGTAGAGTCGGTCGTATGCTTCGTGATCCGTGTCATCACGGTGGGAATACGGAGAATGAGGGGGATTGTAGCTTACGAAAAGGGCGTACGGCTTATCGCCTTTTCTTTCTCCGTTTTGGTTATTCAGAAAATTTATCGCAAGATCCGTTTCAAAATCCGGGCTCCACATTCCCTCCGGCGGAAGATGCCTTTTGTAGTTTTTATCCCAGTAGTGCGGTGAGGAAAGCCTGCTCTTTTTCGGATCGTTTCGGAAAACGTCATGGGTATTGTAGGCATAAAGATAGTCGATTTTTCTGCAACGCTCAGAGCGGATAAGAGTGTCCCAGCAAGCGGTATTGCTGTCGTCGCTTCCATCGGGGAAATACCGTTTCCCCTTGTAGTCCGGGCGGTCGCCTATGTAGTTCCCGTCGGCATCAAAATCAGCTCTTGGCTCTTCAAGATGCCATTTGCCTATGTATCCCACGGAATAACCGCTATCTGCCAGAACATCGGTAAGGGTGGTTATATCTCCCCTCAGCTCGTCCTTTCTCCCCGGGGCGCAGTTTTGCCAGACTCCGTTATTCTCCGGATAAAGCCCTGAAAACAGCATAGCTCGGAAGGGACTGCACACGGGATATGAGGAATACGCCTCGCTCAGCACTATCCCACTGTCCGCCAGACGGTCGAGATTGGGAGTGTGCACCGGATCGGAGACGCCGAGCATGGCGTTGCTGTATTCTTTTTTTTGCCAGAAGCCCATTGAGGCGCGTCTGTGCTGGTCGCTGAAAATAAACAGAATGTTTGGTGTCATTTAAATTATCTCCTGACTGATATATCCGAAAAATATCCCGAGTGCTCCTGAGATCAGGATCAACAGTATGGGCGAAACAGATCTGCCTCGCAGTTTTTTCCACGTAGCTGAAAAGACACAAATCAAGGCGAATATCAGTATCCCGAAGACATCTGGGGCGGGGACGTCTCCGCTCTTGCCGATGCCCAGCAGAACACTTAGCAGCATGGTGGTTGCAGTTCCCAGGATAAGCCCGATCACGCAGGGACGGACTCCGCCGAGAAACGCCTTCACCCCTTTGTATTCCAAAAAGCTGTTGACCACTGCGGCTATCAGGAGGATGAGGATGAATGATGGAGTTACCGCCCCCAACGTCGCTACAAGAGAGCCGATGATGCCTCCTTGCGCCGAGCCGATAAAGGTTGCCATGTTTATGACTATCGGACCGGGGGTGGATTCTGCGACAGCGACCAGATTGAGAAATTCCGACTCGGTCAGCCAGCCGTGGCTTGCGGTCATTTCAGAGAGCATCGAGATCATGCCGTATCCGCCGCCGAAGGATACGGCACCGATTCGCAGGAATTCAAGAAAAAGCTCAAGATAGATCATTGCCGTCCCTGCTCCCCCCTTTTTTTCAGAATAGAAAAGGCATACGCCACAAGTCCGAGCAAACCGCTCGCGATTATATAAAATACGGTCGAAAATTTGAAGGCGAGCAGCGAAAAGGATATCATACAAGCAACTGTAATTCCGAGAATTACCACGGAAAACACGGTTTTATCCATCTTTTTCAGCATTCTTATGCCTGCTGTCAGTATCAGATACACCACACAGGCGCGAATGCCGTTGAAGGCATACTGAACGGCGGTAAAGCTGAGGAACGCGTCAAAGAAAAGGGAGATCGCGTACAAAATGACGAAGGAAGGAAGACAAACGCCGAGGGTGGCGCACACCGAGCCCATTATACCGGCAAGCTTGTAGCCGATATAAACGGAGATGTTTACTGCAATGGACCCCGGAGCGGATGAAATTATGGCGACTGTGTTTAAGAATTCGTCCTTTGTCAGCCAGCCCCGCTTATTTACCAGCTCGTTTTCCAGAAGCGCGATCATGGCGTATCCGCCGCCAAAGGTGAAAAGCCCTATCTTCAGCATTGTCAGAAAAAGAGAATGGAGCAATCTGTTTTTTTTCATATCTGCCTCAAAAACTTTATTTCGGGTATCAACACTTAGATTATACATCGTAAAAAAAGATTTGTAAAGTAGTATCGGCAAATAAAATCCGGTTTTTAAGCTGATAAATGGCTGAAATTACGGAATGATCAGATCATCCTTTATTTAAAAATATAATTTACAATTTATGAGTGGACAAATTCATGGCTTCGTAATATAATAAATAAGGTTAAAGAGAGCCAAACTATAATTAATGAGAGGGTGAGAATATGGACGGTAACGGTAGTCGAAGTACGGGCATTGGTATTGCATTTCTCGGGGCGTCGCATAGCCGTGGCGTTTGTTGTTCTCACGCATTGGCTTTTTGCCGATAGGCGTCAGAAAAAGCGAAAAATACAGTATCATTGTCCTTTTCGAGATCGGTTTTCGACGGGGGGCAATGTTTTTTTATACCGCTCTCCGTTTCCAAAAAAACGAAGGGAGAATGGAAAATGGAGTCAGAAGAGATTGTATCGGCGGTACTGCCGGATTACAAGAATGATATTGCGCAAATGGTTCGGGGCGATCTTGCTCCCAAGCCGCTGAGAGAAAGACTGAGCGAATATCATGAGAACGATATTGCATCGGCGCTTGTTCTGCTTGATCACGATCAAAGGGTCAAGCTATACAGAATGCTTGATGACGATACTCTTTCAAGCGTAATAGAGTATGCCGATGAGATAGAGACCTATATCGGTGAGCTTGAGTTCAGACGTAAGCTGGCGGTGCTGTCACGTATAGAGGCAAGCATAGCGGTGGAATATCTGAAGGGCATAGCCAAGACCGACAGAAATGCTCTGGTAGGTCTGATGAACGTAGAAAGAAGACGGGAGATAATGCTGCTATCGTCTTTTGAAGAGGACGAGATAGGCAGCAGAATGTCCACGAATTTTATTTCGGTACAGAGTGGCATAGGTGTTCGCAGCGCTATGAGGGAGCTGGTAGCCCAGGCGGCGGAAAACGACAATGTTTCAACTATTTATGTGGTGGATTCCGACGAGACATTCGTGGGCGCTATCCACCTGAAGGATCTGATAGTCGCGAGAGCCGAAACCCCGCTTGACAGTATAGTAATGTCGTCGTATCCGTACGTTTACGTATCCGAGCAGGTGGATGAATGCCTTGAACGTATAAAGGGATATTCCGAGGACTCCATTCCGGTGCTGGATGCGGATAACAGGCTTCGCGGCGTGCTGACTGCCCAGGATATGACCGAGATGGTCGAGGACGAGATAGGCGACGATTATGCGAAATTGGGAGGTCTGAGCGCGGAGGAGGAGCTTCATGAGCCCCTGGGAAAGAGCATCGGAAAGAGGCTTCCGTGGCTGGCGATACTCTTTGCGCTTGGTCTTCTGGTGTCATGGGTGGTCGGTCGCTTTGAGTCGGTGGCTGATGAGCTTCCGATCATAGTTTCGTTTCAATCCCTGATACTGGGTATGGCGGGTAACGTGGGAACACAGTCACTTGCTGTGACCATAAGACTGCTCATGGATGAGCAGCTGACGGGCAAGGATAAATTATTTTTGATATTCAGAGAAGCAAGAGTCGGTATGCTTAACGGATTGGTTTTGGGCGGAGTGTCCTTTGGGCTGATAGGTCTTTATCTGTTCGCGCTCCGCGGTGACGCGCTGTTTGCCTTCTCGGTTTCTATGTGCACAGGTGTATCTCTTGCTGTGGCAATGCTCCTGTCCGGTGTGTTCGGCGCGGCAATTCCCATTGTATTGAAGCGCGTTGGGGTGGATCCGGCGGTAGCGTCGGGACCGTTTATCACCACGGTAAACGACCTGGTAGCAGTGGTGACCTATTACGGTCTCGCATGGGCGTTGCTTCTGAATATTTAAATCCTTCAATGCTTGTTTGATTTTGCGATTTCTACAACTGATAAACGAAAAATGCCTTCGGATAGCCGTATGCTACGGACGTCCGAAGGCGTTTTTTACTTTGAGCAGTGAATTGGGTTTGACTAAGGCTTTTAAAAAAGCGCCGCTATCAATAATTCTCGGCTTTGATCTGGAAGTAATCTCTTGGGTGGGCGCAGACGGGACAGATCTCAGGAGCTTGCTTACCCATTACCAGATGGCCGCAGTTTCGGCATATCCACATGGCTTCCTCTGATTTCTGGAATACCCGATTCATCTCCACGTTTTCAAGCAGCTTCCTGAACCTTTCCTCGTGGGCTTTTTCGATATTTGCCACGGCTTTGAATTTATAGGCTATCTCCGTAAAGCCCTCCTCCTCTGCATCCCGTGCGAACGCTGCGTACATATCCGTCCATTCGTATCTCTCGCCGTCGGCGGCGTGACTCAGATTTTGGGCGGTGTCGGAAAGCTCGCCCAGAGCTTTGAACCACATCTCTGCGTGTTCCTTTTCATTGTCCGCTGTTTCTTCAAATATAGCGGCTATCTGTTGATAACCTTCTCTTCTTGCTACGTCCGCGAAATAGGTGTATTTGTTTCTTGCCTGGGATTCGCCGGCAAAGGCGGTCAGGAGGTTTTTCTCGGTCTTGGTTCCCTTAAGAGGAGAGGCTGTACCGGCGGGAGAGCTTGCTTCGAGACGGGGTGTATTTTCGGCGCTGTTTACATTCTCCGCGTTTGGAGTTTTTGCGGTATTTGTCGCGTTTTCCCCGATTT
Source organism: Clostridia bacterium (assembly GCA_017503165.1). Taxonomy (GTDB): domain Bacteria; phylum Bacillota; class Clostridia; order Oscillospirales; family CAG-272; genus SIG673. The sequence goes on along the minus strand of JAFVTO010000198.1, from coordinate 2,402 downwards.
TTCCGAATGCAGGCGCCTTCGCCTTGCACCCCGGGCAGACAAAGTCGGCAGGGAGTGAGTCGGCTTTATGCTCGTAGCCGCATATTTTGCATTTGAACAGATAATTTGACATTTTCAGAGCGTTCCTTTCTTACTTGTTAGATTTATTATATGCACTTTTGTCGGAAATACTCACCCGTAAAGGAAAAATTCGCTTAATATGTTGACATATCCGGTGGAATGGTGTATAATTAACCATGTGATAAATGAGTGTGATCACAGTATGGCTTGATAAATACGGACTTACACTTAAAGCAGGGGATCTGAAAATGCTTCTTACCAAGGATAAAGGCTTCTATCGCTCGCTTGTGCTGCTGGCGTTGCCGATCGCATTGCAGAATCTTGTTACTTTTTCTGTCGGTATGGCAGATAACGTAATGGTGGGTGCGCTGGGTGACGTGGCTATATCCGGGCTTTATATGGGTAATCAGATACAAACGCTTCTGCAGGTATTCAGTGGCGGCATTGAGGGCGCCATACTTATTCTTGCAGCCCAGTACTGGGGCAAACGTGATACAGAGAGCATCAGGCGCATTTCGGCTATAGGTATCAGGTTTTCCCTTTCCTTCGGACTTGTTGTCACGTCGGTATGCGCGATCTTTCCCGCTTGGGTGATCTCGCTGTTTACCTCGGATGCGGAGATAATTGCGTGCGGAGCGGAGTATCTGGGAATAGTTTGCTTTTCTTATGTCTTCTTCTGCTTGACTCAGGCATTGATCGCTTCGATGAGAAGCGTTGAAACGGCGGGGATCGGTCTTTGGGTCTCGCTGTTATCGCTTTTAGTTAATGTCGTGTTGAATTACGCGCTGATATTCGGAAAGCTCGGCGCGCCTGCCCTCGGCGTCAAGGGAGCAGCGATCGCAACACTGATAGCCCGTGTATGTGAGACGGCATTTATTGTTACTTACGTTTTATTCGTGGATAAAAAGCTTCGCTTTTCCTTTGTTGGGCTTTTGCGCAACGACAGGCAGCTCCTTCGTGATTTCATCAGGTACGGTGCGCCCATAATCGCGGGACAGCTGGTCTGGGCAACCAATATGATGGCAAACTCCGCTATCATGGGAAGACAGAGCGAGGAGGGTATAGTCGCTGCGCTGAGCATTGCCAACACTATGGGAAATCTCGCTTACGTGGTCATGAACGGTATGTCCGGCGCGGTGGGTATCATTACGGGAAAAACCGTCGGAGCGGGGCAGGAGAGCCGGATGCGGGAGTACGCAAGGACGGTGCAGGTGCTTTTCCTTTGTCTGGGAGCGGTGACGGGAGGAGCGGTGTTTTTGTTGAAGCGTCCGTTTACGGCGCTGTATAACGTGAGCCCGGCGGCGGTCTCAGAGGCAGCCAAGCTGATAAATGTGCTTTCGGTCACGTCGGTGGGAACCTGCTATCAGGCGGCGTGTCTGTTTGGACTGGTGAAGAGCGGCGGAGATATTTCTTTTGTGTTCAAGAATGACTTCATATTTGTATTTTTTGTGGTAATTCCCTCAGCAATTGCGGCAACTGCTCTCGGCTTTCCTGCGTGGGTGGTGTTCGCTTGCCTTAAGTGCGATCAGATATTCAAGTGCTTTGTTGCGGCGGTTAAGATCAATTCCTTTAATTGGATGAAAAATCTGACGAGAAGCGGCAAAACGGACGGCGGGGAAAACGGAGTATGACAAGGGAGAAATTTCTTCAATACTGCTCGGATACATACGGCACCTTGCCGGACTATCCGTTTGATGAGGATTTTGAAACGGCGGTGCTCAGACATGCGGATAACCGCAAGTCGTATGCTATCGCGATGCGCGTATCCCGTCGTAGGTTCGGCTTTGACAGTGATGAGGTGACCGACGTGGTCAATCTGAAGCTGCCCACGGAAATGTATGGCTCCTTCGGTAGGGCTGACGGAGTTTATCCCGCATACCACATGAATAAGCTCCATTGGATATCGGTGCTTCTTCCCGATACCGAGGAGGATACTGTGCAGTTTCTGGTGAATGTGAGCTTTCGGGCGACCGAAGCAAAAAAGAAGTCCAATTTTAAGCTCAATAAAGCATAAAACGCAGAATGTAAAAATACGAAATATAATAATCAAACGAAAGGTGAGACACTAATATGGATTTAATGGAAAAGGCTCAAATGCATTTTGATGTATTGGAGGGGCGTTCGGATTACATACCGTTAGCTATCAGTATTCCCCCAAGAGAGAGAGTAGGTATCACTCCCTGGGAGGCAATGCATAATCCTCAGGCGCATATAAATGCTTTTTTGAAAAACAACGAATTTAATCTGCAGTTTCAGTCTGACCGTATAGTGGCTATTGAGAGCAATTTCCTTGAGAATCTCATACCCAGTATGTTCGGAGCTGAAACGTATGCGTCACCCGG
>JAFVTO010000197.1 GCA_017503165.1 Clostridia bacterium | reverse complement strand
GCACTGTAGTGATCCAGGACGAGGCTGTGTTCAGCGAAAAAATGGACATCTGGTGGTTCGCCCATACACAGGGCAATATCCGGATAGCCGCCGACGGAAAAAGCGCTATCATTACCAGAAGCGGTATCACTCTTTATGCCGAGCTGATCACGGATATGGAAGCTGCCGCGAGCTTTACTGTAATGGAAGCGGAATCTCTTGATGCTGATTACGTCGGATGTACCGTTGGAACGGATTATTATACCGGTGATACCGAGCTGGATCGCTCATCTATATCAAAGCTTTGCGTAAGAGTTGACGATACGCAGGAGCTGAGATTGGCGGTTGCGTTCAAGGTTATTAATTCGCCTGCGGATGCACCGAAGAGCTCGATCTACACCTGGCAGGATATTTCTCAGTGGAAGGCTGATTAAAAAACAATCGTAATTACCCGGTCGGTTAATAATTATTTATGGCAATATGACAAACGCCTCACGTGCCGGGCGCGCAGGCGGTTTGTCAACTAAGTTTTTGAGAAATACAGACGAAAGGCAGGAACATATTTGCGATGAAGAGACTAATACCCCTTTTTCTGGTCGTTCTTATGCTATGCTCTCTGATCTCACTTGTTCCGTTTGCGGCGGAAAAGGCGGACGGATGGCGCATTGATGAGGACGGAAAGGAACGCTATTACGTAGACGGAGAATACGTTACCGGACTGTATACAGTAGGGAATTTCGTCTACCGCTTTAATGACGACGGAGAATATGTTGAGGTGTGGGACGGTCACTACAACGTGGGTGACAATACTACCGCCAATTCCCAAGCATACAAGAATGCCTTGATATCGCTGAAAAACAGCGGAGGCACCCTGTACGGCTACCATACATTTGAGGATAACCAGCTTTACAGCAACGTTAGTTTCACAAATGAAATAGCCGTAGATACAGAGTACGGAGACGTAAAAGCCGAGAAGAATACCACTCTGTATTCTAAGGTGGACGGTATTTTTTCGTCCGATACCACAAGGCGCTTTCAGGTGGTTCACCGTTATACCACCTTCAAAACGCTTGCAAGGTCCGGCGGTGGAAGAATGCTTCAAATAAGGAGCTCGGATACAACGGCAGTGCACAACTATGCCAATATGTATATCGGCGCGCCTGCCGGAGCGGAGCTGGTAATAGAGGGAGAGTTCATGCTGGGGGAAAATTACGCTTCCCCATCTTCCCTGTTTCAGCTGATAGACAGGGGTAATGTTGATACCTCCGCCAACTACATGCCGGCGTTGATTACGGTGAATAAAAGCGGAGGAGTTTATCTTGCCTCTGACAATTCGGCGTTTATTTGCGTGCTTTCACGCAACGAGCTTACCCGTATATCGGTGTCGTTGCACCCCGCATCCAATACCTTCGACGTGTACGTTAACGGACTTCTTGTGGTAAGCGGAGCAACGCTCCTTACTGATTCCACGTATAATCCGATGAATTTTACTGTGGATGAGTTGAGGACTGCGCAGTTCAGTACCCTTGGGTTGGGTTCAATGTACGTCGATAACTTTGCGGCATATACCGCCGCAAAGCCTGTAAATACCGTTACCGCACCCGCGAAAAACGGTGCGTATCTTGAAGGCGGATATATCCGTTACTATGAGAACAATCGCGTGGTCTACGGCGCTCGCAGTGTTACCGGAACCTTTGGCGGCGTAACATTAAACGGAGAAACGTTGGATTTCGGCACCTCTACCGGAAACGGCGGAGCTACCATCGGAAATACGGCTTCCGTTATAGTAAACGGCGTGGTCAGCTCCGAGACGAGAATTGCGGGAAACGTTTTTGTTGCTCCGGAGGCTGTAAAGCCGGACAAGGGAGGCTTTGGAGGCTGGTCGGTTACAGACGGAGGCAAGGAGTTGTTCCTTTCTCCAGGTCAGCGGTATCACATGACGGGGGATATTACCTGCCGCGCTGTGGAGATGGATTTTGAAATGCTGAGCGGAGCGTCCGTTCGCACAAATCCGGACAGCACCGGACTCAGATTTATGGCAAAGATCAACCGCGACCAGTATGATACGCTTATTGCAAGCGGAGCGACCGTAGAGCCGCACATCGTTATAGTGCCTACCGTGTACTTTGAAAATACATACGGCTACTATACCGTTGATGCGCTCAAAGGCTCGGGCTATGACGATATGATCGACATAAAGGCTACGGAATGGTATGAGAGCTCGCCCGGATATTATTATTACACCGGCTCTGTGGCGAACATTCTCCCGGAAAGCTATACGTTGGATTATTCAGGGGTAGCATATCTGAGGATAACTTATTCAAACGGCGCTGTCTGCGACGTATACGCCGACTACTCTGAGGAAAACCACAGCAGAAGTGTTTATCGTGTAGCCCACGCGGCGTACAATGACCGCACCACACTTGAGGGGCAGATGCCTTACGGCAATAAGATCGTGTACGGCGGAAGGGATACCTTCAGTCCGTACAGTCCGGATAGGATGTCGGTCATAAAGGGATTTGCCGACAGAGTGATAATGCTGGAGTCCTCCTTGGGAGAGGTGGGGATTTCCGGAAGCTTTTACGATGCGCCTTATACAGTCGAGGGCAAATACAACGCCGTCACTCTCAAAACAGATATTACGGTCAAGCCATCTTCAGGCTGGTCGGTGTCACAGGCATACGGCGTTGTCATGAACGGAAAGCCACTCCGGAAATCGGAATATACTATGGGTGAGAGCGTATGCACGCTGAGCCTTGCGGTTTCGGGTGAGGAGATATCCGGTTATCCGATCTATCCCGATTCCGCTGAAAGCTGGCTTATGTTTGATGCAAGCTCGAATTACAGCGGATTTACCGGTAAAAATACCAATCCTGCTTACTGTTACAACGGAGAGAGCGCGTCTGCAAAGCTTTCCTACAGTAGCTCAGGCGCTTCTATAAAATGCGGCATTCTGAAAAAAATGGGCAAATATATGGCATACAGTTCCAATGGTCAGTATTGCTGGGATATGTCGGATATCAAGGCCATGAAATTTGCGGTGTATTCCGAAAAATCCGGACAGACACTGTATTTCATTGCACATAGCGAAAATCCCGATACTGACGGTATAGATTACTATGCAATAAAGCTTAATCTGAACAGCGGATGGAACGAATTTTCGATTGCCGGAAGCGATATGTCATCAAACAGAACTCCTCTCGGATGGAACAAAATAACTCAGCTTCAGTTTACTCATACGGGCTGGAGCCAGAGCAATGATACCTCTAATGTGATCTATGTTTCCAATATAACCGCCTTTGATTCGGTTCAGGCGGTAAACCCATTTTCAATCCCTCAGCTTTCGGATGCATCGGCATTTGCTCTCGGCGGTTATTACTGCTCGGTAGACGGTATAAGGTGCAGGAGCTCCCACGATACTGAGGCTACGGCGTTCAGCCATGACGGAAAATACTACGTTCCTCTCGCAGCAGTTGCG
>JAFVTO010000019.1 GCA_017503165.1 Clostridia bacterium | reverse complement strand
ATGATGATTACACCGGCAATGACATCGGCTACTTGTTTGAATACGACGGATATTACACCACAGAGCGAGATATGCCTAACGACGCAGGCGACCCCACCTTTGAGCTGAATCATCAGGGTCTCCCTGCGGGTAGCCAGGGATACACCATCAAGAGCGATATCTATGCGGATAGCCAGGTCGACTTCCTTCAAAGCTATATGAACAACGTTCTGTATATCGCATACCAGGCGAATTATAACGGTAAATATTATAAGTTCAACTCCGACTACACGGCAGTTGTTCCCGCACCCGAGTATACCTCGGCAAAGGAAACCGTGGACGCCGTTATTGACCTGAAATCGCTTGTGGGAACATATATCCTTAATGAGATCGCAAAGGACCTTGACGTCGATTGGTCGAGCTTCTATCTCTCTCTTGATATGACTTCCGAAGGAAATAAGAAGGTTACCTTCGAGGCTCCCTGGGACTTTGACTCCTGCTTCGGCATAATTTCCAGAGAAAATTGCAGCGCCACCGAGGGACTTTACGCCGCCACCAACGCCAACCCCTGGTTCCGCCTTGTCGCAAACGAGGAATGGTTCTGGGAGATGGTTTATGAAAAGTGGGCGGAGATAAAGGAATACGGTGTTCTGGAAAAGGCCATCAACCTTGTTAAGACAGAAAAGGAAGTATATAAGGATTACTATATCAGGAATTTTGAAAGATGGTCATCCCGTGTCACTTACGGAAACGATGAGGTTGTCTGGCAGCTTAACAGCTATAAGGACGTTAAAACCGCCCAGGGCCTTGCCGCTGATTACCTTGTGAATTGGCTTACAAAGAGATTTGCATATCTTGACGGCATCTGGACGCAGATCGAGGTGGATGAGAACCTTCCCGAAGGCTCGGAGCCTTACAGGTTAGAAGCAGAGGACGCCACCCTCGGCAACTTTACAGCCGCAACGCCCATCCGCACGAATAAAAACTACGCCAGCGGCAATTCCTACGTTGGTAACGTGGATTACGGCACCACGATCAGCTTTACTCTGACCGTGGGTGAGGATACCGTTGCCTACCTCTTTGCAGGAGTAAGCAAGCGCAGTACCGACCGCACCTTTGCGGAAATGTTCAGCGTAACCGTTAACGGAGAGGAGCTCCTTATTCCCGTGCGCAGTATTCCGAAGATCTCGGACGGCGAGAAAGAGTGGCACAGCTTTATTTCGATAAAGCTCGCACCGATTCAGCTTCATAAGGGTGAAAACACTATTGTTTTCACTACCGTATCAAACGATGCCACGAATTTCGATTACATCGAAATATACTCGTCCGAAGAAATAACGGACAATAACCGCTAAAGCGCAGAACACAAAAACGGCACCCTTTTCGGGTGCCGTTTCTGTGGTGGAGCAAGGGTTAGGTGAGTTGAACTTGCTGATTGATTCGTATTAGGTACGTTTCACTCCCAAATATATTCGATTTTCTCAGGAGCAATTTCAATTTTGCCTCCCCACAATTTTTTCTTTATTACAACACGAAAATCAAGGGTCATTTGACCAAAGCAATCGGCAGAATAGCCAAACATGATTAACTCCTTACCGTCTAAAGGATCTAAAGTATCAAAAAAGTCCTTTTCTGTTTTTTTGTATCTCAATGTCAAGTTTACAAATTCTGTGTTGTGATATTTGATAGTTAATTTTTTAAATCCCTCTAATCCGTATATAAGTGTAGAATCATACTTTTCTAGATGATCAAACGTCAAAGCAAGCGTATTGTTATCAAAGGCTGCCGTAAATGAACAATCGTGCATAGGATGTGCTTTAGAAAAAAGTTCACCTTTATCGCTGAATAAAAACAATTCCTTTTTCATTACGTAGACTCCTACATTTTTGTTTTCATTATATCATAGCAATATAAAAATTGCAAGTTAATCATATATTCTTGTCGAGTTGTTTTACAAAATAGCATCAAGGATTTTGCTCCTTTGGAGCAATATACCTGCACTCGCTGCTGGAAAGCGAGCTTTCCGACAGCTTCGTTTGGTATGCGAACCTTATCTTTGGCAAAGCCAAAGAGCAAGGGCGAGTCAATCTTGATGCTCCATCGCAGAAACAAAAAAGGCACCCCAACGGGTGCCGTTTCTGTGGTGGAGCATCAAGGACTCGAACCTTGGACCGACCGGTTATGAGCCGGTAGCTCTAACCAACTGAGCTAATGCTCCAAATATGTGCTTGTATATTTTAGCAAATTAATGCTCATTTGTCAATAGGTTTTATAAAAAAAGAAATATATTGATGTCGCAAAAATCGCCAGAATTTTAATAAGTCTTAAAACTGAGCCGCAGCGAGAATGTCTGGAGCTGACCGGGTATTCGCTTTCGGCGAAGATACCCTCTCGCTTTGCCTTGCATGCAAGCTTGCAGAACTTCGCTCGGGGTATGCGGACCGATTCTGCGCCTTTGGCACAGAGCCCGATCCAAAGTATAGGGTAGCAACTCAAGACAACCCCATAAAGAAAAATGCTCCCACAAATGTCTTGTGGGAGCCCCATAAAAAACCAAAGCCCCGAAGGTTTCCCTTCGGGGTAGCGCAGCGGCCCGAGGGTGTTAAAAAACAGTTAATAACTGTTTTTCCCCGAGGGTGACCGAGCCGCAGCGAGCATGTCTGGAGCTGACCGGGTATACGCTTTCGGCGAAGAT
>JAFVTO010000196.1 GCA_017503165.1 Clostridia bacterium | reverse complement strand
GACAAGATAGTACGCCTGATGGTAGGCAGAGAGCTGATTCAGCGTTTCCCACCGAAAAACAATACCCCGGGAGAAATAATCCTCGATGTCAGAGGGCTGTCATCCAAATACACGGTGGTAAATGATGTGTCCTTCCATGTCCGAAAAGGTGAGATCGTCGGTTTTGCAGGACTTGCGGGTGCAGGAAGGACCGAGGTTATGGAAAATATATTCGGTATCTCGGTGCGCTCCGGGGGTGAGATCAGTCTGCATGGGAAAAAGGTACTCAACCGTTCTCCCAGAGAAGCAATAAAAAACGGTTTTGCTCTTCTCACAGAGGAGCGTCGCTCCACCGGGATCTTCGGTATACTTGATATTCATGAAAACACCACGGTTTCAAAGCTGAAAAGATATCTGAAATACGGTATATGGCTAAGCGAAAAGGAGCGGCGCAATGACACCGAGTGGGCAATAAAGGCAATGCGCATAAAAACCCCGTCATCCAAAGCCAAGATACGGACGCTCTCCGGAGGAAACCAGCAGAAGGTAATACTGGGCAGATGGCTGCTTACCGAGCCTGAGGTAATGATGCTTGACGAGCCTACGCGAGGAATAGACGTAGGAGCAAAGTATGAGATCTACCAGCTTATCGGTGAATTGGCAGAGCGCGGGAAAGCAGTCATAGTAGTATCAAGTGAGCTTCCTGAGCTGCTGGGGATATGCGACCGCATTTATGTAATGGCGGAGGGCAAGATAACGGGAGCTCTGAACGCCAAAACCACAACTCAGGAGGAAATAATGACCTTAGCTTCCCAAACATTTTAAAGCACATTACTATAAAACACCGTCTTCGTGAAAGGAACGGAAATGTTTCAGAAATACAAAGAAATGTCAAAGAGTGAGCGCACGGAGTGGCGCCGCGAATTCTTCATTAATAACTCGCTATATATTTTTCTTATTGCGGCAATAATTGCTATTCAGGCGGTAAGCCCAAGATTTCTCTCTGGACCGTCTATCGTTAACATCCTATCCCTTTCTGCCGCAAATCTACCGATCGCATTGGGAATAGCAGGCGCAATTATTCTTTCGGGAACCGATCTTTCGGCGGGACGTATAGTCGGAATGGTTGCCTGTGTTTCCGCCTCTCTTTTGCAGATGAGCGGATACCCCAACAAGATGTTTCCCGGTCTCAGCACCCTTCCCCTCCCCATCGTTTTCCTTATAGCTATAGCCATAGGCGGACTGATAGGGCTGATAAACGGTTTCTGTACCGCAAGATTTAATCTGCATCCGTTTATCGTCACGCTTTCAACTCAGCTTATTGTGTACGGCGCGTTGCTGATGTATCTTATGCTGGGAAATAACAACGGACAGTCCATCTCAGGTCTTGATCCGTCTTATACCGGCTTTATCACAGGCAGCTTTATCAGTCTCGGATCCACTCCGATTCCGAATTATGTTTGGTATTCCCTGTTAATTACCGCAATAATATGGTTCATCTGGAATAAAACAGTCTTCGGAAAAAATATGTTCGCTATCGGCTCAAATGCTGAAGCGGCAAACGTATCCGGAGTTAACGTAAAAAGAGTAATAACCCTGGTATTTATGCTGGCAGGTATCATGTACGGTATAACCGGCTTTATAGAGGCGGCAAGAATAGGCTCAAACTCCGCCGCTACGGGACTTAACTATGAGCTTGACGCCATTGCCGCCTGCGTTATCGGTGGAGTCTCCTTTGTTGGAGGAATAGGTAACGTGCGCGGTGTCATAATGGGAGTTGTGCTTCTGCGACTGATATTCGTCGGGCTCACGTTTCTCTCCATTGATGCTAATATGCAATATATCATCAAGGGACTTATCATTCTTATTGCCTGTGCGATTGACATGAGAAAATATCTCGTAAGACACTGATGAGTAACAAGTATTTAAACTCATCACTCCAAAAATGGACTGCACCCTTCAGCGCGCATTCGCCTGATGGGTACAGCCCATTTATCCTACTGTTTTACCGTTTCCGTTACTGATTCTGTTTATTCGCCTCATCCGCCAATCTGCATATCTCCTCTGCCACATCAGAGCAGTCGGCAACAAAGCCAAGCTTAAAGCGGCCAAGATAGGTCGATAGTATTACAGTTCCCCAACGGTACCTTATCCCCTTCCCCCTTGCACACTTATACGACACCTCAACGACAGAGCTCAGTGGAACAGCTATACCCTTGGGAAGGATAAGCGTATTATCACCGGAAAGCACAATTACATCTGACGGAAGTAAAAGAAACTGTATGCTCAACACCGTGCAAACCGCGGCAAGGATCGTTCCCATCATACCAAATTGAATGTTTTTGTAAGTAACCGAAACGGCAATAAAGAACGCTCCCAAAATTGCAAGCAAAATATACATTATACCCACGCTTATTTTTTTATGTGCCAATGTTTTCATGATCAGACCTCATCCTTTAAACTCATACATCGTCGTTCGGCAGAAAATTTAACGTACACTCAGTTGATTCGCTTTTAAGCCCTGCGGTAGCCCTTTGCCTCAAGGTATTGCCTCATCTGCAGAGTCCAGTCCGTCTGAAGAATATCATATCCCCGCTCTGCAAGCCAACCCCAACCTCGGTCGGGATCTCCGCCAATTGAAGCATCGTCGCTATGCCCGGCGCAAAGCACTGCCTTGTAGTTGTAAACTATCGGATTTACCCAAATAAGAAGCCCCATACCGTGCATCTGCTCTATATATTCTTTCGAGGCTATCGGCTTTTCCTCGTCTGAAAAAAGTATCTCCGCGCCAACAAGATTAAGCTTTTTCTCCTCAAGCAGCCTTCGGCAAACTGTATCGTTATCCTGAATGATCGGCATATACGCAAGCTCAGGAGCTACACGGCTGACCTGTTCTATCAGATCGGGCTTTGACGAGGTCTTGATTATGATCTGATCCTCCATACCCAG
>JAFVTO010000195.1 GCA_017503165.1 Clostridia bacterium | reverse complement strand
GCGAAGCGAATATCACTCGTCGCAAGACGAATATCACTGCGAAGCAATATAACTCGCTGCAGGCGAATATAACTGTGGCACCTGCTCTACGGCAGGTGCCACTATGGGAGGCTTTTTCTGCCTCACGGGAGGTAGCGTATCCCCCCTCGTGTCATCCTGAGCGGAGGAAGGCGCATGCGCCGCCCGCAGTCGAACCCGTAGGGGATATCTACGATGGAAAGAAAGCTGTTCTCGCCCGAGATCCTGCTCGGCTTACACCTCACACTGCTTCGCAGCTCGACTTCGCTTACGCTCCGCTCAGGATGACACGGGCGGAATTATGCTTTACAAGAGAATATGTCTTTAATTAACTCAGTAGTTGTCAAGAAAACATTCTCTGTCTTTTTCCTGTTGGTGGGTGCTAATTCCTGTTGGATTTAAAAACTGTCCTTTAGAGTACAGTCCGTACTCTCCGTCCTTTTTTGCAAGTTGTGGGCTTTTGCCACAGTTTTTACTATCAGATAGCACGAAGTCTTGACAAAACCGTGGAAATGTGGTATTCTAAACTTACTCAACGCAAATGAGGAGTCTGATGATATGAAGATAAAAACCGTGAATAAAACATATTCCCAGGTAATGGCGCTCCCCAGACCAAAGCACGTGAAGCCGAGGCGTCCCTGGATTTTGCTTACTGCCCTTGTGCGTATTCTGGCTATAGTGGATATGCTGAAAACAAGATTTACCTATACCTTCACGGAGAAGAAACTGAAGGGACCGTTTCTTATTCTGATGAATCACTCCAGCTTTATAGATCTGAAAATAGTATCCAGGATATTTTTCCCGATGCCGTATAATATCGTTTGTACCACTGATGGGCTGGTGGGTAAAGCGTGGCTTATGCGACGCATCGGTTGCATCCCTACTCAGAAATATGTTATGGATCTGACGCTGATACGGGATATGAAATACGCCCTTCAAACAAAAAAGACCAGTGTTCTTATGTATCCGGAAGCAGGATACAGCTTTGACGGCTGCGCTACGACCATTCCGGATAATCTCGGCTCCCTACTGAAAATGCTGAAGGTTCCGGTTCTGATGGTAACCACTCACGGCGCATTTGCCCGAGATCCTCTGTATAACGGGCTGAGACTGCGAAAGGTGAAGGTGAGCGCAGATGTTAAATGTCTGTTTAATGCCGAGCAAATAGAGTCGCTGTCAGCGGAGTCGCTGAATGAGGGAATCAAAAGGGCGTTTACATTTGATAATTTTGCATGGCAATACGAAAACAAAATAGAGATAACCGAGCCATTTCGCGCTACGGGACTTGAGCGCATACTGTATAAATGCTGTAGCTGTCACACCGAGGGACAGATGCGCGGCGAGGGTGTTGAGCTTGTGTGTAACGCTTGCGGCAAGCGTCACCGTATGGATACCCTGGGAAGGCTTAAGGCTGACGATGGAGATACGGTATTTGAGCATATTCCTGATTGGTATGCCTGGGAGCGGGAATGTGTAAGAGAGCAGCTTCTTTCCGGAGAATATTCCCTGGATACACCGGTCAAGATAGGTATGCTGGTGGACCATAAGGCTTTGTATATGGTCGGAGAGGGCAGACTGACTCACGGAGCGGAGGGATTTGTTCTTGACGGTTGCGATGGAGAGTTGCACTATGAGCAAAAGCCTCTTTCCTCACACAGTCTTAATTCCGATTATTTCTGGTATGAGATCGGGGATATGATAAGCATCGGAAACCGTGACCGACTGTTTTACTGCTTTCCGACACAGGAGGGCGTGGTAACAAAGACAAGGCTTGCCACAGAAGAGCTTTACAAGATGAAGCTGGCGGAATCCAGAAGAGGCAAAACTTCAAGAACGCGGTAGATCTTAGAAAAAAATTGCTTGATTTACTTAGATTTTTTACATTTTGCGTTGGAATTTTTATAGTGGAGTATATTAAATGGCAAGAGAACAAAAGAAGATTTTTTTTATTTCGGACACTCATTTTGGGCACGAAAACGTTTTGAAATTCGGAAGGCAGTTTTCGTCCATTGAGGAAATGAACGAGACTCTTATCAGAAATTGGAATGAGCGCGTAAGCGGAAACGATACGGTTTATATTCTGGGGGATATGTTCTTTCGCGCCGCGGATGTGGAGGGAGTTCTCTCCCGTCTTAAGGGCAAAAAGCACCTTATCCTCGGTAATCATGACGGATCATGGATAAATAAGGTGGATCTTTCACAGTATTTTCAAAGCGTGAGCAATATGCTTGAAATATCCGACGGTCAGCGGGGAATGACCCTGTGTCATTATCCTCTGCTCACATGGAAGCGGGCAAAAAAAAGCTACATGATACACGGACATCTTCACGATGACACATCGGATGATTTCTGGCCCCTTATCAGAGCCCGTGAACGCGTGCTCAACGCGGGGGTGGATATAAACGGAATGAAGCCGGTGACCTTCGATGAGCTGGTTGAGAACAATCGTCTCTTTAAGGAAGCCCATCCGTGACCCGGTGCGTTCAAATCATGAAGCCCTAAGGCTTCAATTTATGACGAATTGCCGTTAAAGAGGGATTATAAAGGATTGGTCAGGCATACTCGGTGACAGATCCAAAGATTAAAACTACATCAAACAATCCCTCAGTCGCTTTGTTACCTTTATACAAGGGGCGATTCTTTTTATTTTCAACAGAGCCTTGTCTTTTTTCCTTACAGGCACTGCAGTTGTCGACATAAAAGCGAAAATGGGTAGTTACATTCTGGCAAGTATGTCACTATCTGCAAAAAAATCCCACTTTATATTGTATTTCATGGTATACTGTGTTATACTGTAAATAACGATTAGGTATTTCAAGAAGGGAGATATTTATGAAAATCAATCGTAAAAACCGAATCCTTGCATTAATATTGGCATTGCTAATGATCGTTTCTGTATTACCAATGTCTGTATATGCGCAAGAGAGCGATTCCGTATTATCGGATGAGGTCCCTTTCACACAGGCAAGTCCTGAAATTTATGATGACGACGGAGAGCTTTTGTTCCCGTCAACATTCATGGATGTTTCAACCTCTGCGGAACTGGAAGCTGCTTTGAGCGACGGTATTGATGCTATTTGCATCACCGCGGATTTTGAAATTGACCGTACTTTTTATATAACCGAAAATACTATCGTTTACAGTAAAGAGAAGGTTAAGTTGACGCGTAATGCAAATTTCGCAGGTGATATGTTTGTAGTTGGACAGAAAGTAGACAACACCTTGTGCGAAGCAGGAGTAATCTTCTCCTTGGGCGGATACGATGACGACGGCTCAAGCATGCTGACTATAGACGGCAATAAGGAAAATATGACTGTAGATGTTACAGGCTCAGTTATTTTCGTATGTGCCGGCGCACAGGCTGACCTTTATAATGATTTTGTGGCTACTAACTGCTATAAGTCAGGCAACGAGAGAACTCTTGACACAATTCACGGTTTTCCCACAAATAATGTTTCTACCATAGGCGGTCCGGTCGGCATAATAGCCAAAGATGGCTGTATGAATATTTACGGCGGTACATATTCACACAATTCAGGTACAACTGATAGCTCAATTACTACATCCGCATACGGTGGTGCCTTCTATAACTACGCGGTTATGAATATTTACGGCGGTGTTTTTGAAGGAAACTCAGCTGTAAGAGCAGGAGTTTTCTATAACTACCGTACCCTATTCATTTATAACGCTACGATTAAGGATAACACAGCTTCAACTGCAGGTGGCGCTATCTACGCTCCCACAAGCTCTGGCGCAAAGACATATCTTGGCGGTGTAAGCGAATACTGTGAGAGTAGAGTTGTTTTTTCAGGTAACACAGCAGCTACATACGGCGGTGCTATATACTCAACCGGCAGAGTAACTGCACAGGATACTACGTTCAGTGGAAACTCCGCAGAAACAGGCGGTGCAATTTATGTCGGCGGTAAGTACGGACCTTTAAGTGCTCAGGATTGTATGTTTGATAATAACACTGCAACATCAAACGGCGGTGCTATTGCTTCGTCAGGACATAACACCTTGAACATTACTACAGATATAATGCTTGCAAATACCGTATTTTCCGGAAACTCTGCACTAAACGGCGGTGCTGTTTACACAGAAGGCTCCGAGACAACCGGTTATGTTGTAGCCAGGCTTGACAAAGTTAAGTTTATATCCAATGAGGCTACGAATGGCGCAGGTATCTATATGAATGGCGCGGCAGACGTTGTTATGAATAAAATTGATGCTCAACAAAACGCAGCATCCGGTAAGGGCGGTGTTGTTTATTCTACGGCATCAACACTTTCAGTATACAACAGTAACATAGAAAATAATACGGCAACCGCAGGTAGTGCCATGTATTTGTATACGTCTGCTGTAACAGGCGTTTACGGCACATATTTTTCCGGCAACGCTTGCTTAGAATCCAATACAACCAACGCGGGCGCTCTCTTTATATATACGGGCGCAGTAGAAACTATTATTCATTCCTGTACCTTTGTTGACAACTTATCATACGGTTTGGGCGGAGGAATATTTGTCTCCAACAAGAGTGATCTGAAGCTCTATAACATAACCGCTATTAATAACAGTGCTTCAAAGGGAGGTTTCTTGTATGCAACTACCACCGGTACTCTTATTACTATAAGCGGTATGACTGTTTCCGGCAATACGGCATCCGTTGGCGGACCTATCATCTGGGGTAACTCCGCAGGCGCTAAGCTTTCAATCAATAAAGCAAATTACATTGATCTTGACATTGAGGAAGAGTATGACGGTACGTACTGGTCTGGGGCTATTTACAATAAGCTTACCGTAACCGAAATAAACAGCGGAATTCCAAGCTATACGGATTATAACGGTGACATTGTAGATGGACTTTGGACTGCAGTGCTTGTCAAGTCACAGAATGAGCTTGAAAATGCACTTAACGAGGGTGCTCCTCTTATTAAACTTATAAATGACATAACACTTAACAAGACACTGTTTGTTAAGGCAGATACGTTAATATTCTCTACTACACCCGTACAGATCGCAAGAGCTGACGATTATATTGGAATCATGTTCTCTGTTGGCAGTGAAGAAGTTCCCGTTTCCCTTGAGTTTGGAAATGAGGGGTACGCAACTAAGAATCTGATTACTATTAACGGCTCGGGAATAGAAAATGCTGAATCTGCAATCTCCGTTAATGCAAATGCAACTGTGACCGTGTACGAGAGTGCAACGGTGTCAAACAACAACTGCACAGCGGGTGTTATTACAGTTAAAGAGAGTGGGCAATTAATTCTCAACTGTACAATTACAGATAATTCATCAACGCAGGAAAAGATAATAAACAACTTAGGAACTGTTGAAATAATCGGTGGAAGCTATACGAATAATACGGGAAGCCTTGTTTACAATAACGGAACCCTTACCGTAACAGACGGTGAAATAAGCTCCAATACCGCAACAACCGGTGCGGCTATATATAACGAATCAATTCTTTTTGTAAACGGTGGAGTATTTGATTCCAACACAGCTGAAGCCGGCGGTGCAATTTATATCACGGACGGAACTGTTAATATAGCAGGTGGAACCTTTACCTCCAATAGCGCAACCGTGGGCGGAGCAATTTACACAGTAGGAGGAAATTCCATACTTGGAGGTGTATATCAGGAAAACACTGCTACAAACGGCGGTGCGATCTTTATAGACGTTAATTCAGATACTACGGTATCCAATACATCGTTTATCTCCAATAACGCAGAAAATGGCGGTGCAATTTATACTGTTTGTTTCAACACTGCAATAGACAGCTCGTCCTTCAAAGATAATGAAGCTGTAAATGGCGGTGCTATATATGTTAGCGATTCGATTTTAAGCATAAGTAATAACGTTTTTACGTCAAATTCTGCTGAGTACGGCGGTTCTATATATCTTGAACATTCATCACTTGATGCATCGGGTGATACGTTTACTTCAAGTAATGCAACCTACGGCGGTGCTATATATGCACATAACAGCGACATTACTGTAGAAGCAACCACGTTTGAGTCTTGCTATGCTGATCTTAACGGTGGTGCTGTGTCGGCTCTTGATTCTGATATTACGATCAATTACTCCGAATTTGAAGCTTGCTCCGCAGACAATTCCGGCGGTGCGATATACGTTGAGGATACATCACTTTTCTTAAGAGAATCAAAGTTCACTTTCAATAGCGCGGAAACAAACGGTGGCGCAATAAGCCTGGGCGACGGCGCAACTGCAGAAATTGTAAGCACATTATTCCAGGCGAATAGCGCAGAAACAGACGGCGGTGCGATCTATCTTTTCACCAACGGTGCAAAAACCACTACGCAGAATTGTTCGTTCAAAGAAAATAGTGCAACAGGCTTCGGTGGTGCGATCTGTGTAAGCGGAAAGAGTATTATTGAGCTTTGCGACACAAGCGCAACCTCTAACTCTGCATTAAGAGGCGGATTTATGCATATTACCGATACCAATACAGAGGTAGTTATCAATGGCATATCCGTTTCAAATAATACAGCAAATAACGGTCCTATCGTTTACGGTAACGATACCGGTGCAACAGTTTACGTTAATAAAAAGACATGGATTGATGCACAGACCTCCAATCTTGACAGCGCATACTTTTTCTCCGCATTCTACGGCAAGCTTACTGTTAAATACGATTTAACGAATAGCCCCGCAACTGAAAATGCAGGCGGGTTAGATCTAAGCTCTGCTGTTGAGGTTTCAAGCGCAGATGAGCTTGAAAATGCTATTGCAGCTAAAACCAAGTACATAAAGATAGTTTCTGATTTCGATATCGACCGTACATACTACATTACTTACGGTGCTACTATCTTTAGCTCAGCTCCTCATGTCATTACAAGATCCCCCGATTTCGGCGGAGAATTCTTCGTAGTCGGTGAAACAGCTGATGGAGTAAACTCTATGCTTGCAAAGGGCGATGCTTCCTTAACACTCGGTAATCCCAACTCAAGCATTGATAATTTACTTATAATTGACGGTAACAAAGACAATATGACGGTTGACGTTCACGGCTCTATTATCTTTGTTGTAAACGGTGCAAGAGTACATTTTTACAACAACCTTACCGTTAGGAATTGTCATAAGAACAATAACGAAAAGACGCTTGATGCGAAGTACAGGCTTTCAAGACCCGAGCGTATAGGCGGATCGCTCGCTATTATCGTAATGGGTTCTGTAAACGTACATGGCGGCACATATACTAATAACTCAGTAAGAGAGCAGACCTCAACTGACGAAGAAGGACGCCTTTCCAGCATAGGCGGTTTGTTCTATAACCAGAGCAACCTTAATATTTATGACGGTTTGTTCCGGTACAATGAAGCAGCTCGCGGCGGTATCGTATATAACTACGACATTGTAAAGATCTATGGCGGTGAATTTGTAGCTAACCAAGCCCTTACATCGGGTGGCGCTGTATACTACTCGCCTTCGTCCGTTTCATGTTACCTTAACATAGGCTTTGAAAGTGATAAACAGATAATATTCCGCGATAACATAGGTACAACAAGCGGTGGTGTTATTTGCTCAAGCGGTGAAAGCAGTATAGTTATCTACGGTAACTGCAGTTTTGATAATAATACCACAGTGTCTGGTAGCGGCGGTGCTATCTATGCAGGCGGTACGCTCATTCTCAGAAATACCACATTCTCTAATAACAGTTCTACACAATACGGTGGAGCTATTTATGCAAGCAAAACCTTTGAATCCGATTACGGACACAGCATCGTTACGATAGAAAACTGTAGCTTTATATCTAACAATGCTACATACGGCGGTGCTTACACTGTGTTTACTGACACTGATGAGTCGCTTACATCCGGTGCTATCTCGAATGTTTTCAGTTCCGAGTTTATAGCAAACTCCGCGTCGAACGGCGGTGCAATTTACACAAATAATATGTCCAGCCTCAGCTTCAGTGGCTGTACCTTTGAGGAAAATACTGCAAGCGGAGAAGGCGGAGCGATGTATGTGATCGGTAATGCAACTGTTAAGATCAAGGATTCAAAGATCAATTCGAATACCGCATCATCTTATGCAGGTGCTATTTCCGTAAGAAGCGCACGACTGGAGTTGGATAATACAACTATTTCTAATAACGCATCCAATACCAACGCAGGTGCTATTTACATTGCATATTCGAGCGCGTACGGTAATAACAGTACTGTTATTGTAAATGATTCCGTACTCAAGGGCAATTCATCATTGGGAAGCGGTGGTGCCATCTATGCTACCAGACGCGCAATAGAGGGCGATACCAATGTGCTTAACGTAAGAGCAACAGACTTCTCAGCAAACTATTCCAATAATCACGGCGGCGCTGTATATCTTACGGGCGGTGTCCATGTTGACATGAATGACGTTACCTTCGTTTCCAACTCAACAAGGCTCAAATCCGAAATCTCGGGTGGTGCTATCGGTGTTGTTGCAGGAAGCTCGCTTGAAATAAACAACGGTATATTTACAAGGAATAATACTTATTTGGGTGGTGGTATATACATAGGAACAGATGCAAGTGTTGTTCTTAACGATATTACGGCTTCCAAAAATATGGCAACCTTCGGTGGCTTTATTTACAGTAAATTTGGCGATACAAAGATATACAACAGTGATATCAAGACCGGTTCAGCTGCAAGTGGTGCAGGTATATATCTCTATGAAGGTGCAACAGCAGAATTTTACAATACTAACTTTAAAGGCAATGCCACAAGAACAGATAACGGCGGCGCACTCTTTATCTATACATTCGGTAAGGAAGTAAAGGTTCAAAATTGTAATTTTGATGGCAACGTAGCAGCTAATGTAGGCGGTGCGATTTACGTTTCCGGAGAATCTCTTGCAAAATTCTACAATAACACGGGAACTGATAACTCTGCGGTAAACGGCGGATTTATGTACGTTACAAAAGCGGGAACTGTAGTTGATGTAATTGGTCTTACGGTTTCCGGCAATACTGTGGAATCAGGCGGAAAAGTATTTTGGATCAATACCAAAAACGCTACCGTTAACTTTAATAAATCAACCTATTCCGATCTTGACTATACCGAGGAAATAACCGATGAATACTGGAGCACTGTAATAGAAGGTAACCTCGTTGCTGTAGTCGAGATACAGGATAAAGCTCCTTCCTACACGGATTATAAGGAAACTATTGAAAGTGTTGTTTCCACAACCCACAAAAATCCCGTATCTGTTGACGAGATCTTCAATCTTGCCGAAAACTCACAGGACGGATTCATTAGCTCTAAATACGATACATTCCCTGTTCTTGATAAGTCCTCCAACTTTATGAGCAGGGAGCAGACTATATTTAAAAACATTAACGGTAATGACGTAACCGTTGATACCTACGTATATCAGAACTACAGACCAGAAGGTAATATGAACGTAGGTCAGGGACTTATGATATTCCAGTCTATGCTTTATAAGCAGGCTAACCCTGAGGAAGAGGTATATATTGACATTGCGTCATACAGATTCTCCGTTGATGCAGCAGTAAATATCAACCGTAACAGCAGATACTTCGGTTATATGCGTCAGCTTACCAAGGATTATGATGAATTTGGATTTGTTCGTATCTCTTATCTCCTTGTTTGTGCAGCTAAAATGGGAATACATGTAAACGTAATGGCTCATGAAGAAGCTTATCCTCTTACGTCAAAGGACAGACTCGAGCCATACTTTACAAAGCATATGAGTGACCCCTGCGATCCTGAATACGTAACTGATAAATTGGTAGCGGATTATCTTACGTTTACAAAGTATGATTGGGATATAAGCGGCTCAGAAATGATGCATGTTAAGCTTTGTGCCGTTTCTCATTATCTTGATATGCACGGTAACGTTCATAAAAATGCGGTATGGACATCAAGCTCCAATCTTGACGGTATAAGGGATGCTGGATACAATGCTAACTGGAAACTCCAGACAGCGACCATTATTTCCGATCACGAGCAGATCTATCGCGTTGCTACAAACTATTTAAGACTTATGCCTCTGTATGAGGAAAAGGACCATATAATTGAATTCCAGAATATCATCAACGTAAGATCCACAAAGCAGATCGACCTTATTCTTGCTGGCAGAGGAGATGAAATCCCCGAGGATGAGCAGATCGTTTATATTGGAACAAAGGATGATAACGTATTCGAGTTCTATTTTACCCCTTTTGCAGGCGATATACTTTCATGGAATGAAACTTATAACCCATATTGCAAATATCTGAGAGAACTTTATGATTCCGAGGATTACATTGTATTTACATTCAATGCGGCTGAATACTCAGGTAAATTCCCCCTTGGCACACAGATCGAGCAGATGATCATAGACGCTTTCCATAACAACAAGAATCCCAACAATAAGATCTATGCAAATATGGAATCCTTTGATGCTACCACATTTGACGATCTTGTAGTAGGTGTTGACATCGGATTCAAGTCGATCAACAAGTGGGAGCTTGGAGAGGTTCATAATAAGGATCTTCAGTTCTCTTATGTTAAGAACGGTCAGCGTTATTACGTGTCTCTTCTTAACTCCTGTAACTTCCACAGCGGCTCAATGTATTTCCAACCAAACTTTGCACTGGTAATCAAGGAAACTACTTGCGCTTCAAACAGCATATTCTCAACCATCGGTAAGTATTCCACAACTACCGATGTTGTAACACATACTTACGGTGATGAGATTCGTAAAGAGGCTACGGAAACAGAGCACGGAATGATCTACAGAGAATGTACCTGCTGCAAGGAACAGAAGGTCATTACAACACTGCATTACAGCAGTGATTGGATTGTTGAAAAGGTGGCAACACCTATTGAAAATGGAATCAGATATAAGGAATGTGTTGTTTGTCATAAGCTCCTTGAATCCGAAGAGACAAAGCACACAGTCGAGGGCATGAACCCGGATAACAACACCGGCTTAGGCTTTATAAATAACGCTCCGATTCCTGTAACGATCCAAAAGACACCGGTGACTATAGAGGCAACTGTTCAGTATAATAAGAATGGCCGCGGTGGCATTATTTTCGGAAATTATTCTTCTTATTATGATGATGACGCTATAAACCTTGAAATCTTTACAGAAGGAAGGGTAAGACTGTTCTATATTACCAACGGTATAAGAACAGATATTCTCTTTAACACCGACATACGTTCAAAGACTCCTGTTCATATAGCTGTAACAGTTGATGGCTCTACTGTTAACTTGTATGTTGACGGGGTTCTTGCAGAAACGGTAGATGTGTATAATCCTTTACCCGATGTACACGATGGATTTGTAATAGGCGGAGATAACAGAGAAGGCAATTCTCAAAAATTCAGGGGTACTATTTACTCTGTTTCTGTATTCAGTGACGTAAGAAGTGCTGATGAGATAAAGGCTGATAAGGAATACATTAGTGGAAATTCTGAAGACCTTCTCATATCTAAGTACTTTACTTCAAATAATGCACACGAATACGTAACAGATAATACTCTTAGCGGTACAAAGTTCAATTCAACCACCGTACACGGTATCGGTAAGCTTAACAGCGCATTTGCTACAATAGAGGCTTTGATCCAGCTTCCTACGGCATATGATGGAAGAGGCGGTGTGATTTTAAGTAACTATACGGAAAGTTATAGCGACACCATAAGCCTTGAAATTTTGCAGGAAGGAAAGTTAAGACTGTTCTATATAGCAAACGGTACAAAATACGATTACTCATTCACAACCGATGTCCGTTCGGATGAGCCTACTCATATAACGGTAACTCTTGACGGTACAGTAGCTTCACTTTACGTAAACGGTGTATTCGTTGAGAGCATCACTCTCGCCGTTCCCGTACCTTCCGTAACAGAAGGCTTTGCAATAGGCGGTGACTATCGCCAGAATAATGCACAGTATTTCAAAGGAACTATCTACTCCGTACAGTTGTTCAGCAACATCAGAACAAGCGAAGAAATCGTAAACGATATTATTCACGGTAGCAAGGACGATGAAGCACTTGTGTATTCTGCTTACTACACCTCAAGCGGTGTGGAAAACGAATTTAAGGGACAAAGCTTCAATGAAAAGCTCTACGGAGGCTTGATTTGTAACCTTAATGGAACCCCTCATACATTTGAGGTTGTAATTCAGTTGTCCCCCGACTGTAATGGTCGTGGCGGTATTATTCTGAGCAATAACTTCAAGAGCAAGCCTATCGTAAGCTTTGAGGTATTCAAGGAAGGCAAACTCAGACTTTATTATGTAAACGGAACAGAAACCGTTGACTGTAAGTTTGATACAGATGTTCGTTCCGATACGCCGATTCACGTAGCACTCAGTGTTGATGGAACTATTGCATCTCTCTACATTAACGGCAAGCTTACGGAGGTTAAGGAGCTTGCGCTTCCTTTACCCGAATCGACATATGGATATCATATCGGCGGAGACTTCAGAAAGAATAATACAGAATACTTCAAGGGAACTATCTATTCTGTAAATCTCTTTGATAATGCAAGAAGCGAAGAAGAAATCAAGCAGGATATGGTATTTGTGAATAAGGATAATGCGCTTGCATCTGTTAATTATATCAATCCTAAGGATATTGATATATCAAATCTCCATAAAGTGGGTAAGTTTGAGGTTATTACAGATACAACACCTACAACTGACGGAACAGCAAAGGTTGTTTGCGATGAATGCGGAAGGGTGCTCGGATACTACAATATTCCGTATATGTCAAACGGCATAATTAAGAATGATTATCTTAACACAGGCTCTGCATTGACAGAAAAAGACTACTATAAGATCAATAGTACATTTGATAGGAATCCCAAGACATTTGAAATCTTGCTTAAGCTCTCCCCCGGTATTACAGAAAGAGCTGGCGTAATTCTCGGTAATTACAACGGCTCTGCTTCTGAAAGAATGAACCTTGAAATCTATACTAAAGGTAATCCTCGTCTATGGTACAAGGTTAATAACGTAAGCTACTCATATCTGTTTAATACAGATGTTCGTTCTGATGAAGCTGTTCATTTAACATTTACAATAGATGGCTTGAGCTGTAGCTTGTATATTGACGGAGTTCTTTATGAAACTATAGCATTGGATTGCGAGGTTCCTTTTGATGGAAGTAACTTCTACATTGGAACAGACGCACGTATCAATGCTCAAAGCTTCAAGGGAGAAATTTACTCAGCAAGCATATTCAGTGACATAAGAACTGCTGATGAGATCAAGCGCGATATGATCATGATAACAAGTGATACAGACAACGTTTTGTTCTCAAAGTATTTTGTTGCAAACGAAGCAGTAGCGGTTAAAGGACCTTGGACAGATAAGACCGCTATCTTCGTGGGTGACAGTATAACTGCAGGCACGAATTGTGATGACAGAAAATATTGGGAGCTCTTAAAGGATTACTTAGAGCTTGGTTCCTCCGATGGATTGGGAATAGCCGGAAGCTGTATAAGCTCTACAAGTGATTACGGAATCGAACATGATCCGTTGATTAACAGATATGACGAAATCCCGGAAGCAGACTTAATAACTGTCTTTATGGGTACAAATGACTACGGTCATGACACACCGCTCGGTACCATAGATGATACGACAGATACATCCTTCTATGGTGCTTTGAATGTGATAATTCCCGCATTGCAGGCTAAATATCCAAACTCCAAATTAGTATTCATCACGCCTCTTCACAGATATGGCTTCGGTACAAACTCTGCAACAGGAGAAGCCCATACATTTGACTATATCCCTAATGGTGCAGGCCATACTCTTGAGGAATATGTAAATGCCATATTGGATGTGTGTGAAAAGTATTCTGTTTCCGTAATTGACTTGTATTCGAATCTTGATTTGGATGCAAGCTTGCTGGAAACAAGAGAATATTATATGGAGGATGGATTGCATCCTAACTCTGCAGGACACCGATTGATCGCAGAATATGTAGCTCATAGCTTGATGGAAATGAGTAAAGACTCATAACCCAAAGCTCATGGATTAGATTGCCCAAAACGACGCGGTGCGTCATTTTGGGCAATCGGTGTTACGCAGTGGCTTGCTACAGAGCAACTACCATTCTTCCCTGTTCAACAGGGTAATGAAAACTCCCTCTTCCGCAATCAAAGGGGCTGAGTCATCGCTTAGTTAAAAAGCAATTGACTCAGCCCCTTTTCCTGTTGGTAGGTACTGTGTTCTGGTGAATTAAAACTCTGTTCTTCAGAGTATCACCCATAAAGGACGACCTTGATTTTTTATCCTCTGTCTTTTTCTGACTGTCGCCGCATTTTCTTTACAAATGAGTTTTCAGGTTCAGAACTATGAGGCCATCTGTGGGTTTAGCTTATTTTCTCAGGCGCTTGGGCTTTCTGATTCGGTTGAGCTTTTTGTTCATCGCAAGCAGCTCTTCCTTGGTGAAATTCAGATTCATCATGCTCATCATGCCGGTAAGGCGGAGCACAGTGAATCCACCCATCATCTTCATAATGCCCTCGCTCATCTCAAATCCGGCTACCTTTTCCTCTCCGTTCTTGCCGGAATCCATGCGCTTTTTGATGCTGAGCATGGTTCTGATAAACCAAAGCTTGCCGAAGAAGCTCTCCATTATGTCGCTGATCTTGTCATTGAGAGAATATCTTCCCTCGGGAGCTTCAACGTCAAACCAGTTGAGCACCGCGCCCTTTTCCTTCAGGATATAATCCTGGTTCATTTCGCTGACCTTGCGGATGACACCCTCATCCTTAAATTCTCCCGCAACAGCGGTGAGTGTTGTCTCTCCCGAATTCGGAACTTCAAAGTAGAAGAAGTGGTCTGCGGAGGTCTTCTTGCCAAGGCTTTCTCCGTTTGCGAAAAGCTCGACCTCGGGGAGGTTGGAGTAAACGGTCACCTTTGTAATTTCCTCGACTCTGTCCACGTACCTCTTTCCGCAAAGGTGAACGAAGGGATCATCTGAGAGCCACGCCTTGTATGCGTAGAAGGCATCTTTTTTATACTTTCTGTCCATAGTGACCAGTCCCTTGTGGTTCTGACCGTTTTCGCCACCCTCTGAACGGGCATCCGCGCCGAAGTCGAACATGTTCCATACGTGGGTTGCCCAGATGTATTTTCTGGAAAAGAGCTGCTTTATAAGCTCCTCGTGATAGTACGCCTGGTACTCCTCGGTGTAGTCGCCCTGAGTCGGATTGGAGGTGTGCCAGTTCAGCGCCTCGCAACCGTACTCACTGATACCTATAGGCTTGCTTGGGAATTTTGCGTGGAAATTGTCAAACCAGGGGCCGTTCATACTGGTGTCGCCACCGTACCAGCCGAAATAGTGGTTGTAGGATACTACGTCGGGGATCCGGACGTATTCCGCATCACTGGAGCACATGGATACGCATGCCATTGTGGTAAGTCTTGTCTTGTCCATTTTGTGCACCAGGTCATTGAGAACGCGGTGATTATCCAGAAGGTTGGGATCGTTTTCAGAGCTCATGGTGATCTCGTTGGAAAGTCCCCAAACGAATATGGATGCGTGGTTGTAGTTCTGTACTATAAGCTCCTTCATTTGGGAAACGGTGTTCTCACGACCGTTTGGAAGATGCTTGGAGATATAGGGGATCTCTGCCCAGATAACAAGTCCTTTTTCATCGCAAAGATCGTAAAAATATTGATCGTGCTGATAGTGAGCAAGGCGGATCGTGGTAGCCCCAACCTCCATTATAAGCTCAATGTCCTCCGCGTGATGCTCGGGAAGAAGGGCGTTACCGATGCCCAGTCTGTCCTGATGACGGGAAACTCCGCGCAGGGGATACTCCTCACCGTTAAGTATGAAGCCTCTTTCGGGGTCGATCTTAAAGGTACGGCAGCCAAAGCGAGCGGAAACTCTGTCCATCTCCTCGCCGTTTCTTACTATTTTTGCGCTTGCAGTGTAAAGATAGGGATCCTTGCGACCGTTCCAGAGATGTACGTCGCTGATATCAAAGGTGTGTACCTTGTCCTTTGCGGAGAACTCTCCGACTACGGCACCGTCTGCCTGACAGACGGTGTATACTATCTCGTCGTCCGCGCCGAGCTCTGTTGTATATACCTCTACCTCAACACTTGCGCCGTTGTCCTTTACGGTGGGGGTTACTTTAATTCCGGGGGTTCCGAAATAATCAAGCTCAAAGTGGGTGGCAGGTACGCAGATAAGATTTACGTCGCGGTACAGGCCGCCGTAAAAGGTGAAGTCTGCCATCTGAGGGTAGACTCTGTCGTTGGGCGCGTTATCCACTGCGATCGCCAGCTCTGCTGTTTCGCCAAGCTTATCGGTGATGTCAACTCGCCAAGTGGAGTAACCGCCGTCGTGATGAGCCAGCTTTTCTCCGTTTACATAAACGTCTGCGGAGGAGTTTGCTCCGCGGATCTCAAGATAGTAGCGCTCCGCCGAGGGGAGCTCGCTCTTTATCAGCTTTTTCGTATAGATGCAGGTGCCGCGGAAATAGTCGTTTCCGCCATCCTGACCGTCGGTGGCGTTCCAGGAATGGGGGAGGTTTACAGTTTCTCCTCCGGAAAGCGCGGTTACATCGGCGGTATTCTTGTAGAACTCCCATGCGGAGTTTAGTGATACGGTATTTCTCATATGTTTTTCTCCTTGAGTAGCAACTAATGCACTGCGGTTTTATGTTTGGATCTGTCACCTCAACTGAATGATTTTTGGCGGAAAGATACTGCGAAATCCTACGAGCTTTGCTTAGTTACAGACACGCAAATAGTTTGTGCCTTCGCAAAACACTTGTCATTCCTAAAATTTTCCTCGCCAAATTATCCAAAGCTTGATCATTCATCCTCGGTGACAGAGCCTTGTGTTTTTATTATGCACAGAATAAGTGTTCGATTATTCGGCAGATTCCTCTGCAGCCTTGCGTGCTGCAAGCTCGGTATTCATTTTTTCCAGTGTCTTTTTATCGATATTGTAGATGAACGCTATTCCGACGAACTGAAGGACCGCGCTTACAAGATAGAGAACTGCAACCAGCCAGCACATATTCTTTGCCGTCTCTGCGCTCTGTCCTACCGTGCCGAGGTCAGAGTTATATCCCAGAACCCCCATTATAAGAAGGACGATGGAGGGGCCGATACCCTGCGCCAGCTTTCTGAAGAAGGAGTGAAGCGAATAAACGGTACCTTCCTCTCTCTTACCGGTCTTCCAGTCGTTGTAGTCGATGGCATCACCCATGAGCGCCCAGGATACGCAGGTGTATACACCCATTCCGATTCCGAACAGTATCAGACCGATCATGTATACTGCAAGCGAAAGGTTGATATTGCTGATGGTGGGGAAGATAAGCATGATCCCCGCTCCGACGAGGGACACGATCGTGCCGAGCACAGAGGCTTCCTTCTTACCGTATTTTTCAACTATCTTCTTGACGAAGGGCATGAAGAAGAACATTGGCAGGAAGCCGACCATCTGCACTATTCCGGAAAGTGATGCCATGCCGAAGTGGGTAGCAAACATGATGGTATTCGCGGTGGTGGCGGACTGCATACCGAGGAACATACCCATGGCTGCCACTGTCGCGCCCAGCGCAGGACGGTTCTTCATGAAGTTCGCAAAGGCTTCCAAAACATTGAATTTCTTGATCTCGGTTGTCTTGACACTGTTTTCGTCAACCCGAATAGTGATCTTTTTGATCATGAACATAAAGGCGATAAATCCAAGAACACCCATGATAAGAGCAACCCAGAATACTCTTTCTCCAAGCAGATCTTCTACCTGCTTGCCGGTGAGCTTGTTTATAACCGGCTTTCCGTTTTCGTCATATACCTTTTTCCAGATAAGCATGGGGAGAATGATGTTGGGAAGAATGTTTCCGACCATCGAGCCGACTGAGCGCCAGGTGGAAAGCTGAGCTCTTTCTCCGACATCCTCGGTGATAAGAGAGAGCATGGAGCCGTAAGGTACGTTTGCAATGGTATAGCAGGCATCCCATATCACATATCCGACAATGAACAGAATTGCCTTGATTACCGTGTCTGCTTTCGGGAATGGCAGGAATACCATCGAGCCTGCAACAAGAAGTCCGCACGCGCCGATAAGTATGTAGGTCCTGTATTTGCCGAGCTTGTAGCTTCTGTGGTCGGCATCTATCAATGAGCCGATAAGCGGGTCATTAACTGCATCCCAGATCTGAACGACGAGAAGAAGCGCTGAAAGCAGTCCTGTTTCCAGCATCATGTAAACGAGCCAGAATGTCTGAACCGTGCCCTTGAGTGCGAAGCTCATATTGCAGCCGAAGTCACCGGCAGCATAGGCGAGCTTGTCGGTCATGCCGAATTTGCGTTTTCCGTTGGCATCAAGCAATGGTTGTTTTTCCATGAGTTTGTTCCTCTTTTCTTTTTTGATTTTGTTTTATCCTTGGTTTGGAAGGTTTGATCACTCCAATCTACGATTAAAGTATATAGAATTTTTCCGCTTTTTGTTAGTATTTTTTTAATGAAAACTTGTAATATTTAAATTCGATTAAAGAAAAAACAGAGAAAATTTCACACATCTCACCATATAATAGATGTACAGTGTGAAATGATTCCGTTACGACGGTAATGCCGAGGTGGGTATACGTATGCTTTATAAAAGAGAGCTTGAGCTTTTGTGTGATTTTTTCCGAAAGATCCACGTGCGGTTCGCTACCTTGACCGCTGAGCAGATCGGTGTCGATCCGGTATACAGCTTACATAAATGTCTTCCGCGAGAATTTTTTTCACCGGGATATATTGATCGGCTTGAGCATACGGCGGTGTATCGGTCGACGGACGGCTTCGGGTTTTCATACTCTTATTTCCTGTTACCCGACGTAGAGCCTACCTCCGTAATGTGTATTGGACCGTATCTCTACCGGGCTCCGGATAACGGTATGATCCTTGAGATAGGGGAGAAAAACGGTTTTTCACCCGCTAATCAGAAATTTTTGAGTGAATACTACAGAAGCGTTCCTGTTCTCAGCAGAGACTGTCACTCGTTTGTGATGCTCGCTACCTTTCTTGAACGTGTCTGGGGTACCTCCTCGTTTGCTATAGTCGACGTTGATGCGGACAAGGGTGCGCCGGCGTCCCCGATAACAGAAATACGTGAGGATGACGGTATCAACGATATTACCGTAAGCATGAAGGCGACGGAGAACCGTTATGCCTGGGAGAATGAGATCATTTCGGCTGTGGCGACCGGACAGCTTCATAAGGAGGAGCAGCTGGTGGAATTCTTTTCCGCTGATTTTTTTGAAAAAAGGACGGCAGATCCGCTGAGAAACGCGAAAAATTACGGAGTTATCATGAATACTCTTTTGCGCAAGGCGGCAGAAGCGGGCGGTGTCCATCCCGTATATCTTGATAAGATGTCCACCGACTTTGCGTTAAGAATAGAGCAGCTTCCGTCTCTTTCGGAAAATACCAAGCTGATGTGCGAAATGTTCCGATCATATTGCAGACTTGTCAGAAAGCACTCGCTCAACAGCTATTCCAGCATCGTTCAGAAAAGCATTCTCATGATAGACTCAGACCTATCGCTGCCGTTGTCGCTTAAAATACTGGCTGACCGTCTGAATATCAGCGCGGGGTATCTTTCCGGCATTTTTAAAAAGGAGACCGGCAAAACGGTTTCCGAGTATATCAGGGTAAAGCGAGTCAAGCACGCCATGCACCTTCTTGAGTCTACCGGATTGCAGGTCCAGACAGTGGCGCTTCATTGCGGGATAGTTGATCTGCAATACTTTTCAAAGCTTTTCAAGAAAGAGACCGGGAAAACTCCCAGTGAGTTCAGAGAGGAAGCACGCAAACGTGCTGAGGCAAAAAATGCTTGAACATACGCGGTAAATCCCCGGAAAACAATGTGTTTAAGCACAGTAAAATTGAAATAAGGAGGGTGTGCATCGGTAGGACGCACACCGTGAACGGCTATAAAACAAAATTATTCAACCTAAGAAAGGAATGTTAGCATGACACGTTGCGAGAGAGTAAAGGCGGCTATTGCCCACAGAGAGACTGATAAGACACCAAGCTGTATCCATTTGACCTATCTGGGAGGAAAGGCATATTTTGATAAGCTTTATGAAAGATACACGGACGAAAGGCTGAGAAAGCTTTGCGACGAGGGGAAAATATCGCGTAACCATGCTATATACTACGGAATGGGAAACCACGTTCTTGCGGTGAACTGCCCATGGTGGAGTTGGTTTGATTGTCCTGCAGAGTACACTACCTCCGAGGAGGCTCCCGATTATATTCCAAAGACCAAGGGATACGGTAGCTACGAGAGCTTTGCCGAGACCGTCAGCAACTTAAAGGAGTATACCGATGCCTATGTGCTGGTCACGATCTGGGGAAGTCATTTTGAAAAGGCGAATTTTGCCAGGGGAATAGAGAACTTTCTTGCGGATATGGCGGGAGATCCGGAGTATGCGCAGAGAATGCTGGATTTTATTATCAGAAAAAATATAGTGATGCTTGAAAATATCGTAAATACCCCGGGAATTGACGGGATATTGCTGGGAAGTGACTGGGGTTCTCAGCATGATCTCCTCATGTCGCCGGAATGCTGGCGTAAAATGATAGCGCCAGGTGAAAAGAAGGAATATGATCTGATACACGAGGCAGGACTTGATGTTTGGGTCCATTCCTGCGGAGATATCCGCAAGATCTTTCCCGATATAGTTGGTATGGGCGTTGATGCCCTTAACCCAATTCAGCCGGAATGTATGGATATTTATGAATTGAAGGAAAAGTACGGCGATAAGATAACCTTTTGGGGCGGTATCAGCACTCAGAGGACTCTTCCGTACGGCACTCCTCAGGAGGTTGCAGAGGAAACCAGAGCGGTGACAAAGGCGCTGTCAAGGAATGGCGGGTATATCATCGCTCCCGCTCAGGAGATTCAGGACGACGTTCCATTTGAAAACCTCTGCGCTTTGATCGACACGGCAATGCAGCTCTGACAGGGGGCTGATCTCCGAGGCGCAAACGCCCATGCGCCACCATTCAGAATGCAATCATTTGGATCAGATACAAGAGAGCAAAATGAAGAGGATAGAAAAGGTAGAAAAAGGCTTTTAGCGAGTATTTGCCGCGTGAACCGTTATATGCGTATATGATCGGAAGCGCTACCAGTGAGAACCAGATGTATGGGGTAGCGGTGCATAAAAGCAGATTGAAAAGCAGTAGTCCCAGGGTGAATGCCGGGAGTTGTCGCCTCTTATCCTCGAAAAACGTGGCAAATAGCGGCAAAACCGCGCCTGCAAAGCTGTATTCGAAGTGGATTTTTATCGGGACGAGCATATCGAGGAAGGTAGTGCAAAATAGCGCGGATAGGATAGCTCCGATAAAAAGGGCGTTGTATGAGATGACCTCGGATCGGGTAGCTTCTTTACCGAGGGAGCTCAGCTTTTTGTATGATCCGCATATCAGAATGGAGAACGAGAAGGTAAAAAGAATATTGAAGTCCAAACGGTGAATACCGCCGCTTATGAGGCTTTCTGTAAGAAATACCGCCTGACATAATGTTGCCAGCGCAAGCACCTTGATGAAATACTTTGATATTGAGCGGGTGTGACGGCAGCCTTCTCCGATACAGAAGGCGAACAGCGGCATTGAGATCCGCCCTATGTAACGCAATATCGCTATATCCGGAAACAGCAGGTAACCGACGTGGTCCGTGAGCATGGTTATACACGCCAAAATTTTCAGTAGATTCCCCGACATGAAGCAATACCCCCGCTTTTGAAATTTTCTCTGCACATATTTTAACAGATGTCAGCAAAAATGTCAATAAGCGGGGGAGTTTTTGTGTTTTTGCATCTTTTTGGTTTTTCAGGCGAGGTTGGATGCAATTTACAGCGCGTCAGACGGCGGTAATTTCGTTAAAAGTATTGACTTAAATATAAAAGTATGATATAATACTAAATTGAAGTGAAAAAACAAACGGAGCTCCGTGATATACGGTCTGCTTTGTTGCCCTGCCCGGGCTGTGAAAAGGAAGCGGCGGATTGGGATGTATTATCCGGAAAGGCGTGATGTAATTATGAAAAGGTTTGAAAAAAAGATCTGGCTTGCCACGCCGACAATGCGAGAGAATGAAATGTTTACAAAGAATTCTCCGAAGAATGTTTGAAGGCAGTTTGTTGTGTTGACAGTGCTTTTCCCGAGGTGTTGTATATTTTTATGGGTAATGCGAGTGGAATATGTGAAAGAGGGATGATATGCTTGCGGTAAGGCACGGAAAAGTCACGAATACCAAAAATACAATCTTGAGGTGGATAGATTATGAATTATTTAGTAGTGGTCGCACATCCGGATGACGAGGTATTGGGTGCCGGAGCGACGATACACCGGTTAATCAAGGAAGGGCACTCTGTTGCCGTTTGTACAATGGCAAACCATG
This sequence comes from Clostridia bacterium, assembly GCA_017503165.1. Lineage (GTDB taxonomy): Bacteria > Bacillota > Clostridia > Oscillospirales > CAG-272 > SIG673. Next base: position 20,134 of record JAFVTO010000195.1, on the reverse strand, counting down.
CTGCAGCACGTGCCAATATTTCTGCAACATTGTCGGATGATCAAAACCGTGCTATGGGGAAGCTGGGCGTTTGTGAGTGTTATGCGGCGGATTTTCCGAACATACGTATGAATACCGTGCCGCACCTGGAGCTTGTTCAATTTATAGAAAAATGCATCGAAGATTTCAGTGCGGAAGCTATTATAACACACCATCCTTCTGACACTAATAATGACCATGTTATGACCAGTTACGCAGCGCAGGCAGCTTCAAGACTCTTTCAGCGTAAAGAGGGAATCCCGGCTTTGAAACTGCTTCTCTATATGGAGGTCCTCTCTTCGACGGAATGGTCTTTGGATTCCTCCGCAAACCGTTTTACCCCAAATTACTTTATTGAAATTGGAACTGAAGGACTGGCTGTGAAACTTGAAGCGTTGGCTTCATACAAAGGTGTGATGCGTGATTATCCTCATCCTCGCTCAAAGGACGCAATTAGCGCTCTTGCTACTTACAGAGGTTGTCAGGCAGGATGTAATTATGCAGAAGCATTTGAATGTGTGTTTGGGAGAGTGTAACAATGAAAAGAAAAGTATATTTCTTTATCAAACGCTTATTTGATATACTCGCCTCTTTTTTTGGTCTTATTGTAACTTTTCCGATCTGGCTCATTACAATCATCGGGATTTTGATATCCGATCCAGGACCAATTTTTTATAAGGCGACGCGTATAGGTAAGGATAACAGGGAATTTTATATGTGGAAATTTCGTAGCATGAGAGTTCCCAAGAAGGAAAGTGAAAAGAGCGAGGTTAGTTTTAAGGCGGACGTAAATAGGATCTTCCCGTTTGGCGAGATTATCAGAAGACTGAAAATAGACGAACTGCCTCAGCTTATTAACATCCTTTTCGGTTCTATGTCAATTGTGGGTCCACGTCCAGCGGCAAAAGATCAAGTAGAAATCATGCGTGCAGGCAAATACAACGTTGCATCTACTGTAAAACCCGGGTTGACCGGACCGGCAGCTCTTTATGATTACATATACGGTGATACAGTGGAGGATCCGGATGAGTATACAAAACTCGTTTTGCCGACAAGACTTGAGCTTGAGGCTTACTATCCATTGCATATGAGTACCGGATATGATATTAAGATGATCTGGTACACGCTGGTTTGTATTTTGTATTCTGTTGTAAAAAAAGAACCGAAAAAAATCTTCAACGAATTAGTTGGATGTGTTAGTGTTGAGGAAAACCATGAATTCCAAGAGGTTCCTGTATGAATGACGGAAAAATAACAGTTTTGATAACAGGCGCATCCGGTATGATCGGTTCAGAAACCGTAAATGGATTGTTAAATGCCGGTTTTACCGTATACGGTGTAGATTTCAGAGATGGTACAGTGGTGTCGGATGGATACAGCCATTATAAGGTAGATCTTTCGGACAGAAAAGCTCTTCTTGATATTATTGAAAATAACAGAATTGACCGTATAATACATTTGGCAGCTTTAGCTCATACTGTTAATGGGAAAAAGTATTCTTGGGATGATTATTACCATCTTAATGTTGAATGCGCCAGGAACGTATTTGAGACCGCCGGGGATCGCCCTGTTCTGCAAATCAGTACAGTTGATGTGTTTGGGTTTTATGATGGGAAGAATACGGTCAATGGCGATACTGAGGTTCACCCTGTGAGCTTGTATGCTAAGAGTAAGGCTATGGCAGAGGAAGAGTGCAAGAAACTCAAGCATTACGGCATCTTCCGTTTTAGTCCTGTTTACACGGAGGAGATCAAACGCGATATTCAGAAGCGTTACTATCTGAAGTATCCGAATATCGCATATCAGATAGGTAAAGGCACAGAGTATGAGATTCTGAGCATCCGGAATGCTGTTGCCGCTATGGTTGATTGGTGTAAGACTGAACCCAAGAATGATATTCGGATTATCAAAGATACCGATAGAATGTTTACGCCTGATTATATAAAGGCTGAAAAAGCAGAAGGCCGGGCGCGGATCGTGATCAGGCTACCGCGGTGGTTGGTCAACTGTGGTTATGCGGCTATCAAGGGAATCCTTGGTAAGAATGAAAAGACATATTTATTGAGTAAAGCGGTTCATCCGCTTAGGAGCGAGTGATTATGAATTATACTGGAAAGAAAGTTCTCTTATTGGATGGGTATGGGCGTCAAGTTCCCAGTTTGCTTCATCAGTTGAAAAAACTGGGCTGTAAGATCACTACTATATGCGAGTCGAAACTTGATGTTGGCTATACATCGAGATATCCGTCCAAACGAGTTGTTGTACCCGGAATCAGAGAAAACAATACAATCTATAGACAGGCAATTGAGAAAGAATTGGAAAACGGGTATGATATTCTTTTCCCTATTCTCGAGCGTGCAACAGATATTTGTATTGATGGCATTATTCAAGATCGATATCCTGATCTGAAAATCATTGCTTCTTCACGAGATTCGTTTATGAAGGCTTATGACAAGCAGCAAACGATGAAGGTTTGTATGGAAAACAACATTCCTTGTCCTATCACCAAAATGGATGATGAAACAATGGATGAGTTCCTTGAAAAGGTAGATTTTCCGATTTGTGCTAAACCGCGTAAGGGAAGTGGCGGAGCAGGATTTAAGCGGATCATGAACCGCGAAGAGCTTGATAAATACTTGATTGACGGTACTATCATTCCCGAAGAATACGTTATTCAAGAATTGATCCCTAAGGGGGGGTATCAATACGGCGGATATGTTATGATGGACGAAAACCATAAACCCCAAGCAACTTTAGTTGTGGAATCCCGCAGATGGTTTCCGATTGATGGCGGTCCAGGCTGCTATATTCGAACCATTGATCACCCGGTGATGATTGATAGCTCGAACAGACTGTTGCAAGCTCTGGAATGGAGAAGCTTCGGACATATCGGCTTTATCATGGATCCGCGCGACAATACCCCGAAGGTCATGGAAATCAATGGACGAATTCCGGCAAGTATAAAGATTTGCGAATGGGCGGGAACGGAGCCTGTGAAGAATATGCTTGATTTGGCATACGGCGTCGAACTGAAGCCTATGACTAAACCGATTCCCAAGAACCTGGCTCTTCGCTATTTCCACACTGACATAATGTGGTTTATTAAAAATCCCGAGAGATGGAAGGCAAAGCCAAATTGGTTTTACTGTTTCAAACAGAAGGATTATATCTTTTCGTGGGCGGATCCCATCCCATTCTTTAGTTATGCAATTGAACATGTAATGACCTACAAAAAGGATATGGAGAAGCGAAAGCATTAATATGTTTCTATGATTGCTTAGAAATTTACGATTTTTGAAAGGAAAACTATATGCCAATTGAAATTATCTACCTAGCGGTTGTTTTCGTGGTAGCCATCATCGGTTTTACCATATTGAAACGTCCCTTGTATGAATGTATGCTTGTTGCTTTTGTAGTACTGGTTCTTGTAAGCGGTACATGGGCAAATATCGGCACATACATTTGGGATGCCTTAAAACAGACTTCCCTGTACGTGATATTTGTATTCGTAATATCAGCGCACCTCTTGTCAAAAACAAGTGTTATTGACGATTGTATTGCGATTATTCTTTCGATTTTCGGCAGATTGCGCGGTGGGGCAGGTTTTGTTTCTATTATCGGAAGCTCTTATATGGGTTCTCTTTCCGGCTCCGGTCCCGGCAATGTAGCAACAACCGGTGTTTTCACCATACCTGCTATGATACGTTCCGGTTTCCCGCCGCATTTGGCTGCAAATGTCGAGGCGCATTCCAGTACAATGGGAAATATGATTCCTCCTGCGGGTATGATCGGTATTGCATTTGCAGCATTGGACGCACTTTATCCACATACCTACACGATGTCACAGTATTGGATGCTGCTTTGGGGAGTTGCGCTTTGGTTTATTCTTCAGCGTATAATAACTTTGTATTTCATGTGTTGTTACTACAAAGTTGAGCCTATGAAAAAAGAGGACATTCCTGGTTTCAAAGATTCTCTCAAGAAGGGTTGGAAAGCGATTTTTCTCCCAATTATTGTATTCCTTCCGTTCTTTTTGACAAGTAAATTTGAAGCATTTTTTGTTTCGCGTCTTGGAGCCGGAGCAAGTGCATTCAATAACAGTATTCTTTTGTTTATACCATCTTTGATAGTGATATTTGGTATTGTATTGTCCGGAAAAGAAACAGCGCATAAGATGACTCCTTTCGCTATGTACGGATATATTCGGGACGGAATGCTCAAGGTTGTTCCTACCTCGGTGCTGGTGTTGTTTGCTTATTTTGTAAGTAACGTTTTTGAGGACCTCAACGTGGAAGTTGCGATCGGTGAATTTATAAGTTCATTTAACATGAGCCATGTGACACTGAGTTTCCTGATTCCGCTTTTTATGGCGATTCTTGGTATGCTTTTGCCCGGTTCTACACAGGTTAAGATATTTGGTGGAATCATAATTTCCATTATGGCAGCGGCGGGAAGCAATCCGATGCTTGTTGCCGCGATGCTTCCGTGTATCTGTGGAGCTATGCATGGGGTAACCCCCCCTTACTGTGCCTGTGTATACACCGGTATGGGCATTGCGCAGTCGAAATTGAAACCGACGCTTATGAACTGTATGATATGGGTTTTGCTACACTATTTATTGTCAGTAGTTATTTTGCTTGAACTGCTTCCCATATGGGGACTGATTAGATGAGAAAGGTAACGAAAATGCGTCAGAAGATATTTAATGTACTCAATAAAATCTATGGAATAATGATGTCGATCTCTTTTTTTGCAGGATTTCTTCCGATTATTCCGTTTATCTTTGCAATAATTATCGGTGGCACACTTGGAGAAACGATATCTGTTTTCTTGTATAAACGGTATTATCCTGTGGTGATCGTCATCGGTTCGTTGGCAATTCTTATTGGTTGGATTGCGATGTATGTCGGAAAGCTGGAAGGACTTTCTGTTAAGAATGTTTCTACCGATGATAAAAAGTAATCGTATAGAAGAATGTCTCACGCCTTCTTTTTAGGCAAAGTAGGGATTACTCTTTTGTTAGCTGATCTCATTTCTTTAGTAGTGCATCTCGCAATGAATTATAAAAGGGAAATGGGGAAAAGGAAACGTAATATAAGGGGTTGTGAAAATGACTGATTTGACAGCAATTATTCTGACTAAAAATGAAGAACAGAATATTGAAGAATGTTTGAAATCAATAGAAGGTTTTGCGAAGAGGGCAGTGGTAGTTGACAGTGGTAGTGACGATAAAACAGTCGAAATCGCATCGTCGTTGGATTTTGTCGACGTATATTCACATCCTTTTGAAAACTATGCCCGTCAGTTTAACTGGGCTATAGATAATACGGGTATATCAACCAAGTGGACACTTCGTTTGGATGCTGACGAGAGGTTTACACCTGAGCTTTGCAGCAGATTGGAAAAAGAATGTTCAGAACACGAAAATGACGATGTCAACGGATTTACGTTAGAAGCATGGCTCTTTTTCATGGGAAGAAAACTTACTCATGGCGGTGGAAGAAAAAGAAAATTGATGGTGTTTAAGACCGGAATCGGTCGCATCGAAGATCGAAAGATGGATGAACATACTGTGTTATCCTGTGGAGAATCTATCTCTATTGAAGAAAAATTTCTGCATTACGATTTCAAAGATTTGAATACCTATGTGAAGAAATTGAACTGGTATGCTACCCGTGAAATGCAGGATTATATGGAAGATAGATTTCCGGATACAGAATTCAATGCTTCAAATTCTAAGATAAGCAAGAAGAGAAGTAAAAAGACTAAGTATTATAAGGCTCCCATGTTTTGGCGATGCTGGGCGTATTTCTGTTATGCGTATTTTCTGAAAGGTAATTGTCTGAATGGGAAAGAGGGGTTCATATACTCTTTTCTATACCACCTTTATTACAGGTTGTTGGTTGACGCAAAAATCTATGAGCAGATGAAATTCCCAAAAGCATTTGAGAATACAGGAGATTTAAAGTGATGATTCCGAGAACAATTCACTACTGTTGGTTTGGAAAAGGGGAAAAAAGTAAATTAATCCTTGATTGTATTGAGAGCTGGAGGAAATATTGCCCTGATTTTGAGATAATAGAGTGGAATGAGGACAATTTTGATATAGGTAACTCGTGTCAGTATGTGCGAGAAGCATATGATGCGAAAAAGTGGGCGTTTGTCTCCGATTATGTGCGTCATGCAATATTAGATAAGTTCGGTGGAATTTATTTGGACACAGATGTTGAAATCATAAAACCGTTAGAAGGATTACTTGAGCATCCTTTCCTCGCATTGGAAAATGCTAATAGTATTAACACCGGTTTGATAATGGGGTGCGAGAGCGGTAATGAATACTGTAAGTGGATGCTGAATTCATATGAGAATGATTGTTTCATTTTAGTGAATGGGGAGCTTAATGTGTATACTGTATGTGAGCGAACCACAAAATACTTCAAAGAGCACGGGTTTATTAATCGAAATATTGCGCAAGAGATAGATGGATTCATGATATATCCTACAGAATATTTTTGTCCTAAGGATCCAATCACATTTGAGATGCAGTTAACGGAAAATACTGTTTCAATACATCATTACGGTGCATCTTGGTGCACAGAGGAACAGAAATACTACTTTCAATTGCGGATGAAGTATGTAAAAAAATACCCATACAAAATTGCTTCTGTAATTTCATACTATAAAGCTAAAAAAGCATACCATGGCACAATGAAAGCAATAGTAGCGACAGCTAAGAAAATAATTCGCAAGAATCGAGGAAGGTAGAATGATAAAGTTCAGTATAATTATTCCTGTGTACAATGCAGAAATGTATATTGAGCGTTGTGTTCGTTCGATTATCAATCAGAATTACCGGGATTTGGAAATAGTTCTGATTAACGACGGATCGAAGGATAATTCCGGTACTATGTGTACAAAATTGGCTGAAGAGGATCAAAGGATTATTTATAAGTTGCAGGAGAATCAAGGCCCGTCAATTGCCCGTCAAGCGGGTTTAGCTCTCGCTACGGGAGACTATATTTCTTTTGTAGATGCGGACGATTCATTGGAAGAAGGTCTGTTTGAAGAGATTGTTCCCTTGTGCGAACAGGAAATAGACATAATCGAATACGGTTATTACACCGTATGGGATAATAACAAAGTAATTCATAAATTACAATGTGACCGGCAAGAGGGGATTAATTGCTTGAAGCATTACATTTACCAAAAAAATGTTACAAACTATTTGTGTAATAAGGTTTTTAAGAAAGCTCTTTTTGACGGTGTTGAGTTTCCCATGATGTATCTCAGTGAAGATCAATGCATTTTGACACAGTTATATTATAATGCCCAAAGAACATGTACGGTGGGAAATGCGTATTATAATTATTTTACCAATCCAACAAGTCTGTGTAATTCTCCATTTACACACTGAACCATGGATATATTAAAAGCCAACGATTATATCTATGATTTTATGTTAAAGAGGCAAGTCGAATTTGCCGCTGTTCAGTCTATTATGGGTGTTAATTCTGCTATTCTGGCTTATAACAAGTTGGAATTAACATATCATGGCGAAGATAAGCGGGAATATAAAAAGAAAATCAAAGAAAATTACCGTAGCTGGTTGCGTTTATGTTTGAGTAAAGGTTTGCATAAGTCATTGTCTACTAAGCAAAAATTAAAGTGGTTATTGTTTAAAATATCGCCTACATGTACAACGATGTTGCGTAAGAGGATAGGGATGAGCCCAAGATGAGAAAAATAGTAAAGTTTGATAGCTTGAAATGTCTGGTGTTACTGTGTCTTTTTTTTGCATTTTCTTATTGTTCTGTGTGGGGGTATTGGATGTTTGAAAATACCCTTACTGAAAGAGCATACGGAGTCTTGATCGCGGGTTTAATGCTGTTGGCATTGCTAAAGAATAAAATTCGGATAAATTCATTATCGGTTATCATGCTTTTGATTTTGTTCGTAATGATTGCTTCGCGTGCATCGATTACTTATTTGCTTTTCTATAGCGCATTGTTTGTTATCGTGTCTATCGGAGTTAAAGAGGATTTTATTGTAACGCTATCGTGTCTTATCAATTTTTTTTCATGTATTCAAATAATTGGCATGCTTATATGCTGGATGTTGCCGGGGATATATGTAAATATTTTCCTTCCTGTATTTAGCGGAATTGATTATTATTCAAGACTTTACGATTCTGTAATCAGCGGTGCATCCAACATAGGTTTTACATGCCAGAATGCACATTTTGCAGGGTTTATGGTTTTGGGTATGGCTAACCGATTCATATTATACAGAGATAACAAGCCGTATTTGAAGCAGAGAACATTCATTTTCCTGTTTTTGTCTATTATCGGGCTGTATCTTTCAGGGAAGCGTGCTCACTTTGGCTTCTGCCTGATAGCATTGCTGATAGCCTATTACTTTTCTGTATATTTAAGCCAGGGGAAGGCTTCAAGGCTGAAACGTTTTCTGGGAATGTCGCTCTTAGGATGCAGCATATTTCTGTGCCTTTGGATTATTTCGTTTTTTGTTGAAGGAACGTTAATTAATCAACTGTTTGATACGTTGAGTTCATTGGGAGATTCAGATGTTGACGTGACTACCGGTAGAGTTGAGTTTTGGAGAATTGCTTTACAAAAATTCCGGGATGAACCGGTTTTGGGGATTGGTTGGAAGCAATTTTACAAATTGAAATTCTATGGAAAGAATTATGATGTTCACAATATTTATTTGCAGTTATTGTGTGAAACCGGATTAGTGGGTGCAATTGTTTTCTTCATCTTATTTGCAATTGTTTTTGCAAAAACACTGTCTTATCTGAAAAAGAAAACAACTGACACGTATAAAAAGAAAATTGCTTTGTTTGCGTTGTTTTACCAAATTTTCTTCCTCTTATATGGGGTGACAGGCAACCCGTTGTATGATGCATCATATTACATTTTCTATTTTGTTTGTGTTGCGTTCATAACAGCAGTTCCGGCTGTGAAGAGGAACGGTGATTTTCAATAAAAACTAAGAAGGGGTTTTAGTGGATGAAGATTGGAATAATTACGTTTCATTTTGTAAATAATCAAGGGGCTGTTCTCCAAAGCTATGCGTTACAAAAATATTTGAGTAATCAAGGACACGATGTTCAGATCATTGATTACCGTCCCAAATACCATACAGTGCGTTATAGTCCGTGGAAAAACCCCATCAGGTATTCGTTGTGGTATTATAATATGCATAAACGGGCTTCTATACGCCGAAAGAGCTTGGTGTTTGCTAAGAGTTTTGTTCGTTGTATGTATTGGAATCTTCTGGGTACACATCGCACTAATTCCCGATTGTTTAACAGGTTTACTTCAAATTATCTGAATCTTACAACTAAATATGAGTCGATAAAGGCACTGCAAAAGCATCCACCCAAAATGGATGCCTATATTACGGGAAGCGATCAATTATGGAATCCGGATTTATTGGATCATGATTTTGACGAAGCTTATTTTTTGAATTTTGGGTCAAATGAAATCAGAAAAATTGCATATGCAGTAAGTATAGGGAAAAAGCTGTCCGAAGATGAATGCAGGAAGATCAACATATTATGTGAGCACTTAGATGCTGTCTCCTTGCGTGAAAGTACGCCGGAGCTACTTGAAACTATTGATCGGGATGTTCATATCTGCGTTGATCCAACGCTTCTTTTGGATGCTGACGACTACTTGAATATTGAAAGCGATGTTTCGGAGAAAGAGCCGTATGTATTTGTGTACGGACTTGAAACCTCTGAGGATATCCGGTTGGCTGTTCAACAAGTTGGAAATATGTGTGGATACCGTGTTATTAACGGCACTCCAGAGACGGTTAAGCTTAACGGCATGAATATAATAAACGCTTCAGATTACGCCCCGGACCGTTTTCTGTCATATATTAAGAATGCAGAATTTGTGGTTACAAACTCTTTTCACGGAACTGTTTTTTCTATCCTGTACAAGAAAAAGTTTATTACTGTTCCACACACCACTCGCGGAAGGCGTATGATTGAACTGCTGTACAAGCTTGGGTTAAACAGTGCATTGTGGGGAGCTCCTGAGTTTTCGATCGAAAATGAAATTGACTATAAGTCTGTGTATGGCAAATTATCGGAATTGCGCAGAGCTTCTGCTGATTACTTGGAAAAGGCACTATCAGGCTGTCGAGGGGAAGATATTCCTCACTCAATTGAAGAAGCTGGCGGTTATATAGACATAAGCTTGAATGGATAATTTGAAAATGTACAGGTTAAATATGGCTATTATAAAGATGATCAGATATTAAAGAAATCGGCTTCGGGTGGGGCGGCCTCGGTTCTTGCGGAAGCAATACTTGTTGATAATGACGAAAATGCAGGGGGCAAAGCCGGGAACGCAGCCATATAACAAAAATGGCGTCTCACTTATTTTCGAAAAAACCAATAAAGGCCAAGAGCTGTTAAGGAAAATTGATACGTCAAATTTTGTTATTGGTGATGCTGAGATTGATGTAGCTTTAAGGCACAATAGAATGTTTGAGATCAGTCGCGCGAAAACACTTTCTCATGATAGTTTCGGCGCGGATTTTAAGGAACACGGACTTCATTATGCATGCCTCCACAGTTCGGGATATAAGGCATATAGAAAAGCGGCATGGAAGAACATGATCAAGAGAGTGTTTAGACTATAAGGGATATAGAAGGATTGGTGAGGAAATGAATGGCAGGCTATAAGAAATTTGGCAAAGATGCTTTGTTGATGACTATAGGAAGCTTCGGCAGCAAGCTATTGACATTTATCTTTGTTCCTTTTTATACAGCAATTCTTACAACAGACCAGTACGGTATAGCTGATCTGATATCAACAACAACAACGCTGTTGTTTCCTTTTTTCTCGTTTATTATTTGCGAAGCTATGATGCGCTTTGCATTGGAAAAGGGAAACGATCCCAGGGAAGTATATACGATAGGTGTCAGAATAACTTTCGCGGGATTGTTGCTTTTCTTTTGCTTATCCCCCATTATTTTCTTTACGCCTTTAAAGGATTACTATTGGTTTGTAGTTCTGTATTTTGTAACGTATAGCATTCAGCATGCGATTTCTTACTTTGTAAGAGGAATTGATAAAACGAAGGTATTTGCTGTAGGAGGTATTGTACAGACATTTATTTCCGTTATATCTGCGATTCTTTTTCTGATTCCGATGAAGATGGGAATTCAGGGTTACTTGATTTCTCATATCATAGGCTCTGCAGTTTCAGTGCTCTATATGTTTTTGGCGGCAAAAATTTATAGATATGGGCTTATATTCCGGGCAACTAATAAGGAATTACAAAAAAAGATGTTGGCGTATTCGTTACCTATGATCCCCAATAGTGCAAGCTGGTGGCTTGCTGATGCCGCGAGTAAATTTTTCTTGACCGCATTTATCGGTACATCAGCTACGGGGTTGTTCTCGGTAGCGAATAAGATCCCACATATAATGACCACAATGACCGGCATTTTTGGAGGAGCCTGGAAAGTAAATTGCGTTGATGATTTTGGGTCGGATGATTCAAAGGGCTTTTTTTCGGATGCTTTTGCAAAGCTGTCAACTATCATTATTTTGATTCTGTCATGTATGCTTGTTTTTAATAAACCAATAGCTTATATTATGTTTTCAAAAGACTTTTTCCAAGCATGGCAATTTGTTCCGTTACTATTGTTCTCTACAGCTATGCACGCATATTCGGAGTTTTTTGGGTCTATTTATACCGCATCATATAATACTAAGTTTTTGGTTGTGTCTACGGGAATAGGTGCTGTGATAAACATTACACTAAATTGTTTGCTGATTCCCCGTTTAGGAATTATTGGAGCAGGCATATCTGTAGTATGCGCACAAACGTCGATTTGTTTAAGCAGAATACTCCATAGTAGAAAGATTATGTCGCTTTCAATTAACTGGAAGCTTTATATCTTTTGTTATTTTACGCTTGGAATCCAGATTTATGTAGCCACCAACTCGTATACCAGAGAGTTTTTGTATTCCGGGCTATGTTGCTTAATTATTTTTATCCTGCTTTTCAAAGAATTGAAGCAGATAAGCAACCTGCTGATGGAAAATATTATGAAGAAATTGAAGAAGTGAAACCGTGATTGGGTTTAGGATTATATATGTTTATGTCTTAAACTTAACTTTAAGAACAAGAAGGTACCGTGTTGGCATATAAGCGAATAATGTGCCCGATGTCAGGTAGACAGCATAAGAAAAGCTTTTGCTGATTTAACAAGCTTCCTCTTTCTCCCCCTATGCATAGCAGGGGGAGATTTTTCGTCGCGTGACTGTGACGAAAGTTATGTATGTATTCCTTTGGTCTGTTCAAAATCTCACCTATCCAAGTGTAAATTGGGTTATAAAAACACCCCCTTAAAGCCGTCTTGAAAACTTTTGCTTTTTTCAAGCGTCTGCTTTAAGGGGGTGTATATTACATTTATCTATCCCTTTTCGATAGTTTTTTGTTAATTCTTCTTTTCCTTGGCGGTATTATGGGATTTGATAAGGTCGCTGAGGTCCTCCGGTTGGTAATCGGGGATGAGCTTACATATCTTTTCGGTAGGCAAACCGAGGAGTATCTCCCGTCCTTTAAGCTCTGTATCCAACGCCTTGAAGCCTATTCCCGACAGGCGGTGCTTGACTATTATATTCGCTACTGCCTTCCGCTCATGGCTGTATTCCTCATAAAACTGTCTTGCTATTATTGCCATTTTGTCCGCAAGCACATACAGCTCTGAAAGCTTGAAGTCATAGTATTTGAATATGGGAATAAGCTCCTCGCACCTGTCGCACATAGTGTTTATGTCGCTTGAAGCATTTATGAGAAGATGTACGCAATCGAATTTTGAAATGGATTTTACGCTGGACAAATGGTGGTTTATTATATAGTCCGGGGATTTTATCTTGATGCGGTGCCAGTCCTTATCCACCACCACAAATCCCTCCGCGGTTATCTCCTCCGCCTGCATTCCGCTTTCGTTACGGTTCAGCTCGGCGGATGCATTTATACAGTCGTCGATCGAGCCCAGTGAGTAAGACTTGGGCTTTTTTATTCCTATGTCGGTTTCGCTTTCCATTCCGGTTATATTATTTCTTGTTCCCAGATGGTACAGGCTGGCGGTATCGTATTTTATGACTACTCTTGTCTGTGGGCTTACCAATTCAAAGATATAGGTGGTGTCCTTATCCAGCTCCTCGAAGGGGATATTACAGAAGTTGTCCGCGCTTCTTATTACGTCCATATACGACTGAGAAGATATCTCATCTGCCCGGGCTTCCTCGGCGCGTATCATTCCGTTTGTGGAGAACTGCCACTTCCGGGCTGCCCGGTCATACCACAGCTTCACTATTGAGCCGTCTACCTTTTCAAGCACGCGCGCGCTCTTCCAATCTATAGTATCCACATATCCCTCGGTATGGTTTCCGAATTTCCTGAACGGCCAGCAGACTACCTCTAAATTCACGTAATCAAGGATTATGCCGCGAGCCTCCTGGACTATCGGATCATAGAAGTTGCCCAATATGGAATAATTGAAGATGGCGTAGTTTCCATCCTTCTTTATTCTCAGATCGTATTCATTTTCCAATATCTCTTCCCAGTCGTTGGGGTGATCGGATATAAACTTACAAAGTATAGAATTGGTATTCATGGTAAGTATGCCTTTCTATTTTTATTCTCGGTTTTTTGCCGCGAGTTTGATATTTAACCGTTTTTTTTGTTTGTGTCGGAAATCTTCCTTTTCAGTGCGCTGCCCTGTCCGCCGAGTGTAGCATCATCAGATCATCCATGAACCTTTCGCCGAATAAAGCGACATCCTCCTCATAAGAGCCCTCGCGACGGAACATCGGACGCATATGGCAGTTTATCAGCAGAGCGCAATACAGTATTTGCTCCCTTTCCCGGTCGCTTACTGTTTTGCCGCACAGCATTTCCGTCAGGTAAAGATATGCGCTGTAGCTTTCGTGTCCGTAGAAATGGGCGCTCTCGGTCGGCTCCCCCTTATAGTTGCGGAATTGCTTGGTATACAGCTTTCCTACGTCGTGGTACGCGGCAACGTGTCGGATAATCTCCGGATAATTTTGCTGAATGCAGTATTCCACTGCCGCGTCCATGTGCCCGCCTAACGTGAGAGTATGGTACGGATTGTCCTGCGGAAAATCTGCCGCCTCATTAAATGGGAAGCTGTATGCGCCGTTATACGCCACCGTTTCTATTTTATCCCACCCCTCGACATACGCGGGGCATTCAAAGGAGCGCAGCATTTTGTCGATTGCCTCATGGGGAACTCTTGCGTTTCCCTGCCTCTTGGAGTTCCGCTCCATACATACCTCTACGGGGGTTATTACAAGAACGCAGGTCTTTTGATATGACGCGTTTCCGATATATCTGAGAAAGCCGATCCTCTTTTTTCTGCTTATTGCCGTGGAGTCCACTACCACACTCCTTTTTTGTTTGATCAGTGTGCTTGCTTTTTTCTTGATCGCTTCGAATACACGGACATTCAGCTCGCGGTATTCCTTGGAGGTCATTTTTCCGTAATCCTCACCCTGCGCCAGTTCGTTTCTTATTTTATCGGATGAGAGCACTGTATAGCCGTTTTTTTCATATTGAGCTGCAAGTGTGCTTTTGCCGCAGGCGGGAATGCCTACGAGCATTATCAGCTCAGGTAGCATGGAGGTCATTTTTCCGGTTCCTTTCAGTTATGGTTATAGCTCACGGGTGGCACGTTCGCCCCGGCTTGCAATGCTATTATACCTTAATTCCTTTTGATAATCACGGAAAATTTTATGCGAAATCATCTTTGATAAAATTATACCCCTGGAAAGGCGACTTGTCAATATCATATAGGGGAAATTGCCTGTGATATTCACTTTTTATATTGACAAAGTCTTTTGGCGGGAGTATAATACGGTTAGTCTGTAACATAAAAAGTGTTTTCAGCCGGAAAGGAAGTATTCAGAGTGCAAGTAAGATGTGCATTGGAAAAGGACATACCTCGGATAGGGGAGCTGCTCTCCCAGGTCAATTTGGTGCATCACCTTGGAAGGCCGGATCTTTTCAAAAAGGGACGGAAATACAGTGACGGTGAGCTTTGTGAGATAATCAAGGATGGCAGCAAGCCGATCTTGGTGGCTGTGGATGAAAGCGACACGGTGCAGGGGTACTGTTTCTGCATACTTCAGCAGCATATAGGAAGTCAGCTTCTGACCGATATAAAGACACTGTATATAGATGACCTTTGCGTTGACGAGAAGCTGCGCGGAAAGCATGTCGGCAGCGAGCTCTACGGCGCAGCCTTGAGGCTGGCAAGAGATATGGGTTGCTATAATCTTACCCTTAACGTCTGGAGCTGCAATCCCTCCGCAATGGAATTTTATAAAAGAATGGGGCTGGTTCCTCAGAAGGTCGGAATGGAGCTTATACTGTAAAAGAGGTATACTGACAGATATCCGGCTTGGAAAAGTCATAAAAGGATTGTTTTGATATGGGAAAAACCTATTTTGAATGTAACGAATGCGGATACAGAAGCTCTAAGTGGTACGGCAGGTGCCCAAGTTGCGGAAGCTACAATACACTGGAGGAATGTGTGGCGAAGAAAAGCGACTCCACGTTTACCGCCGCTACCTTGAAAAGAGAAAACAGAAGCGCGGCGCTTGATGAGCTGGAGATACCTGATTATCTGCGTATCGGAAGCGGAATGAGCGAGTTTGACCGCGTTCTCGGCGGGGGATTGGTCAGCGGCTCGGCGGTTCTGATCTCGGGCGAGCCGGGTATCGGCAAGTCTACTCTGCTTATGCAGCTTTGCGGAGCGGTGGGGAACGACGAAACCGTGCTTTACGTTTCCGGTGAAGAGTCCGGGGGGCAGCTCAAGCTTCGCGCCAAACGTCTTGGAGTGCGCGCCGAAAAGCTCTACGTTCTCAACGAAACGCAGATCGAGAATATCCTTGCCGAAATAGATGAGGTGACGCCGAGCATTGTTATAGTTGACTCGATACAGACGGTGTATTCCGCTGACGTACAGAGCGCCACGGGAAGTGTGACGCAGGTGCGTGAATGCTCTATGCGGTTTATCAACAAGGCGAAAAGCGAGGGCTTTTCCGTAATACTTGTGGGACACGTCAATAAGGAGGGCGGTATTGCAGGCCCTAAGGTGCTTGAGCACATGGTGGATGCGGTGCTGTATTTCGAGGGTGAGCGTCAGCATGCCTACAGAATAATCAGAGCGGTGAAAAACAGATACGGCTCGACTAATGAGATCGGTGTTTTTGAAATGACCGAGGCCGGTCTTTGCCAGGTCCCAAACCCATCTGAGGCGCTTTTGCGCGAACGTCCCAAGAACGTTTCCGGAAGCTGCGCCGTATGTGTTATGGAGGGCTCGCGTCCGTTGATTACCGAGATACAGGCATTGGTCAGCCCTACCGTTTTCCCCTCTCCTAAGCGCTCCGCAAACGGCTTCGATTACAACCGTCTGTGTATGCTGCTTGCCGTTCTTGAAAAGAGGCTCGGCTTGCATTTTTCACAAAACGATATTTACATTAACGTTACCGGGGGATTGCAGCTTGACGAGCCTGCCGCAGATCTTGCCGTGGCGCTTGCGCTGGTTTCGGGAATTCTGGACCGGGCGTTGCCGGATAATCTTATAGCTATAGGAGAGATCGGTCTTTCCGGGGAATGCCGTTCTGTTTCGGCGGTTGAGCAGCGAGTGAACGAGGTAGCTCGGCTCGGCTTTGGAAGATTGGTGCTCCCGGAGCATAACTCCAAGAAGCTTGCTGACCGCCACCTGAGTGCTTTTAAGGATATAGAGCTTCACCCCGTAAAAAACCTGTTTTCGGCTATAAGGATAAAGGATATGTTCGCCCCGAAGCCGGAGAGCAAGGAAGAGTAGGATAGAGCAGAGCAGAGCAGAGTTATATTATTACCGGCTCAGCACTGTCCGGCGCTTGGGCGCGTACAGGTGGACAGGCTGTTAAAAGAAAAATCACAAAGTTATATCCTATTGAAATATTGACATCCGTCAGATCTTGTGTTATACTTTTAGTTATAGAGTCTTTATACTTTAATAAACATCCTGTTATTTTAAATAAACGGTTTTTGCGTATGCTGTCGCAAAGAGAAAGGAATGAACGAAAATGCTTGATATCCGCATTGAACTTACAAATAATCCGAAGGAGAAGCCTGCTAAAGGTGAGAAGCTGAGCTTCGGACATATTTTTACCGACCACATGTTCATTATGAACTATACTGAGGGAAAGGGCTGGCACGATGCCAGAATCGTTCCCTTTCAGAATATTTCCCTCTCCCCCGCCGCAATGGTCTACCATTACGGTCAGGAAATGTTTGAGGGACTTAAGGCATACAAGGGGGATGACGGAAGGGTGTATCTGTTCCGTCCGGAAATGAATGCAAAAAGAGCCAACGATTCCAACGACCGTCTCTGCATTCCTCATATTCCCGAGGAGGATTTCGTTCAGGCTATCAAGGCTGTTGTGGATGTTGACCGCGATTGGGTTCCCACCGATCCCGGAACCTCGCTTTATATCCGTCCCTTCGTTATCGCAACCGACGAGTTTCTCGGCGTTGCGCCCTCTAAGACGTATCTCTTTATGGTCATCCTTTCTCCCAGCGGAGCCTACTATCCCAGCGGTCTTGCTCCCGTGGGGATCTGGATAGAGGATGAGTACGTCAGAGCAGTCAAGGGCGGTATGGGCTTCGCAAAGACCGGAGGAAACTACGCCGCCAGCCTTATCGCTCAGGTAAAGGCTCACGACGGCGGATATTCCCAGGTTCTCTGGCTGGACGGCGTTGAGAGAAAATACATCGAAGAGGTGGGAGCAATGAACATCTTCTTCAAGATAAACGGAAAGATAGTTACTCCCATGATAAACGGAAGTATTCTTCCCGGCATTACCCGTAATTCCGTTATTAACGTTTGCAAGCACTGGGGCTATGAGGTAGAAGAGCGCAGGATTTCCGTGGATGAGCTGATCGCTGCCGCCAAGGACGGTTCTCTTGAAGAGGTGTTCGGTACCGGCACCGCTGCCGTTGTTTCTCCTGTCGGTAAGCTTCGCTATAAGGATGACGTCATGACTATCGGTGGCGGAGAGATCGGTGAGCTCACTCAGCGTCTCTACGACGAGATCACCGGTATTCAGTGGGGCAAGCGCGAGGATCCCTTCGGCTGGAGAACAGAGGTCTGAGGCTTGGATAAGTAAAAGTGGATAAATGAATAAGTAAGCCCCCGGCTAATCGGGACCTTAGCGGTCACTGGATAGCCGGGGGTTGATTTTATTATTTCGTTGCTTTGTTTTATTCTTGTATTATAAGCGGTCTTATCAGATGTCAACAACAATGGGCGCGCCCTTTTCGGCTGAGGCGAAAGCCGTTTCCATTACCTGCATTACACGGCGGACCTGGCAGAGCTTTATGAGCTGAGGCTCGATACCGTCTACTGCTTTGACTACGTTGCGGTAGAAATCGTGAACGTCGGAAACCGGTCGCTCGATCTCATATGTCTTCAGTGTGATCTCGTCTCTGGGCGCCATTGTCTTGGTGATTCCCGCAGCCGTCTGAACCGGCACTACGTCGCTCTCGTGCCACGCCAGACACTTGGCGACCTGAGCCTTCTGTCTCCAGTCCTCGATCTTGGCAGAGCCATTTTTACACTGCATATAGAATCGGGGCATGGGAATAAAGTTATAGGTTCCGACCTCTACGTATCCGGTCTTTCCGCTCTCGAAATATATGTTGAGACGGAAACCGTCGTCAACCTCGTCGGTTGTGATGTTGGTGACGTCGCAAGCTACCTTTACTATCTTTTCAGGAATCAGCTGAAGCATCTGGTCTATAAGGTGAACTCCCCAGTCAAGGATCATGCCGCCGCCATAGGGCTTATGGCATCTCCAGTCGGAGGGAATACCGCGGGAGCCGTGTATGCGTGACTCTATGCGTATTGGCTCTCCTATGTCACCCTCCTCGATGATCTGCTTCATGGCGAGAAAGTCTACGTCCCAGCGTCTGTTCTGGTGTACTGTGAACAGCTTGCCCGATGCCTTCGCCGCCTCAGCCATCTCGTCGAATGCCGCAACGGTCATCTCCACAGGCTTTTCGCAGATAACGTTCTTTCCCGCGGCGAGAGCCTTTTTAACCAGCTCCTTATGCACGTCGTTCGGCGTTGCGATAACAACTATGTCGCATCTTTCGTCATTAAGTGCCTCCTCCAAGGTTGCGTATGTATTTATACCCTTGGATTTTGCCAGCTCTACGCGCTTTTGCGCTATATCATATATTCCCAGAAGAGACACCACATCGCTTTTTAAAGCATGGTCTGCGTGCCATCCTCCCTGTCCGCCGTATCCTATTACAGTTACTTTCTTTTTCATTGCACTGATGATTCCTTTCTGTACGATTTCTGTTCATGCATATCTTAGCACGATATTCATTTCTTGTCAATACGTTTAGAGTTTTTCTTTCTCATGAATTTGCTATAAATCGAAATTTCAAAGCCTCTTTAAAAACTTGTCGGAAATAATTATTGACTTTTTGCGAAAAATGTGGTAAACTAAAAAGGATAGTTGGAGCGTTCTTGTTTTTGGGTACAAGTCAGGCTGTGCGCCATTGCCTGTATTTCGGACAAGAACTTGTCCACGTGGGTATTCATCACCCTATATGCAGTGCAAAAGAAAGGAATGGATAATACAATATGACGGAAACCAAGAGAAGCTCGTTTACCGGCAAGATAGGATTTGTTCTTGCTGCGGCGGGTTCTGCGGTAGGATTGGGGAATATTTGGCGTTTCCCATATCTTGCAGCCAAATACGGAGGAGGAATCTTCCTTTTAGTTTATCTCCTGCTTGCTGTTACCTTCGGCTTTTCGCTTATGGTTGCTGAAATTGCCATTGGAAGAAAGAGCAAGCTCAGCGCTATCGGAGCATTTAAAGCACTGGATAAGCGTTTTTCATTCGTGGGATGGATGGCGGCTCTGGTGCCGGTAGTTATTCTGCCTTACTATTCCGTTATAGTCGGTTGGGTAATAAAATACTTTTGGGGATTTTTAGTAGGCTCCGTGGCTGAAATGTCCTCGGAGGGCTTTTTCGGT
>JAFVTO010000194.1 GCA_017503165.1 Clostridia bacterium | reverse complement strand
TTGACGGAGCGATCAAACTGGACGAATAGAGGCCGCTTTACAGAAGATGTAAAGTGGCTTCTATTTTTTTCGTCTTTTTCTGCTCTTTTGCGGGTATTTTCAAGTGTCCGTAACGCTTTATAAGCAGGAAAAAGAAACGATAGCAAGCACAGCAAGTGTAGCCACACTTGCGGATTTTTCCCATTTTCAGGTCCCTTGCCCGAAAATAAAAAATCGCTTGCTGGGATATCCCAGACCCTTATGAAGAAACGGAGGTACACGCTATGGCGAACCGCAAACGCCCCATCGTCCTTCGCTGCCCGGTGACAGCGGAGGAACGAGCATTGATTGAACAGAAGATGGCCCAGCTCCCCACACAGCGGATCGGCGCCTACCTTCGCAAGATGGCGATTGACGGATATATCATCTATACGGATATGTCGAACTTAAAGGAAATGAACAAGACCCTGTTCTCCATCGGCCGCAATATCAATCAGATCGCAAAGAAGCTCAACGCCGGAGGTCCCGCGTATCAGGCCGATATGGACGAGATACGGGAAAGGCTGGATCAGATATGGCAGTTACAAAGACGCATCCTATCAAGTCAACGCTGAAAGCGGCGATTGACTATATTTGCAATCCCGAGAAAACGGACGGTAAGCTGCTCGTCTCCGCCTATGGCTGCGCCGCCGAAACTGCGGACATTGAATTTGCCTGGACCCGCCGCCATGCCATCGAAAAGGGGACGAATCTGGGCCGTCACCTGATACAAGCCTTTGAACCCGGCGAGGTCTCACCCGAGGAAGCCCACGAGATCGGTATGCAGCTCGCAAAAGAGATTTTGGGCGGCAAGTATGAATTTGTGCTGACGACCCATATAGACAAGGATCACGTACACAACCACATCATTTTTAACGCAGTCAGCTTTGCGGATCACAAGCACTACCATTCCAACAAACGGAGCTATCACGAAATACGCCGCGTCTCTGACCGGCTGTGCAAGGAACACGGTCTGTCCGTTGTCGTTCCCGGACAGGACAAGGGCAAGAGCTATATTGAACACCAAGCCGAGAGGAACGGCACCAGCTACAAGGCAAAGCTGAAAGCGGCCATTGACCGGCTCATTCCCACCTGCAAGGATTTTGAGGACTTACTTGCTCGCCTGCAGCGTGAAGGCTATGAGATAAAGCGAGGCAAATATATCTCCTGCCGTGCCTCCGATCAAGAAAGATTTACCCGAATGAAGACCCTGGGTATCGACTACACGGAGGAAGCCATTACCGCACGGATCGCCGGAGGCTCCAGACCTTCCCGTCAGCCGAAGCAGCGCGACGACCGTATCCGTCTGCTGTATGACCTCCAGACAAAACAAGGAGGGCTCCAGCATTGGGCGAAGATACAAAACCTGAAACTGGCCGCAAAGACCTTCGCCTGGTTGGAAGAACGTGGGATAGATAACTATGCCGATCTTGAAAGTAAGGCAGCCTCCATCACCGAGAAACGGGACAGCTCCCATGCCGAGATAAAGGCCATCGAGGCACGAAGCGCAGAGCTCGCCCTTGTGATGAAGCACGCCGCCACCTATCGGAAACTGAAACCGATCTACAATCAATACAGACGGTCGGGAGATAAAGAGAAATTCATGCGAGGTCACGAAAGCGAGATCATTCTTTTTGAGGCTTCTGCCCGTGAGCTCAAACGCCTGGGCGCCGTTCCACTGCCGACTGCCGAGAGTATGAAGGCAGAGCTCGCCGCGCTGAACGCAAAGAAGGAAAAACTCCTTGCCGAATACAAGACGGCAAGAAGCGAAGCCCAGGAATACGAGACCATAAAAAAGAACGTGGATACGCTGCTGTCCGTCCCGAAGGAGCAAACAAAAGAAAAATCAAAAATTTTGTAAATATTTCTGTTACCTACTTGCCATTAGATATAGCATATGCTATAATGTTACTATGGAATATTTGTAGCACATGCGATATTTGGAGGTGTACCAATGACCTTTTCTGAATTTGTCATTACCGTTCGTAAAAAACTTAAATTAAGTCAGAAACAACTGGCAAGTGCAATTAATGTTAGCTATTCTACAATTAACCGTTGGGAAAACGGTCATGTTATACCAAGCAACTTAGCGGTGAAAAGTTTTTATGATTTTTGCGAAAACAACTTCATCGATATTCCTGATGGCTTGTTGTGACGCAAAATAACTTTCATCGATTTAATGTTAGGAGGTAATACGAGCAAACGCTTTTGGCTGACGTGACCGATCTTCGATACGGCTTTGCCGATTTTGACGGAGACGGCATTGATGAGCTCGTACTGGACTATGGGGATAGGTTTATCCTAAAATACAATAACAAAAAGGTGTGCCTTTACGCCTTTACGCCAGACTGGGAGAATCCCCAAGTCAGTATAGAATATTCAGCTATGAACGAATCATGGAACGACAGGCTCTCAAAAGAGGAAGCCCATGAGATCGCGTGCAAATATCTGGGGATCTCTATCGACGGCGAAAGCACGGGAGCGTGTGGCTCAACCATTTGTTACGATACGGTCGTAGTGGCGGTTCCGGACGAAACAAGCGTATATTACCATGTGATCTTTTTTGAGGAGTCCTACTTCAATCATGAAGT
>JAFVTO010000193.1 GCA_017503165.1 Clostridia bacterium | reverse complement strand
TCTCTCCCCGCAAAGCGGGATTTCATCGCGTAGCGATTTCATCCACGATAGTGGATTTATTCCGACGAAGGCGGATTTAGTTGAAAAAAGCACACATTGTCTTGGTAGACAAATGTGTGCTTTTTTCCGGTGGGGGAAGGTGGATTCGAACCACCGAAGGCATCGCCAGCAGATTTACAGTCTGTCCCCTTTGGCCACTCGGGAATTCCCCCATATCTGGAGCTGGTGATCGGAGTCGAACCAACAACCTGCTGATTACAAATCAGCTGCACTGCCATTGTGCTACACCAGCGGATCACCTTGCAACGACAGTCATTATATCACATTAACTTTCGTTTGTCAAGGGGTTTTTAAAAAAATATTTGTTTTTCTATAAAAATTGATCTTTCGGTTTTAAATTCGTTCTGAGCAACCGCTGTGCCTTATCAAAGCCACATGTTTTCTTTTAATGATATTTCACAGCATCCGAAGTCAGATCATTGCTTGTTTTCCGTCAGCATCTTCAATTCTCTCAAAAACGTCTCAACGTCCTTGAATTCGCGGTAAACCGAGGCAAAACGGACATACGACACCTCGTCTATCTCCTTCAGCTTTGCCATCACCATATTACCGAGCTCTGCCGAGGTCACCTCTCTTTTCAGAGAGTTGGATATATCAGCCTCTATCTCCGAGACGATACCCGCTATCTGCACTTCAGATACAGGACGCTTATAACAGGCTCTTCTCAGCCCGCTGATTATCTTATTAGGATCGAATATTTCCTTGGTTTTATTCTTCTTAATGACCGAGATCGGAACCTCGTCAATTATCTCATAAGTAGTAAAGCGCTTATGGCATTCCAGGCATTCGCGTCGACGGCGTATACTATAATCCTCCGTAGGGCGCGAATCAACCACCTTGCTGTTATCTATACATCCGCAAGAAGGACACTTCATACCTTGTATTCTACCTTTCAGTATCTGCGTTTTGGTCACTGACATTCTATCATAAAAGAATTGTAGATTTAAACGTTATTTTATTGCCATTTTTTTAAATTTGGTATTTCAAGGTCAAAATTACGCCCAAAAATGTCGAACACCCGCATTTTGCCACGTTTCCCCCTTCCATCAACGCGGCACACAGGTAACCTGCCGCCGTCTGCGGAATACACTGTTACTGAAAACTATGTCGAAAATTTCCATACATCTTTTTTGACCGCCGTGTTTAAACCGGGGATAAAGATGGTAAAAATACTTGTGTAAGCTTACGCTTAACTGCGTACCCGCAAAAACACAAGGCAACGAAAGGATGATAACGTAAATGAACATAAAACGCGGAGATATCTATTATGCCGACCTCAGTCCGGTCATAGGCTCCGAGCAGGGCGGCTTACGTCCGGTGCTTATAGTACAGAATGACGTGGGTAACAAATTCAGTCCCACGGTGATCGCCGCCGCAATAACCAGCAAGATAGGAAAGACCAAGCTCCCAACTCACATAGACGTTCTCAGGGGCGCGCAGGGCTGCATGGAAATGGGGCTCGCCCGTGACTCGGTAATTCTCCTGGAGCAAATACGTACCATTGATAAGCGCCGCCTCAAGGAGCGCATGGGCCATCTTGAGGACAACGTCATGCAGAAGGTGAATGCCGCCCTCAGCGTCAGCTTCGGGCTCAATGCTTCGGCGCAGGTCGATCAAGATGAGGCTCGCCAAGAGATTCAGGCTACGGCTGCCGTGGTAACAGAAGTCGCGGTAAACGCGGTTATTCCCGAAGGTTAGACTATTTCGGAGAGGTGGGTTGTTTCAGAGAATTAAGATACCGAGCCGGTATCATGCGTTTTACTCGCCTTTTTCCCGCGTTCATAAGCGACCGTGATATTCTTAAAGCCGAGACCGCTAACATCAATGCCGGAGAGCATCACGGCTTGATCTCAAGATTTTCATAAAGAAAATCCTTTGCCAGCTCCCAGTAGTAAGCCCGCCTTATCATTTCCCTTCCGTAGGTATTTTCCAGCATTTCAATGTTATCACTGCCGTAATGGTCCAGCACGCTGTTGGCGTACGCCTTATACTCCTCCCCGGTGAATCCCAGGTTTTCCCGCTCCACGGTATAATAGAGCACCATCTCCTCCTTTACCGTTCCCTGGGCATAGGACAGGGCTCTGTCGGCGTAGCCGTCAATATCCGTACCGATGGACTTAAGATACTCATCCAGCGTCATATTGGCGCTGCGCGCCAGATAGTCGTAATACTCGGTAAACTCAGTCTGATATTTTATAACTCGGTCCGTGGGATATTTTATTACCTCAGCGGAATCGTTGTAAACGTTCCAGATATATGACAATATCAAGTCCTTTGTCAGCGCCGTTTCAAACTCCGCTACCGTATCGTAATCGGTTTTGGAGGCGACGAATTCGTCAGTATACTCCGGGAGCACCACCTCCTGCACCTTACTGATGATTACGGTGATTTGAACCTTTTTGTTTTTAAGCTGCTCGGTCTGCACCTTATCGTCATACTGAACGTCAACGTATTCGATGTATCCCGTCCATGAGCCTATAAGAGCATTCTCGATTTCAGGAAGGAAATAACCGTTTCCCACATCCTCCACGGTATAATCCTTAAGCGCAGAGGATAAGCTGTCCTCCGCTTCCTCTCCTGCCAGCAGCTCGTCTAAGGGTATCAGCTCGCCGTTTTCACCGTAAACCTTTACCTCTGTGCTTATGGTTACGTTATCACCCTTTTTTATGGCTCTGTCCGGGATATTGTTAGCCGTATCGCCGATAAGATTGACGGTGGCAAAGCTTTTGAGAAAAGCCTTTCGCTCCGATTCAAGCATATTATCTATTTCCGTCTGAGTGAGCTGAATTCGATACTCCCCAAGCTTAATATATTTTTTCAGATTCATACCGTCATACGGAGTTGAAACATCATTAAAGCTGTATCCGCAGGCGCAAAGACAAGCTGTGGCAAGCAAGACCGCCAAAGCGGCAAACAATCTTTTTAAAACCAATCTCATTTTAATCCTTTCAAGTAAACAGAAGCCGGGCGTATTTAAAAGTCCGCTTAAAACGACACCAGATTAACACCCTTCATACCGATAAGCTCTACAGCCTGCTCAAGCTCCGCGTGCTTGACGCTTTTAAGTGTAAGCGCCAGGGTAAGGGTTTCGTCACCGTTAAGCTCGACCTTGGTGCTGTCGATAGTAAACCCGTTATCCGTCAGAATACCCTTTATCTCCGCGATAAGCACCGGATCGTTTTTGGCTCGCAATATCAGCTCGGTAGTGCGGTCATTTGCCAGAACCTTATCAAATCCGATAAGAAATGTGTGAAAGAGAATCTGGATCAGGACGATAATAAGTGAAGCAAGTATTCCGGTTATATACATTCCCGCGCCTATTGCCATAGCGACGGCGGCGGTGGACCAGACTCCCGCTGCGGTGGTAAGTCCCTTGATATTGGCTCCGCGCACGAATATCATACCGGCTCCGAGAAAGGAGATACCGGTAATTATATTGGAGGCAATGCGCTCGGGTGCGGGATCGTAGCCCGCCGCCAGAGAATCTGCAAAGCCATACTTTGACACCACCATCATAAGCGAGGCGCCCAAAGCAACTATAACGTGAGTGCGGAAGCCCGCATCCTTCTGCCTCAGTGTCCGTTCAATTCCTATAGCTCCTCCGCAAAGGCAGGCTATCAGTATTCTGAGAAGGTATTCCAGCTGAGGAAGGATGTCCGCGCAAAAATTCTGAGCAAAATTCATTCTACCGCTCCTTTACTCATCCACGTTACAGCACTCCCGCTGAACGATATCCGCAAGAAAGCTTATAAAATCCTCCTCTGCCTGCGCCAGATCACCGTCGTTGGCAAATCGGTAATCGTAGTCGTAGCTTTCCACCATATCATCCGAGGCGTTACCGTACTTTTCCGCGCAACGCTTGGAGGTTATCAGAAGGGTGACACATCGGGAGCCGTCAAAGCAACGGGAGCCGTTTACGAACTTCCGGATCTCCTCACCCTCGCGTATATGCACGAAGAATATCTGCTTTTCCGGATCTGCGATAAACTTGCCGTATTCCGCCAGGGCATATCTGTTTGGCAGGTCGTTGTATTCGGTAAATACCCGCTTAAGCTCTGCCAGAAAGCGTCTTGCCTCCGGGGTTTTTTCCCCGCGCCAGCCGTTGGCGGCGGCAATTTTCTTTATTGGGGTAATGGAAGAAACGTTAACGGTGCGAAACACCTTTGCGGCGAACTCGCAGAGCGTATCCTTTCCAACTCCGCCGCTGCCGTTTATAACTATTCCCAGCTTCAACATAACAAATGCTCCTTTCCAAAACGAAGAATATCCCCCTCGCGCACCTCGTACGGAACCTCAAGCGAGAATACCATTCCGGGGTGGGGCGTGCTTTCTATCGGCTCTCCGTTTGCGTCAAAGATCCTGTCAGCCACAAAAGAACGACCAATCTCCCCGGGGCTGAGAAGCTCCAGAAGATCGCCTCGGGAAAATTTATTTTTCTGGTAAAACCTCGGATTATCGGAACCGCTTTCACGATTGATCGCCACGGCAAGCACCGCCTGCTCTCTTATGTAGCCCGGTTGAGTGCAGACGTTTGCATTCATTATCTGCTCTCCGAAAAAGAAGCCTGTGGCGTACTCCCGATGGCACACGCTCTCCACCTCACGCATCAGCGCAGGATCAAAGCAATATCCCTCCGGGTCCTCAAAATATCTGTCCACCGCTATTCTGTAGGCGTTGGTCACTGATGCAACATAGCCGGTGCTCTTCATTCTGCCCTCTATCTTAAAGCAGGACAGACCGCTTCTGACCAACTCGGGGATATACTGCAGCATACAGAGGTCACGGGAGCTGAATGTAAATGTGTCTCCTCCGTCCTCGATCACGGTAAGCCGCTGACCCGGGCGCTTGACCTCGTCTATCTCGTACTGAACGGAATTAGGCTTCGGCAACCGCGAGAGCTGATCCTCCACCGCCTGAGAATTGTATATCTTATATTCCCAGCGGCAGGGCTGAGTGCAGGCTCCGCGATTTGCGTCCCGTCCGGTAATATAGTTGGAAAGCAGACATCTGCCGCTATACGAGATGCACATAGAGCCATGAACAAACGCCTCTATCTCCAGCTCGTCCGGTATGCTTTTCCGTATCTCGATTATCTCGTCAAGAGAAAGCTCGCGGGCAAGTATCACTCTGCTCGCGCCGAGTCTGTGCCAGGCAAGGCAGGTCTGTGCGCTCACCACACTCGCCTGAGTAGATACATGTATAGGAATCTGCGGAATTACCTCTCTTACCAGCATAAAAACACCGAGATCCGATACTATCACCGCATCCGCCTCGGTCTTACCCAGCATTTCAAGGTATCCTCTGAGAAAGGAGTACTCGCCCGTATGCGGCATGGTATTTACCGTAACGTAAACCTTAACACCACGCCCGTGAGCATATTTCACCGCCTCAAAAAGCTCCTCCTCGGTAAAATTCCCCGCGGCTGAACGCATTCCAAAGCAATTTCCCGCCAGGTACACCGCGTCCGCGCCGAAATTCACCGCCGCCTTTAATTTTTCAAAATTCCCCGCAGGAGCAAGCACCTCGGGCTTTTTTATTCCATTCATATATGTAAAAGCCTTTCCCGACCGATTTGTAAAATCCGGCCGATCCTGTTGCATATTTTCTGTATACGACCGCCTTGAATACAGTTTTCTCAGTACCGCATACTGCCATGAGATGAGCTTCGATAACAAAGCAAGAGAAAACGCTCGTCCATTCAGCTTCGCTTGCATAGGGACGCAGGGAGCCTCAAAGCCCCCTGCGGAAGTTCGATGCATATCAAGGGTTCAACGCAATAGCAGAATTAACGGTTGCGCACTTCTGAGGCTCCCAATACTTCAATGTGATGCAAAAACCAACTGTCTGCGCATCAGGCGTCCTCACTGTCTGATACCAGGTATTTTGACACGTTCCGTCTGTGAGCACTGTAGGTGGTGGCATAATGCATATCGCCGTTTCTATCCGAAACGAAATAGTAATACGAGGTCCTGTCCGGACAAAGCGCGTAGCTTATAGCACTTATATCCGGATTGCAGATTGCAGATGGCGGATACCCTGCGTACTTATAGGTATTGTACGGCACGGGTGCGTCCTTGTCACCGCCACGCATAGGTCTGCCCAGGGCATAGGTGAGGGTAGCATCGCTCTGAAATCGCCCGCCGAAGCTTCTGCTGTTTTTTCGGTTGTGAAACACCGATGACACCAAAGGATAATCCGAAACGCTCTTGGCTTCCTTCATTATCATTGAGGCAAGAGTCACCGCCTCATCAACCGTCATTTTCATTTTCCGACAGGCTTCAAGATGTCGCTCATCAAAATGCTGCTCAAAGTTTTGAAGCATCCGATCCACCACGGTATACGCAGAGGAATCGGAGTAAAAATAATAGGTGTCGGGATACAGATACCCCTCCAGGCGGTAAAGCCGCCCGTTGTCCGGAATATCACCCACAAATCCGTATTCGGAAAAATCTCCGGAATTTATCTCGTTGATCAGCGATTCACGAGAGCAGATGCCATTTTCGTCGCACACTATTCTCAGAATATCCTCGACCGTGCTACCCTCCGGCACCGTGACCGAGACCTGCCTCCTCTTGGCACTTTCACCTCCGGACAGCCGAAGAATTATGCCGTCATAGCCGGCAGAAGGACTGATAATATATTTACCGGGTGCAAATACCCGGTATTTACCGCGAATACGGCTATACAAACGAAACAGAGTCTTGCTCCCGATGAGACTGTTTTCCTTCAGCACGCCTGCCACCTCGCCGGTATCAAGCTCGCTATCCAGCTCTATCTCGATCGGCTCCGCGCCGACAGAGCGTTCTCCCAAGGCAAATATCTCCCTTGCCAGCAAAATCCCTATCACTGTCAGAGTGAGCGCCACCGCAAGACACAGCAGTATTGCAGTCCCCGCGCCGACACCCTCCGGCTCTCTGCTTTTTTCGCTTTTTCTTTTTAGTTTCCGGGAATTAATCACGTCTCTACTTTTCCTCCCTTAACGTCACATTTGCGTTTGATAGGAAGAAAAAAGACGGAAATTCCGCTCTTATTTTTTCACGGTCAGAAGCCGTTTATCCGAAACGATAAAGTCCGCTTTCAGGTCGTATTTACCGTGGGGAAGCGACTCTAATATAAAGCCGTCGTAGATCACCCCGATACGTTGAACGCTCTTGTCAGACAGGTACCTGTCATAAAAGCCTCTGCCGTAGCCTATTCTGTACCCGGCGGTATCAAAGAGCACTCCGGGAATGATACAGATAGCCCGATCATCCGCCTGCGGCGTCCATACAGGAAGCTCCGGTGAAGGCTCCATTATGGAAAAAGAACCTTTGCAAAGTGCCGAAAGATCCTGTACAAGGTGGAAATTCATAAGCGGCGTATCAGGAATACACCGTGGCAACGCCACCCGCTTTCCCTGGGAAAGCGCCGCTTCGATCAGCTGTCTTATGTCAACCTCCGTGGGCAACGCGGAATACGCAAGCACGGTGTTGGCAAATCGGAAGCTGGCAGTACTCATTATTTTCCGGCAAATAACGGCATCAAGCTCCGCCCTTCGCTCCGGGGGAATATCTCTTTTTTTTGCCAGATATTCCGCTCTCAGCTCTGACTTCCGTATTTTAAGGGAATACCTTTTTCCCTTTTGATCGTTATTCTGCGAAAATGCCATGACCAATCTTCTCCGCTGTCTGCTCTCCGCAAAGCAAGGCGATCAGCTCCAGTCCGAACCTGACCGCTACGCCCGCGCCCTTTGCAGTTGTTATAAGCCCGTCGGTCACCACGTTGTGCTC
Source organism: Clostridia bacterium (assembly GCA_017503165.1). GTDB lineage: Bacteria > Bacillota > Clostridia > Oscillospirales > CAG-272 > SIG673. The sequence continues at coordinate 5,098 of JAFVTO010000193.1, read as the reverse complement.
GGACAACACTGCTCCGTCCAGGTACTCTTCAAATCCGGGATAGCATATAGCTTCCCTTCCGCGGAGCAAGCCCCGCTTTCCCAATACCATCGGCGCCGCGCAGATAGCCGCAAGCCGGACATCAGACTCCACTGCCTCGGTTATCAGACGGTGCACCCGACTGTCGGCATCCAGATTTTTAGTTCCGGGCATTCCGCCCGGGAGCATCAGAAGTCGGGCTCCGCGCAGATCCGCTATTTCACTTATTAGCCTGTCTGCTATTACCGCGATCCCATGGGCTCCGTTTACCGTAAGTTCATCACCCACCGCTACGGTGACAACGTTCAGCCCCGCCCTTCTCATCAGATCCACCGGAGCCAGAGCCTCTATTTCCTCAAAGCCCTCTGCCAAAAGAACGTAAACCATCTTTTTTCTCCTATCATATTTTTATCCGTCAAGGGTTTTTCTATACCAAATCAAATCGAACGGACAAAAAATCAGTCAATATTATTTTCCATCTTCCAAAGCTCATACTACTGCATATCCATCAATACTCTTCTCGGCATGGAGCCGTTGGGAGGACCGACGATGCCCTTCTTCTCCATTGAATCAATCAGCTTTGCGGCTCTGGCGTATCCAACCTCCAGATACCGCTGGAGAGACGAGGTTGCCACAGACTGACTGCGCACCGCGATCTCAACCGCATCGTTGAACAGCGGATCCAGCTTTTTATCCGGTCCGGTAACCTCATCGTCTGTTATCACGTTTCCGCGCTTTTTTGCGGGCAGCATTGCCTGGGCTTCCTCCTCTATCTGCTCAAGGACGTGAGGATCGTATGCCGCTTCTCCGTTATTCTCCACTATAAAGCCCACAACTCTTGAGATCTCCTCGCCGTCAACGAAAGCTCCCTGCACTCTGGTCCTGGCGCTTCCGGTGGGCTGATAAAGCATATCACCCTTGCCGAGAAGCTTTTCGGCTCCCTTGGTTCCTATGATGGTCCTGGAATCCACCTGCTCGGCGACCTTGAATGAGATACGCGCAGGAATGTTAGCCTTGACAAGACCGGTCAGAACGTCAACGGAAGGCCTCTGAGTACCTATAAGCAGGTGTATTCCGCAGGCTCTCGCTTTTGCCGCCAGACGGTTGATTAGAGGCTCAACGTGCTCCTTTACCTGGAGCATAAGGTCGGCAAGCTCGTCTATAACTATAACTATCTGAGGGAAATCCTCGCTTTCGGGATCACGGGCGCTGAGCTTTTTGTACTCGTCGCGGTTACGCGCCCCGTAATGCTCCATCAGGTCATAACGGCGCTCCATCTCCTTCACCGCCCAGGAAAGCACCGCCGCCGCCTTGGCAGGCTCGTCCACCACCGGCGCGATCAGATGTGGCATTTTGCCGTAGATATTCAATTCAACCCGCTTGGGGTCTATAAGTATCAGCTTGACCTCGTCCGGACTTACGCGGAAGAACAGACTGAGAAGCATACAGTTTATAGCCACCGACTTACCCGACTTGGTCTGACCTGCTATCAGAACGTGGGGCATATCGTCTATATCCATAAATACCGGCGTTCCCATTACGTTTTGTCCCACGCAAACGGTGATCTTGCTTTTCGCCTTCATAAACGACGGGTTTTCCGCCAGGCTTCTGAAAGAAACTATAGAGGTCTTTTTGTTCGGCACCTCAATACCCACCGCCGCCTTACCCGGGATCGGCGCCTCTATGCGAACGCCGTCGGATGCCAGCTCAAGAGAAATATCGTTTACAAGCTCGGATATCTTACTTACCCGAACACCCTCTCCCGGTGCAAGCTCGTATCTGGTAATGCTGGGACCGATGCTATACCCCACCAATCTTGCGCTGACCTTAAAGCTGGCAAGCTTGCGGAGTATCCTGTCTGCCACCTCCTGCACCTCTTCCTCGGAAACAGACTTCTTTTCCGAGCGCTCCTCAAGAAGCGTCGTGGGCGGGTAGATGTATTTCTGCCCCTTCACCCATCTTTTTATTCCGTCGTCCACTTTATTCTCACTGCCGTTATCCCTGCCGCCGGTCGGGACTCTTGGTGACTCCTCGGAAGCATCGGAAGCTCTGAACGGAGCATCGGAAGCTCTGAACGGAGCATCGAAAGCTCTGAGCGGAGCATCGGAAGCTCTGAGCGGAGCATCGGAAGCTCTGAGCGGAGCATCATCCGTTTCGGCATTCTCCGGCGCCGCTACTGCGGCTCTGCGTTTCCCGATCAGTCTTATTCCTCTGTATCTTCTGCTTTCCTTCTCGGGACGGAAGCCTCCCTCAAACGGATCTGCAAACTCTGCATTGGCGTTCTCACCGGGAGTGGGGCTGAGCTCTCCGTCCTCACTCTCCTCATCCACAAAGGCATTTTCGCTCAGCTCAACTCTGAGCAGCCTGTCCTCGGGAGACTTCACCGCTTCCTCTGTTGCCTCTCCGCCGTTCAGCGCTCCGTTGACCGCAAGCATCGGAGCATCGAAAACAGCGACGGCGGCAGCCTCGCCTTCTCCGTCGCGTCGGACGTCGGTATCCGCCACGCCAATAATATCACCGACTGTAACACCTCTGAGCACCGGAGCTTCCTCCGCCTCTGCCCGCTCATCCCGAGGTCCTACCACGTTATCCGAAACCACGGTAGGGCGAATGTCGGCAATGCTTTTTGTCAATGCCGCAGACGCTCCGACAGAAGAGATCGCGGTCGGATTTCTTCTCTGTGTTTCTGCTCTCGGCGGCGCTTTTCTTTTGGCGGAAGCGGGAGCGGTGTCGATGCACAGATATCCCGCAACCGATGCCCATATTCCCCAGCCGCTGTATCCGAGAGTAAGGGATAACGCCAAAGCGCTGACGGCTATACAGATAACAGTAGCAGGAATATGTCCCAGCAGCTTACCGAATATCAACGCAAGCGCGCCGCCGAAGGCGCCTCCTCCGTATCCCTCCTTGCCTCGCCCCCAAAAGTCGGCAAAGGCGGCTGAAAAGCCAACAGACATATCCGGAACGCCCTCGGAAATAAGATGAACGACAGCTGTAAGCGCAAGGGCAAAGGTCAGGGCAAATGCCGTTTTTCTGCCGCTTACACGGTTTTTGACAAATTTTACACGAAAGAACAGAACGCCGCAAACCGATAGCGGCAAGACATATGCGCCTACCGCTCCAAGCAGCCCGAACGCCACTGTGTGCAGAGCAGCTCCGACAGTCCCTGTCCTCTCCGGGAACAGTATCGCCGTAAGAACGAAAAGCGATACTATCAGCGCGATAAATCCTCCTGCTCCAACCCTCGCGGAGTCACTGCGTTTATTTTTTGCAGATGAGGCGCGAGTTCTCTTTGATGATCTCTTCTTGTTTTCCGATGTAGTCATAAACGAGTAAACTCCTTTCGTAACGTTTTGCCACCCGCCAACGGGGGCACAACAGGGTTTCAGATCACGGTTTTTTCTCCTGTGATCATGCAAATATTACCGCTATCGCTCCCACTATCCAGCAGTAGTAAGCAAATACAGTGAAATTAGATTTTTTGGATATAAGCATAAGAAGCTTCATTGCGGCAAAGCCCACCGCCGCCGCGGTAACCATTCCCAGTATATACGGAAGCACGTCTGAGCTTGGAATTGGGTTCGCGATCACCTCAGGTATCTCCAGCACGCTTGCACCCAAAATAGACGGAATGGAAAGAATAAACGAGAACTTAACGGCAAAGCTGCGGTCAAAGCCGCGAAGGAGTCCCGCAGTGATAGTGGTGCCCGAGCGGGAAAGACCGGGAACGACCGCCACAGCCTGCAAAAGTCCGACGGCAAGCGAATCGGAAAGCTTGGCTTCTCCAAGCCCCTTGCCGATCTTCGCCAGACGGTCCGAAACAAACAGGACCGCGCCGTTGAATATAAGAATTCCGCCGATTATCTTGGGGTATGCATTGAGCATTTCAACGTAATCCTTATACAAAAAGGTCAGAAGCAGCGGAAGCGTGGCGATCACCACCATGACCACCAGCTTTTCATTGTCGGTCAGGTTCAGTCGGCGCCTTGGCGCCTCTCCGTCCTCTCCTGCCTCCGCAGTCATCAGTCTTCCCTTAAAAAGCTTTCCGCAAAGTGAGAAGAAGGCAGGGACAAGAGGAAATATATCCTTTCGGTATACCACAAAGACTGCCGCAAGGGTTCCTATGTGAAGAAAAATATTGAAGGTGAAAAGACTGTCTGTACTCTCAAGGGAGAACAAACTTTGAAAAAGCGCAAGATGTCCGGACGAGGAGATAGGCAGAAATTCCGCCAGCCCCTGAATGATCCCGTACAAAATCGCCATATACCATTCCATTGCGGTTCAGGTCCTTTCTCGAATATTTGTATTATTGTAAAGACTGACTCTCGGCTGAAAAAATACAGATAGCCTCACGTCGCTCTCTGCGCCCATCGGCGCGAAAAGCCGCAAAACAGAAAGGCAAATTTACGATACGGTATAGGTAGTTCCCTGCCTTGTATCCTTTATTGTGACTCCGCGCTCGGCAAGCTCTGCTCGGATGCGGTCAGCCTCTGCGTAGTTCTTTTCCTTTTTGGCAATGTTTCTGAGCTCTATTTGCTCCTCAATGTACTTTATAAGCTCGGCATCGCTCTGCTTTTCCTCGATAAATCCCATAAGACCGCAAAGCTCCTTGAACAGATGCAAGGCTTCCTCGGCGCTGCCCTTGGAAACACCTGCCGCTACCCATGCGAATATATCGGTGGCAAGCTCGAATATTACGGATACGCCGTCGGCTGTATTGAAATCGTCGTCCATGACCTCAATAAACTTCGCCTTATGAGCTGCCAGCTTCTCCGCGATCTCGGGGGAGCATTCGCCCGCGGGAGCATTCTTTGCGTAGAACTCAACGCTTTCGGCGCAGTTCTCAAGTCGCTCAAGAGAGCTCTTTGCCGCCGCAAGGGTATCTGCCGAGAAGTTTACCGGCGTTCTGTAGTGAGCGCTGAGCAGGAAGAAGCGGATAGGCAGATAGCCGTACTTCTCCGCCGCGTCGCGGACGGTAAAGAAGTTGCCCAGGGATTTGGACATTTTCTGATTGTCAACGTTGATATATCCGTTGTGCATCCAGTATTTTACAAAGGGCTTGCCGGACGAGCACTCCGAC
>JAFVTO010000192.1 GCA_017503165.1 Clostridia bacterium | reverse complement strand
GTAATGTTATGCTCGGCAAGAAGCCTTTGGTATTCGGCGTGTTGGTACTGCCAACCTTGATCAGAGTGAAACAAAGGTCGTGCATCGGCAGGAAGTTTTTCAAACAACCCATTCAGCATATCTCTAACTTGCTGCAAGTTAGGACTTGTAGAAATAGAGTAAGATATAATTTCACGGTTGAACATATCAAGCACCGGAGAAAGATACACTTTTTCGTCACCGATCTTAAACTCCGTAACATCGGTAGTTAGCTTTTCAAACGGCTTGTCTGCATAAAAATCTCTATGCAGCAGATTCTCTGCCACCTTACCAACTTCACCTTTGTAGGAGTGGTATTTACCGTTTTTGCTTTGTTTACCGCGTAAATTAAGAGCTTTCATCAGTTTTAGCACTGTTTTATGGTTAATTTCGTAACCTTTTGCTTTTAAAACAGCACAAATTCTTCTGTAACCGTATCTGCCCTTATTGGCATTGTAGATTTCTAATATATCTTGTTTTTCGCTTTCGTATTTGTCCTTATCTTTCTGCTTCAAGTAGTAATAGTACGTACTTCTTGCTATCCCGGAAAGCTCTAACAAATCTTTAAGCGGATACTTTTGCCTTAGTTCAGCAATTACGAACGCTTTTTGCCGTTCTTTTGCTCTTCCGCAAGAACTAAGGCACTCAGTTTTTTTAAGTACTCAATCTCCATTCTGAGCCTTTGGTTCTCTGCAATTAAATCTTCCTCAACTTTTTTGTCGAGCTTGGGCGAACACCCCTTTTTACTTCCGTAGGATTTGCCTCTGCGTTCTTTCATGAGACCTTCGGCTCCTTCTTCCAAGAATATGCGATCCCAACGTTGAAGTGTACTTATTGCTCCGCCCATAGATTTAGTTATAATTCCATATTTGTGCGCAGTTTCATAATAACTTAAACGATGCTCACGCATATCCATTATAACACGAATTTTGAATTCTGCACTATAACTTTTTTGTTTTTCTCCTTTTTTACCCATAAAAAAATATGCACCTCCAAAAGTGTCCAACTTTTGGGGTGCATATCATTGTTTCCTTCTATTCTTGCTCTTTCTCTGTTTATAAGACTTTGGTTTTAATTCAAAGCGCTGTAAATATATATCTTTGCAACTCTCGTCTCTTTAATTTCGACACGGATACCCTCTTCCATAAGAGCCTTACCCGTGGCGGTCTGCTCGCCGCCGTCAAGATCGCGTATAACGTAGGTCTTTCCCTCGTCAAGCGCGCGGAGCTTGAAGGCCGCCTCGGGATATACCGAGCTTTCGTGCTTGAATACCTGTATCATTCCGTCGAAGCTCTCGGGGCGGTTCCACTGCGCTATGTTCCACGCATAGGGGCTGATGTCGGGCTTGGTTACGTGGTAAACGTCACCGAGAAAATATTCACGCACGGTGAGATATTCGTTTGCCATTTTGCGAAGCCACTCAAGCTTTTTCTCATCGTCACCAAAGGAGTCGGCGGCGGAGAAGGTGTAGTTCGTTGTCATTGACGGTGCGTATGCACTGCGGAAATTATAAGTGTCGTAGCATCTGCCCGTGCCGCTTCCGTGATAGGGCATCCACTGCGCGAAATTCATCGTGTGCATCTGTGTCATCTCGGGTATAGGATTGGCAGGGCACTGCGCATCGCTTCTCCAAAGTGGCATACTGCGCTTGAGTGTCTCAATATCAAGGCGTCTGCCTCCGCTCGCGCAGTTGTCGATAAGAAGGGTGGGGAAACGGTCAAGCAAGTAATCCCAAAGGCGGTAAAGCCCCGTGATATGCTTGATCTCCGTAATACCGCGTCTGCCCTCGGTATCGGCACCGCGCCAATATGGTAGCGGCTCAAAGTTGAAATCCTGCCTGTAAAAATCAACGCCAACCCTCGCTATAACAGAGCTTATCTGCTCCTTGATATACTCAAAAGCATTTTCGTCACCGAGGTTAAGAAGCATATCCGAGCGTGCGGGATTGTGCAAAAGATATTCGGGATGCTGCTTCACTATCGGCGCTCTTTTGCATATACGCTCGGGCTCAAACCACAGAATGAACCTTCTGCCGCTCTTATGGATCATTTCGCTGACGTCCACAAGTCGGTTCTTGTGTATATAGGGGCTTATGGTCCAGTCACCTGTGTGCTGAGACCAGTCTCCCTCGTATTCGCTGAGTGTGGGCTGCGTATCCTCACCGTACCAGCCGGCGTCCATCCACATATATTCCATAGGAATACTGTTATTCGTCAAGGTGTCAATTCTGCTTATTACCTGCTCTGACGTCATACCTCCCCAGATCCCCGCGCAAAGCGGACCCTTGCCTCCGCGCTTCGTTATTATAGATATCTCAGCTCTTATAAATCTGCGCCATTTGTTCTGCGCCGCTTCGAGATCTCCCGTATAATTCATAATAACAAAGGAGGATGTTCTGATTTTTTCCCCGGGAAGAAGGAAAAATTCGGTATCCTCTATCTTGCTCTTGAAAGAGACCGAGCTGTCATTTGCGCTGATCTTAGCATTCCCCTGACCTGTCCAGCCGATAGCGGCAATAAAGCC
>JAFVTO010000191.1 GCA_017503165.1 Clostridia bacterium | reverse complement strand
GGTACACAAAGGCACTCAGGTTATTTGCCGGACCGACAAAGAGGTCGGAGGCATTGAGCTTGGGATCCGGCTCGACAAGCAGCTTTGCATAAGCCGTATCGGCATAAAGCTCCACCTTGACCGCTTCAAAGGTGTTCTTTATAAAAGACTGATCACCAAGTGTCCAGTTTGTGATAGCAGCGGTCTGTATCGGATTGCCCGCGTGATCGCAGATCAGGGTTGTATAGTGAGAATCAAAATTGCTTGGTCCCTCTACTTGGCTACTGTTGTAATAGGAATTGCCGTATTTCTCAACCTCGTAAGAGCTTACGCAAAGTCCGTCGACCGAATCAACGATAGCTGAGTCATAGGGTGCATTTCCGGAGGGAATATTGACCTTGGAGATTCTGGTTACGCGGAAGTCGTTGTAGTTATAGTAGCCAATGTTGCCGCGGAAGGTCATATCCTTGCCGTTGAGCTCCTTTAAGTGAAGTCTCGCGGTAGAGCGATTTTTGCTCTTCAGATTATAAACCTCAACCTCCACCCAGATATCGTCAAGCCTATCCTTTGCCTCCGCGGAAGAAAAGCGGAGTCCCTCATTCATCGTAAGCTTCAATTCAAGGTCGCCTGTGCCGTCTGCATTGTCGTATCTGACAATACTGCTTTTGGCAACCGTAGGAGAGGTGTCGTCTATAAGCACAAAGTGCATTCCCGTCATAACTGCGGTTGAATAATCGCCGATATAATTCGGCAATGCCATAAAGGATATCAAATCAAATCCGTTCAAAAGCTTGGAGTACGGAACGTCAAGGTAGCCGTCCATGTGAGTACGCTTTGTGGAGTCTATTGAGGTCACAAGGCGTTCTGAGTAAACTCTGCCTCTCATCTCTATTTGACCGTAGCCGGAAAGCATTGTCGCACCGATACGCAGCGTGAGCTGATCCGTGTTAAGGCCCAGCACTTCAGTCAGGTACGGAGACATGATATCCTTAGCCGAGTAACCGTTTGGGTTCTTGTATATCGGATCGAGACGAACCTCAAGGGTGGTATCGGTTATCTTAAGCTCCGGGTGGAAGAGCCACTCTCTCTCATCCCGATAAGGCAGTTCGGATTCAACCAGTGACGTATTTCTGACAGAATAGATACCGGTGTGGTCGTACCATACGCCAAGGGATGCAGTGAAATAGGGCGAGATCCCTTCATTTCGCACAAATCTGGAGCGTACCGATTTTGTATTCCCGAAAATGTTTAAGGTTTTGTACCTTGAGCTGTTAAGTATGGGATAAGCCTCAACACTGACCTCAATGTCGTGAGGATTCTTCTTTACCGTTTCAATTTCATCCGGCACGGCGGTTGGCGGAGACTTTCCGACGGTGGAGAGAATGCCGTCTGCCGCCGCGACGGTCAGCTCAAGTGGCATCGCAAATATATTAAAAAGGAACACAAGCGTGACCGCGAACGACAGTATTTTAACTTTCAGGTTGTTTCTTTTCATAAAAGCTCCATTCTACCGCACAGGATGCGGCTTCATATATTTTATTCCGGATTCATGCCCTGCGGTTTTCGGGGCAATCGCAAATTCCTATCAGTTCCTCTCCGTCGCGGTAATGGCGACAGTCGGCGCAGTAGCCATCTTCAAAATGACTTTCTCCGTTTTCGCAGATCTCCTGCATCTGCGTTACGAACGGTCTGCCATCGGGAGTATAAACGGGCGCGCTCTTGAAATCCGGGTAGATAGGTATCGGCTCTCCCGTCTCCCGTTCAAACTCCTCATAGTATCCGTAGCGTAATTCGAAGCTTACTCCGTGTAGAGTTACAGTTTTATAAAGTTCACCGTCTTTAGCCTTGTTCATGTTAAACCCTTTCTTCAGCTCTGCGCGTCGGGGCGCAAGGAGCGACGTGAAGGTATCTGCAGCTTATTGCCATACAAAATAAAAAACCTGTATATTAAAGCGGAATCTTCAGCGAACAAAGCTTTTGTCGCTCCTTTATTCCTACTCTATTATACAGGTTTTTTCCGAAATCCGCTACCACCCAAAAAGGAAAAATGCGGACATATTTTTTTGACTGTAAAAGCCTCCTTAAAGTATCGTGTGGAACTCCGACCTGTCCTTAACACCGGTCTTCTGGACTACACGGAGAACCGTTTGCTTGACGGTGGATTCGGACACGTGAACACTGTTTGCTATATCCCTTGTGGTAAAGCCGAAGGCTACCAGCTTGGCTACCTCTCTTTCTCTGGCGGTGAGATTGGATGCTATTGTGCGATTGCGGATAGCACCGCTCAGCCTCGACCAGCCTACGCTGTAGGTTCGGTAAAGCTCGCGCACTATCTGCACCGCCAAAGGATCCTGAAGTGCGATCCTCTCCTCCAAAAGCCCGTCAAAGTGCCGAACGTACTCGGTAAGTATTCCGTACAGATCATCGGCAAGCGCAAGTTTGATCGCTCTGTCAATATGCTTGACGGCTTTGGTATTTTCCCCTGCGTTATGGTATGCGACAGCGCAGGAAAATCTCAGGAATATCTCGGGAATTACCGTGCCGTCCACTACTGCCTGAGTTATCATAGGCTCTACGGCTTTGGGGACCAGCCGCATAAGCGCAAGCCCCTGCACGCCCTCGTAATTCATCGTTCCGGATGCTATCGCGT
>JAFVTO010000190.1 GCA_017503165.1 Clostridia bacterium | reverse complement strand
TGTACTTTTCTTTGTACTATCTCTTCGTTGTTCAATTTTCAAGGATCACTTAAGCTCTCCACTTGACTTGCTTGTCCGCTTATCTTGTGTGTCGCTTTACCGCTCTCTTTGGAGCGCTCGACTATTATATCATTATTTCCCCCTTTTGTCAACCCCTTTTTTTGCTTTTTTTTACTTTTGTTTATTTTGTACAGAGTAAGCCAAAAATCCACCTTTACTCTGCGCCACTTATCACAATCAGCATCAGAAAACCCAACCTCGAAACCCCAAATCTCCGATTACTATTCAGAAGTCAACCGAAAAAGTCATCTTTTCCGTTGTAAATATCTTTTTTTACATTATTGTGTTGCTTTTCCCTTTAAGGTGTGTTATACTTACTGCGTAACGTGTCAGACAGTATGCGAAGCGGGCACCGTAAACCAACAAAAAGCCAATAACAATAACAACTATAAATAAAAGGATGAAAACCAATGAAACGTAAGCTTCTCCCACTTCTCCTCACCGTGATTACCTTGTTCTCGGTCTTAGCCGTTCCATCGTACGCAGCAAAGGCTGCGACCATCACCGAGACGGTAAACCTTGCCACCATATCCAAAAATGCCAGAGGCGAAGGGTACTACTGGGCAAATCTCGACAACACTCTGACTCTTGAGGGACTGAATATAGTCACAGAGGATGAATTCGGCATGAAGATCCCGAAGGATGCTACAGTTATCCTCAAGGGTGACAACTACATATCCGCCGCAAGCATAGGTCTGGTCTGCGTAGGTCACGTCACCTTTGAGGGAAGCGGATCTCTCACCGTAGTCGCAGGCGATGTAGGAATAGACTGCACCAGTGTTTACGCCAACAACATCACCCGCCTCCGCTCGGGCAAAATAAACGTTACCGCAGGAAAGACGGGCATCAGGCTTGAAACCGCGGATTTCTCACTGATGGGAAGCGAGCTCAAGATACAGATAACAGGAAACGACAGCAATGCTAAGGCGATCGAAGGACGAAACGTTTCCATGAGCGGAGGAAAGCTGACCGCCAACGCCGGTATCTATGCATCAAACCAACTTCAGATAACCTCACTTGATGCCGAGATAACCGCTTCCGGAGCTGCGCTGGAATCGCCCAACGGTATTAGGATGACAAAGGTAGCGATAAAAGCAGGAGCCGATGCAGCCTCCCTTGCCGAGGTCGGTGAATACAATGGAGAAAGCGCGCTTAAGCTTACCTCCACTGCCTCAAACGCAAAAAAGGGAATTCTCTTCAATGCAGATTATCCGAGATTTGTGGACTACATTATATTCGTTGTAATTATTCTCGGCGTGTCCGCTCTTATAGCCGTCCCGATATACATTAAGCGCAAAAAGACAGAAAAGCTTATAGCAGAGTACAAAGCAGCGCATCCTCCGAAAAAGAGCAAGACCACGGGAGAGAAGCCGGCTTCCGCTCCGCAGAGCAACAAAAACCACAACGTAAAAAAGAAGTAATTCACATTCCCTTCAGTTATTCATTCGTTATATCGGCAATGCTCCTCCCATTATATGAATTACGCCTACTATATAAATAAGGAAGGATTCTTCTATGGACAAGATTTATCCCGACTGGACGTTAACCCACAAAAAGACTCTTGACGGAGTGGGCTTACAGCCGATCCCCGCTACAGTACCGGGAGCAGTACAGCTTGACTACGCAAGGGCGTTTAATTATGCCGACTATTGGTACGGCGAAAACTATAAGCAGTTCATCTGGATGGAGGACGAATACTGGACCTACTCCACCGAGCTTGTTTTCACCTGCGCCGAGGACGAAAAGGCAATATTCCACTTCGGCGGCATAGACTACGAATACACCATTCTCGCGAACGGCGAGCAGCTTTGCCACGGCGAGGGAATGTTTACCCCCGTGGATGTAAATCTCACTTCGTATTCCGGTCAAAAAATCCGCTTAGACGTGGTAATTCACCCAATTCCCAAGTGTAGTAACGCGAGACCCCACACCCGACAAGAAGCCAGAGAGAGTTGCAAGCCTCCGTCCGCGTACGGATGGGATTGGCATCCCCGCCTCGTCCCCATGGGAATATGGGAGGAAAGCTATCTGGAGATCATACCGAAAGGAACTCTGCTGAGTCTTGACGCCACCTACAGATTAAGCGATGATCTAACCGTCTGCCATATTAAAGCGTTTGCGACCATGTACGGCGAGGACGACGTAACGGTAACACTTTCCACTCCCGATGGAGCTGTGGTTTTCAGCGAAACACAGAGATTTACCGAGTATAACCATAACGTTACCGTATTCGACATCGAAAATCCCAAGCTCTGGTACCCCCGCGGTTACGGCGATCAGCCGCTCTACGTTTTGACCGCAGAATGCGGCAAATCTCCCAAAAAGCTCTCAAAAAAGCTAGGATTCCGTCGCTCAAGGCTGGTGCGCAATCCCGACGACGAAGCCCCCGGCTTCCCTAAGTCCAGATACGATTCTCCCGCCACATTAGAGATCAACGGCGTAAAGGTATTCGCAAAGGGCTCAAACTGGGTAAATACCGAGATATTTCCATGTCTTATGGACGAAAAGCGCTACCGCGAGCTTATTGATCTTGCCTACGGCGCAAATATGAACATCTTCCGCGTGTGGGGCGGAGGATTTATAAACAAGGAAAGCTTCTACGACATATGCGATGAGTATGGCATTATGATCTGGCAGGAATTTGTGATGTCCTGCAATCTGTACCCCGACAAGGAGCACTTTCTTGGCGTGCTTGAGCAGGAGGCTACCACCGTTGTAAAACGTCTGCGCTCCCATCCATGTCTGGTGCTTTGGTGCGGCGGAAACGAGCTTTTCAACTCCTGGTCGGGAATGACGGAGCAATCACACGCTTTGCGTCTATTGGACTCCATCTGCTATAAATACGACCGCTTCACTCCATTCAATATGACCTCTCCCCTCACGGGAATGGGACACGGCACCTATAACAACGTTATTTCCAACGAGGACGGCAGAAGCGCAAATCCCAACAACCTTCCCGAGGGCGTTAAGCTTCCGGAGAAGGATTGCGAGTTCATAACCCTGCTCACCTACTGCCGCCATACCGCATACACCGAATTTGGCTGCTGCGGCGGTGCCGATCCGGAATATATAAAAAAGTACATAACCAGCGGAGACAGCTACGAAAACTGTTCTCCCGACAACCCCGTATGGGTTTCTCACCACGCCTTCAAGGCATGGTCCCCCACAAGCTGGCTGAGAATCCCCGAAACGGAGTACTATTTCGGCGGATATACCGATACGGACGACCTGATGCGCAAGAGCCTTTTGATTCAGTCTGTGTGCTATAAGGCAATGTTCGAGGAAATGCGTAAGCAGGCGCCCCGTTGCTCTATGGCGCTGAACTGGGACTTCAACGAGCCTTGGCCATGCGCCGCGGGAAACAGCCTTGTAAATTGGCCGGCAGAGCCTAAGCCCGCCCTTGAAAGTGTACGCCAAGCGTTACGTCCCACCCTCGCCAGCATCCGCGCATTTAAAAACAGATACCTCACCGGAGAAACCATGAAAGCCGAGGTGTGGATGCTTAACGATTCGCAAAATGCGGTAGATCTTGAGAAAATCAACGTTTATATCGACCGTAACGGAACACGTGAGCTTATTTTGAGCCTTTGCGTCGATACCGTTGAAGCAAGAACCAACAGGAAATTCGGCGAGCTCCGGCTTCCGATAAGTGTTGATTTCCCGCCTCTCTTCAAGATAGCTTTGGATGTTCCGTCAGCGCCGGAATGCAATTCGGAGTACATCTTCTTCCACAGGTAAAGCACTGCTTCCTGCGCCACCAATGCCACTTTTGACCGCAATTGCCCGGGATGGTTTAATTGATCGCAGCATTTCCCTATAGGATTGTCGTCAAAATACTTGACAATCCCCAATTATGATGTTATACTGTCATTGGTATATATTTCAAAAAATACATTCCGAAAAGGAGAGATATGCAATGATACCCAACATTCCCGAAATCGTAGACAAAGCAAAATACGCCGACTTCGATCTCCCTCGCGAAAAGCTTGAGTATGCTCTTGCAGAAGCACTGAAAAAGATCGACTTCGCCATTCCCACCTTCACCGATATGTTCCCCTCTCATGCCAGCACAAACAACGTTTACCAGCCGGTAAAAAACGACAACGGCTGGAACACCGGCTTCTGGACCGGTATCCTCTGGCATGCCTACCAGATGAGCGGAGACGAAAAGTATAAAGATGTCGCTCTTCATCATATCCCCTCTTTCTACGAAAGAATAGATAAAAAGCTGGGTGTCAACCACCACGATATGGGCTTTCTCTACACCCCCTCCTGCGTGGCGGCATACAAGCTGACCGGAAATGAAATGGCAAAGGAAGCCGCTGTCAAGGCTGCTGATCAGCTTATCTCCCGCTATCATCCCAAGGGCAAGTTCATCCAGGCATGGGGAAATGTTGACGATCCCAACAGCTACCGCCTGATCGTTGACTGCCTTCTGAATATTCCCCTTCTCTTCTGGGCGACCGAGGCTACCGGAGATCAGAAATACAGAGAAATTGCGATCAACCATTTCAATACCACTATTGATGTCTGCTGCCGCGAGGACGCAAGCACCTACCATACCTACTACTTCGATGTCGAGACCGGTCTTCCCAAAAAAGGAGTTACCGCTCAGGGAGCTTCTGACGATTCCGCTTGGGCTCGCGGTCAGACCTGGGGTATCTACGGTCCTTTGCTCACCTACATCTACGAGAAAAACGAAAAAGCTCTCAACACCTTCAAAGCAACCACAAGCTACTATCTGAACCATCTTCCCGAGGATTATATCGCATTCTGGGACCTTATGTTCACCGACGGCGATGACGAGCCCCGCGACTCCTCCTCCGATGCTATCTGCCTCTGCGGTATGCTCGAGGGTATCAAGTACATGGACGAAAACGATCCCCTTCGCAAGATCTTCGTGAACGCTACCAAGCGCATTATGAATTCTCTTATCGACAACTACCTCATAAAAGACGTTCCCGAATCCAACGGTCTGCTTCTCCACGCCACCTACGGTAAACCTCAAAAGAACGGCGTTGATGAGATGAATATCTGGGGTGACTACTTCTATATGGAAGCGCTCCACCGTATGCTGGATCCCGATTGGGTGCTCTATTGGTAATTACATAGGTTAAGAGGTATCCCCGCATTAGTGGGCACAGTCGCTTTGTGGATATGCCCGCTTTTTGAAAAAAGCATAAGTTGGCAAAGCCAAACCCGCAAAACTTTTGGATACGGTTTTATTGGTGGGGGCGGTCTGTTCTCCCCACCCCGCTGCGCTCGTCCGCTCTGCCGCCTTACCCCGAATTTCTCACGAAACTCGCATCGGTAGAGCCGGGTTACGCAATAAAGAAGCCCCTAGTGGCACCTGCCGTATAGCAGGTGCCCCAGTTATATTCGCCTGCGGCGAGTTCTATTGCTTCGCAGTGGTATTCGGCTATCGCCGAGTGATATTCGCTATGCGAGCTTGAGAGGCGAATATAATATCACTGCGACCACAGAGTTGCAAAGCAACTCGGAGCAATATCA
>JAFVTO010000189.1 GCA_017503165.1 Clostridia bacterium | reverse complement strand
TGATATTGCTCCGAGTTGCTTTGCAACTCTGTGGTCGCAGTGATATTATATTCGCCTCTCAAGCTCGCATAGCGAATATCACTCGGCGATAGCCGAATACCACTGCGAAGCAATAGAACTCGCCGCAGGCGAATATAACTGTGGCCTTCCTATGATCAGAGCGATGTTTCTTGAATTTCCGGACGATGAACAGGCATGGGAGCTGCGCGACCAGTATATGTTTGGAACCGAGTATCTTGTGGCTCCCATAACAGAATACGGTGCGAGAGAGCGCAGTGTATATCTGCCGAAAGGTAAATGGGAAGCAATGGACGGAAGCGGTGTGATTAATAGTAATGGAGAAACGGTTAATGCCGCCGCGCCTCTTGATTATATGCTTGTTTACAGATACTTGGGGGCATAGCGTGAAAGCCACCGCTTGGCTGAAAAGTATACCTCTTATACTTTCACGTCGCTCTTAGCGCCCTTTGGCGCAGAGCCTGAAAACACTGCGTATGGCATAGCGTGAAAGCCACCGCTCGGCTGAAAAGAGCGTGCGTTTCAAAATCAAATCCCCCCTTAAAGCAGTCTTGAAAGCTTGTTTTTTTCAAGTGTCTGCTCTAAGGGGGAGATTTATTTCGTATTTTAATTACCGATTAGTTTTTATCGTTGCTTCAAGGCTCGACTCAGTCCGTCAAGTATCTCTGTGCAGGGCTTTCCGTCGGAGCTTAGTGTGGGGCAGAGGTAGCCACCCTCTTCAAATTCGTTCCAAGCAAAGACCACGCCATAGCCCGTATTTGCCTCTGGTGTATTGTCTATCCATTTGAAAAAATTCCGGGCTGCAGCTTCCATTTGCTCTGAGGTGGGCGCAGGAGCATACGGTTGGTCTCCGTAGGTCACCCAGGGGCTTGGGCGATCTATTCTCGGCTTTGGATTCCAGCCTGCGCTGAGCAACGGTATTACCGGTATGCCGTATTGCCGTCTTTTTTCGTTATCGTTGTTAGTCGCGGACGAGAATTCTTCGAAGCTTTTTGTGCTGTGTCCGGATGCATAGGCTGATACTGCGTCTGCCTCGGAATAGTTGCCGTTTTCGCTTGTTTTTCCGTTGTTCATGAAAATTATGTATGGATCTACTCCATTTGCGACACCGATATTCCGAAGAGCAGAGAAAAATTCCGTTCGATAGCCACCGAAAATAAACACTAACGGTCTACCGTCTTTCTTTTCGTAGTAGTCTTCTTTCATGGCGCACATGAGCTCTTCAAGATCTTTTTCGGCATATGAGTGCAGACCAATTAAGATCGCGCACATTTTGATCCTCTTGTTTATGGGGCTTGTCTGGTACAGTTTTCGCATTTTGTTCAATTCCGGAACATGCTCTGTGAGAAAACCGTAATGCTCATCACCTATGCATTTCGGCGTCGTGCCGTCGGGGTACCAGCAATACATGAAGAAATCAATTCCCGCATCAGCCGCGATCGTTAGTTCTCGGTCATATTGCTCCTGCGTTCTTTGGGGAATGGAATACTCGCCGTCATCTTTTTTTACAGCATAGTAAGGAAGTCTGTGGGCATACCGTTCGCAACCGAGGGTGTTCAACGTGTAATGTCCGAAATATGTTTCCTCCGGCAATCCGGCATCCCAATTAATAGCGCCGATCCTCAGTTCTTTTTTCATTGTTTGGCGATCCTTTCGTTTAATCAGTACTGTGTTGCTCTTTGCGTATGATTATATATTAAACATATTGGTTTGTCAAGCCTTATTTCATTTTTTGGCTCTAATCTATAAACCGTTGGCTTGGAACAGGAAGAGTTGCGTAACCATACCGGCTTGGATCAGCTACCGACTGCATTATTGCTTTTTTCGGCGCAGCCTTGACTTTTGATTGTTTTTTTGTTATACTGTGTTTTGGCATAGCGTGAAAGCCACCGCTCGGCTGAAATCTAAGCCGTAGATACTTTCACGTCGCTCTTAGCGCCTTTAGGCGCAGAGCCTGAAAAAGGAGAATAGCGTGAAAGATGTTGCGCGGCTGAAAGCTAAGCAGCAGATACTTTCACGTCGCTCTTTGCGCCTTTCGGCGCGCAGAGCCGAAGAAAGGAATGGTGATTAAAATGGGTCATCCCGATAAATACATTGCTAAGCGTTATGATACCCCGAACCGCTTAAAGGAATTTACCGACACCGTCTACCGTAATGACGGTGAAGGAACGAGGGCTGAGGTATGGGCTAAACTAAAGTCTGTCCAAAGAAGCCTTGATCCTCCTCCGCCCGAGCTTATCCCGTTGGTGGGGGAGATGCACGGTCACACAAGGCTTTCCGACGGCGCACCCGACGTAGACGCTTATTTTTCAAGCATCCGAGACTTGGCAAAATTGGATTTTGCGGTGCTGACCGACCACGATCACGGCGGCGTAGCTACCCAGACACTGTGGGCGGGTACTCCTTCGAAGTGGGATCTGATCCGTCAAAAGGCGGTTGATCACCGTGTGAAGGGGAAGTTTTCTACACTGCTCGGATATGAACGGGATTCTTACCCCTTTTACAATAACCTTGTTCTTTACTTCCGTGACTGTAATGCAGAGCTGTTTCGCGGTGTGCGCGACGGTGAGCTTACTGCCGCAGAGCTTCGTGAGCTGCTTGCCCGCGAGGATGTGATAATCTGTCCTCACGATACCTACTCACTTACCTCCAATGCGGATTTTCTCGCCTTGCCGCAGGAGCTTATTGCTCCGTTCATTGAGGTTATCTCCAGAGGTGATGCCGCTGAATACATGGGAAATCCCGCAGGAGCAGAGAACGCCTGCTGCGAGGGGGGCTTTTGGCAGGATGCTCTGCGTAGAGGCGCGAAAATGGGCGTCATTGGCGGTAGTGACGATCACGAAGGAATGAACGGACGTGTGAATGAAGCGTTGCCGTATCCGCAAAAATACCCGGGCGTTACCGGAGTGTGGGCAACCGAAAACTCTCCCGAGGCTATTTTCG
Organism: Clostridia bacterium; assembly: GCA_017503165.1. GTDB lineage: Bacteria > Bacillota > Clostridia > Oscillospirales > CAG-272 > SIG673. Next base: position 925 of record JAFVTO010000189.1, on the reverse strand, counting down.
AGGCACTCAGGGCGAAGCGCACCTACGCATTTATGATGGGCAGCCCGGACGGCAGTATGGGCGGACGCATGGAGATAGATTTTCGCATAAACGGTCATTATATGGGAGAGACGTTTTTGCGCCCGGAGAGACGGGACCTTCATATTTTTTACAAGGTCAAGGCAGATACGCCTGTGAAAAGAGTCACTCTTGTCAAAAACTGTCGCAATTATATTTCTCTGAAGCGTGACTCGGAGCTGATACTGGATTATAAGCAGGAAAATCCCACGGATCACTACTATCTTCGGGTGGAGCTTTCCGACGGGCGATTCGGATGGACCTCTCCCGTATGGGTGGAGGACAAGTAATATTTTTGCAAAAAACCGCATCGGAGCTACTCCGAGATTTTACTCTCGGTCTGTCCCGATGCGGTTTTGGGTTTTGTGGGAAATGCTTTTGTAATATTCAGAAGCTTCCGTTATACTTCTTTATTATGTTGCCGCAGTAAATCTTCCGATCTCACAATCATACAATCGTCAATTTGAATTCAGTAGTTTTAAATCTGTTCTTTGCCGTTAAGTTGACTCTGTAAAGCCGGTCGCAATCCCAATTCAACGGGAGCCTCTCCACCTCGGGCTGAGTTTTATCCAACGGCTCGACCGAATAGGTGTAGCCCTCGGGGAAGCTGATTGCTTTTCCGTGGATCTCAAATGAGGTATCCGTTACGTTCTCCGGCTTTACGTTGCAGATATAATTGAAGGTAACGGTTCCTTCCTCCTTCAGAGAGATACGGTCTGTTATAATAACGCGACCGTCCTTCAGCTCTGCCTTTCTGGTGTACGAGTCGATTCCCGCCTCGGCAGGGTACGCCTCTCTCAGCTGTATTTGCAGGGAGCCGGTGGCTTCATCGTATACGTGCTCGGTGGATCTGAATTGGGCTCCGGGC
>JAFVTO010000188.1 GCA_017503165.1 Clostridia bacterium | reverse complement strand
GGCAAGGCGGCTGTTGATTACCTCAACACCATCGGCGTTGAGTACGCGGCAATTCCGTGGTACGACAAAAAGGAGTTCCATACTAACTGGGACGAAACCGTCAAGAAGTTTGCCGAGGTTTCGAAGCTTCTTGCCGACGGCGGCATTCAGCTTATGTACCACAACCACGACTTTGAATTTGAGAAGATCGACGGCGAGTACATCCTCGACAAGCTCTACGCTACTCTTGATGCAAAAACCCTCATGCCCGAGATCGACACCTGTTGGGCGGCTGTGGGCCACGGCGACGTAGCTGACCTTCTCAGAAGATACGACGGCCGCTGCCCCGTTATCCATCTTAAGGATATGTATTGCCGCGGAAAATACGGCTTTCAGAATACAAACGGAGAGCGCCCCGCAGACTGCGCTGTGCGCCCTGTGGGCTACGGAAGACTTGATATGATAGACATCCTCCACACAGCAGAGGAGATCGGTACGAAATGGATCATCATCGAGCAGGACAGCCCCTCCTTCGGACTTGACAGACTTGAATGCGCAGCCCTCTGCCGCGATTGGCTGAGAATGCAGGGCCGGTAATAATATAAGAAAGGGATTTTACTATGAAAACAAAGGAAGAATTTTCTGTAAGAATAGACAGCGAGCTTTATAAAAAGCTTCTTTACGTTGCATCAAAGGAAAACAACAATCTCAACAATCATATGCTCCATATGATCCGCACAAACGTGCAGTACTTTGAAAAGGTACACGGAAGGATCAACACTCAGAACATCACAATTCCTGAAAAGAGCGAGGAATAAAAAGGAACCCGCTGTCAGCGGGTTTCTACCATTTCTCTTCTCTCGTATCTCTTCACTGAAAAAGCACCCTTTCGGGTGCTTCAGCCTGAAGACAAAGTCCCGAAAGGGGCTTTGTTTTTTTGACTGAAAGGAGAAAATATGGTATAATAGAAGCAGGAAGCGAGGGGAAAGAAATGATAACGAACAAGGACAAAAGAAACTATCAGATACAGATGTTCAGTATCGACGAACTGGTACCCAAGGATCATCTGCTCAGAAAAATCGAGGCAGCAATCGACTGGAGCTTCATATACGATCTGGTAAAAGATAAGTACAGCGAGGATAAGGGCAGACCAAGCATAGACCCTGTAACTCTGATTAAAATACCGATGATACAATACCTTTACGGTATCCGTAGTATGCGCCAGACCATAAAAGAAATCGAAGTAAATATGGCGTACAAGTGGTTTTTGGGATTGGATGTAACTGAAAAGGTCCCTCACTTTACAACGTTTGGCAAGAATTACACAAGAAGATTTAAGGATACAGATCTCTTTGAGCAGATTTTCACCCATATATTAGAGGAGTGTATAAAGCACAGATTTGTAAATCCTAAAGAGGTGTTTGTAGATGCAACTCACGTAAAAGCATGTGCAAACGGAAAGAAATATACTACCGAAGTGGTTCGCGAAGAAGCGTTGTTCTATGAAGAGCAGTTGAAGAAGGAAATCACCGACGACAGAGTAGAACACGGAAAGAAACCGTTGAAGGATAAGAATGATGATGACGATGAGAACGGCGGTGGCACGGGTGATGTAAAAGAAGAAAAGCGAAGCACTACAGACCCCGACAGCGGTTGGTTCCATAAGGGTGAGCATAAGCAAGTATTTGCATACTCAATTGAAACAGCGTGCGATAAGAATGGCTGGATATTAGGTTATACAATTAACAAAGGAAATTTTCACGACAGCAGAACCTTCAAAGGATTATACGACAGGCTGAGAGCTTTCAGTATTGAAAAATTGATTGCTGATGCAGCCTACAAAACTCCCGCCATCGCCAAGCTTTTAATTGATGATAACATAGACCCCATATTCCCCTACAAGCGACCTCAAACAAAAGACGGTTTTTTCAAAAAAAATGAGTATGTGTATGATGAATACTATGATTGTTACATTTGCCCCAACAACAAGATTTTAAGCTATTCTACTACAAATCGAGAAGGCTACCGCGAGTACAAGAGCTGTTCTTCTGATTGTGCAAAATGTCCTTTCCTTCATCAATGTACCGAAAGTAAAGATAAGGTTAAGGTTGTCACTCGGCATATTTGGGAAAATTACATAGAGATATGTGAAGATCTCAGGCACACGGAGGGAAACAAAGATCTGTATGACAAAAGAAAAGAAACCATCGAACGCATCTTTGGCACTGCCAAAGAGCATCATGGTTTCCGTTATACACAGTTAATTGGCAAAGCCCGGATGGAAATGAAGGTCGGGCTTACTTACGCATGCCTAAATCTCAAAAAATTAGCCAATATGTTATACTTAAAAAGGGAGAAAGAGTCTCTTTCTTCCCATTTTTTCTCTATCTTCTTTTCTCTTTTTAATTTCAAGTATTCTTTTTCTTGAAATTATTGCAAAAAGGAGTTCTGACAATGTCCAGAACTCCTTTTGTCTTCAATCTGAAGCACCCTTTCGGGTGCTTTTTCTTACGGATATATTCCGGGGCGTCGTGAGCCCTCGTTATAGAACTGAGTCATAGGGTTTGTCTCATAGTCGAGAGACTCGGGAACGGGATAAACGCCTGACTCGGAGAAGGTAACTATATTGTTGTTTACAATATAATTGTACATATTTGCATATCTTTCCTTATAAAGCTCCACGTTGTTTTTATTGACGTACCAATCTGTATGAACGCTCGAAAGGCCAAGGAAATCACAGCTCATAATAAGAGTTTCGATCTTTGACTTGTGAGCGCTTCTTTCAGCCTTGTTAAGGGCCGTCACGAGAAGTGAGCGCATATATTCATAGTTTTCCGCAATATATTCATAGGAATACATATCACCGGGACGGTCGAAGTTATTGATAAAGCAGGTTCCGCACTGGTCTCCAGCTTCGGTCTGCATTTCAATATACTCCCAAAGCTCCTCGTATCCCTCACCGTAGTTAATATAAAGGTATTCCTTGCAGGTCTCAACATATTCCTCATAGGTCATATCGGGATCCCACATAAGGCGCACGGATGCGTATGCCTTCAGAGTCTCGAAATTATATGTGCGGCCGCCGCCCTCGTAGAAGATACCTGTAACGTTGCACTCGTCCATAAGGTACTTAGTGTCATAATAAAGGTTAGGAATGTTGGGACAGCCTACAAGATAGTAGTGATAGGTAACGGGGTATACCCAGAACCAGAGATCGGCTCCTGTTTCTTTGCATGCATCGCCCCAGAAGTTAAGAGCGAATACGTCGTTATTGTTGTTGGAATTATTAAGCTGACCGCCCGACTCGTAGCATTCCTCTCTGCCGAGCATATGGTTGTTACATCCTGTGCCGCAGTAGAGGATAACGAGATTTTCATCGGGCTTTATGGTAGCGGGGAAATCCTTTGCGTAAACGATACCCATAAGGCGCACGCCGGGGTAATATTCCTGAACGTCAACGCATGCTCTGTTATAAAGGGAAAGGTAAAGTCCGGAGTAGCCCTCCTTCTGTGTCACTGCGATCTTTCTGCAGTTGCGGCAGGTGCAATAGTTCTGGTTATCGCAAATGGAGAAGGAGAAGACTGTAACGCCCTCTTCGATAAAGGGAGTGTTGCCCCAGAGCATACCCATTCTGTTACACTCGAGCATTCCCGTAAAGAGGGTCTTGTAGTCCTTC
>JAFVTO010000187.1 GCA_017503165.1 Clostridia bacterium | reverse complement strand
TGGCGCCGAAGGCGACTGAGGGAGAGCGCGTGACAATGAAGCTATGCTGAACCCAAAGTTACGCAGGCTCCTTCCACCACTTCGTGGTCCCCCTCCCTCTCGGAGGGAGGCTATAGAGCGTCATCTGCATTTATCGCCAGTCTCGCATTTGTTTAACAAATGCTTCGGGCTATGCCCATACCCTTATTTCATTTCTCCGATAAGAACATCACCCATTTTGTTCGTACTCCTTTTTCATATTGTCGGGTAGAGGTAGCATAATAGCCTCCCTCCGGGAGCCTCAGAAGAGTGCGTAACCGCGCGCCAAGACAGATAAAGCAAGTAACGCATCGAAACAGAGAGGTCGATCCAGCGCGCCAAGACAGATGAGGCGAACATTATTCCATCGAATCAGGGTAAAAACGCGCTGTAGAAGATAAGACAACCCTTTGGATACAGTGTGAGAGGAGAAGCCAAACAATAAAAAAGAACAGCGCCGCGAGGCGAGTAAAACCGCCGTCGGAGCTTGACGGCGGGTTTACTTCGCCAAGAGCAACAAAAAAAGCCCAACGAAGGGCTTTTTTTATTGCGTAAACCGGCTCTGCCGCCGCGAGTTTCGAGAGAAATTCGGGGAAAGGCGGCAGAGCGGACGCGGCGCGACGGGGGAGGGAGAACAGATCAATCTCCATAATAATCCCATATCCAAAAGTTTTTGCCCCGCTTTTCTTCAAAAAGCGGGCGTACCCCCCTTACTCAACCCTTATTTATAAGCGCGACGCCTTTATCGGGTGCAACGTCAACCATTACGTATTTTGTTCCGTCGTCTGCGGTATAGACGGGGACCTCGAACTTCTTTCCGTCGTATTTTACCCGAGCCACATCCCCCCAGGAATCCAGAACCTGGACCTTAACGGTCAACGGCTGATCGAAGGTCTCGTTATCATCCAGCTCATCGTAGACCGTAACGGCGATACCCTTGCCCGTTGCTTCAGCGAAGGCAACTGCGGTTTCGACCTCTTTGGTATAGAGCGTAGCCTCGGTAAGAGAAGCGCACCACAGATCGCCTGTGGCGACCTGCTTACGGATATGTCGGAACAAAAGAACCGCCTTTTCCTTAGAGACGTTATAGATATAGTCCGTCTCCTGATTGATAATCTGGTGCATAAGGAAGATACCCCATCCGCCGTACTGTATAGCATCGTCCACGTACTTTATCCATTCCTCAGAGGTACCGCTTGTAAGTGTCGTATAGGAATTAAGGCGCTGATAGTTTATATTTGAAAGATCGTTCATAAAGGGAACGGTAACGTCGCCGTAGGTAGCGCTGCCGCCGGAATATCTGCAGGCAACGAAGTTCTCGGCAAGAATACGTGATGCCTCCTCGTTGAGTCCGTTATAGGCGGAATCCAGGACAGGCAATCCGGGAATGGCGTAGGTACACACCTTCTGATTGGAGCTTTTGAACACCGTTCTCAGTCTTTGCGCCGCACCCGCGGTCATATTAGTGATATTTCCCGCGGGGAAATCGTACTCAACGGTCCCATTGTCACGGTGCTCGTAGGAGCCGGAGTGCGCCTCGTCGGTAAGCCCGTAGAAGGAATGCTCCTGGCTGTGACAAACGATATCGAAGCCGCTTTCCTTTATAAGAGTTTGCCATTTTTCGGCATCCTTGGTCTCTTTTCCATTCACGTCCACCACCTTGTTTGCAACCATTGCGACACTGGCGGTAAGTCCCATGCTTCCCAGCTGCATGTTCATGTATTTGACGGTATTGTAGTCACCGTCATCGTGAACGATAGTGATAATTCCCTTCGCGCCGTTTTTGATGGGAAGGACCTGGGCGTACAGCTCCCCTTCATACGCCTCCAGCTCCTTATCGGAGCAGGAGATAAAACCAGACATGGCAGAGAACAGAGTCAACGCCGCAAGAAGAATAGACAAAAATCTCTTTTTCATAGCAATCACCATTCCTTTGTTAGGCTCTGCGCGCCGAAGGGCGCAAAGAGTGATGTGAAAGTATCTACTGCTTAGCTTTCAGCCGCGCAACATCTTTCACGCTAATACCTCGCAATACTGTTTTAATTAATGCCGTTTATATTTTTGTATTACTGCGGATCTACCGCATAGCCGCCCAGTCTTTTGGCGGTATCGAATCGGGTAACGTACATTTCGTTTCCGTCCTCATCAAGAATACTCAGCGCCGACTGGAGCTCATCAACCGCGGAGATCACCTCAGCCTGTGACTCGGCAATGACAGATATTCTGGCGAAATGCTGAGAGAGAGTTCCTATCGCCTGCCGGCTTACCGTATCCCCCTCCCGATAATACTGCAGAAGATCAATAACGTTGGGGTGGCTTTTCACCTTATCCAAGCCCCGTATCTCCGCTATCCTACCTGCCCGAAGAGGAACGGTCAGCTGAGCAAACCCCAAGGACTTTCTGTTATCCAGCCTCAAAATATCTTCTTTTTCGCACATTTTCCCGCCGAGGGCATAACGTATCATCATTTTAACGTCGTTTATACCCATCATCGGCTCCGTGAGCTTATAAAAAAGTCCGCCGCTGAGCCTGTAGCCCATATCCATACAGTAGAACCTGCCGTTTTGGGGGATCATCTGAATAAAAACGGTTCCGTTTTTCAGCCCCATTGCTGACAGCATTCTGCGCACGTCTCTGTCCGCTGTACGCATATAAAGCTCGGTAAGATCTGACGGATACCTGCCCAAGGCGCTGATAAGAAGCCGCTTCTCAGACGGATCCGCAATAAAGGTATCCAGAGCAAGATACGGATAAGCCTCGCCGTTGTCCAAAAGGTATCTTACGTTAAACAGCCTGCCACCGTTATCCACATACTGCTCCACAAACGCATTTTGTGTAGCCGAACAGCTCCTTGCGAAAGCAATTGCCTCTTTCACCTGAGTGCGGCAGTAGCAAACCGCCACGCCCCTTGAGCTGCTTGAATCGGCAGGCTTGACTATTACCGGATATTCCACCGAGTCATCCGCCCCCTCGGTATCAAAGAAACCGACGGGATACTCCTTCGGAGTCGGAACGCCGTTTTTCAGGCAATATTCCTTGAAGGCAGTCTTGTTGGAGCACCTGTTCCACAGCTCCTCCGTGGTATAGCACGGCAGCCCGGCAAGAGCGCAAAGGCGTATCATATTTCTGATATTGAACTCACTCGGTCCGCAGAATACACCGTCTATGCGATCCTCTTTTATCAGCCTCATAAGCCCTTCCATATCGGTCGTGCTTACGCTTCGCGCCAGATCGGCTATCTGCTTTGACACCCTGGTTTCAACCGGCGCTTCGTCGGTGACCACCACAAGCACGCCCATTTCCTTGGCAAGCCTTACCACATCCAGAGAGGCGTGAGTACCGCCAAGCACCAACAGCCTTTTTCCTTTACACTCCTTCAACGTCCTTCTCCCAAGCCATATATATCTTATTTTGATACAACTAATATTATATAATACGACGGTGGATTTGTCAATAGAGAAAGCAAAACAAACCCTTTAACCCTTTATACAAGTCACTTATACAAGTCGATTTGAGGTCGGGATACTCTCCATCTCCATTACAGTAAAAGCTTAAACGCCTGTTTCCACAGGGTTTTCCACCTGAAAATGTGGAAAAAGCTCAAAATCCACACCTTGTCCACTGTGTTTTCAACGTGTTTTCCACGGTTTTCCACAAAGTTTTCCACCAAAAATGTGGAAAACCTTCTGCAAAGCAAAAGTTTCCACACATTGTTGATATTATACCGTCAAGCAACTCAAAGTCACTGAGCGATGAATCGGCTGTGCGCGGCAAGATCAGATCGCATTTAACGAAAGCCGCTTAACCCGTGCCGAAGGAAACGGTGGGATCACCAGTAGTTTCTGTCCAGGGTACGGAGCTGGATCGCCTCCGCGATATGCGGAGCCTCTATCCCTTCGCTTTCAGCAAGATCAGCCACGGTGCGCGCCACCTTCAGAATACGGTCGTATCCGCGCGCAGAAAGCCCAAGCCGCTCAAAGGCATCGGTAAGGAGCAACTTTGCCGACTCGGTCATCGACTCGGCGCAGAACTGTCTTATCTGCTTAGGAGTCATTTTAGCATTGCAATACACACCGCTCCCCTCAAATCTCGCGGCAGAGAAGCTGCGCGCCTTGTTTACTCTTTCGCGTATAACGGCAGAGGGCTCTCCCGTTTCCGAGCCGGAGATCTCAGCATTTGTAAGAGAAGGCATTTCAACCTGAATATCTATTCTGTCCAGAAGAGGACCGCTGATCCTGGAAAGATAGGTCTTTACGTTTTCCGGACGGCAGGTGCACCTTTTGGTTGGATGACCGCGAAATCCGCACTTACACGGATTCATGGCGCACATCAGCATAAACGAGCTGGGAAACTTCAATTTTCCGTTGGCTCTGGTTATAGTTATCTCGCCGTCCTCAAGGGGCTGACGGAGAACCTCGGTCACCTGCTTTGAAAACTCCGGAAGCTCATCCAGAAACAAAACTCCGTTGTGGGAAAGAGATATTTCTCCGGGGCGTGGGTTGATACCGCCGCCTGCAAGCGACGCCGCAGACATTGTGTGATGCGGCGACCTTATCGGTCGGGTGGTCATAAGGGAAACCCCTTCAGGCAGCATTCCCGCAATGGAATATATTTTCGTTACCTCTACCGCTTCATCAAACGTAAGATCCGGCAGAATGGTGGGAAGCCGCTTCGCCAGCATGCTTTTTCCTGTGCCGGGCGGTCCGATAAGCAGAATGTTATGTCCGCCTGCGGCGGCTATCTCCATCGCCCGTTTTGCCTTCTGCTGTCCTTTTACATCGCTGAAGTCCGGAATAGCATCAGAGCCGCGATTTCTCAGATAGTCGGGATCAAAGGCGGTCTTTTCCAGCAGCTTGCGACCGTTGAGATGTCCCAGCGCCTCCGTCACGTTATTTACGCCGTATATATCTATACCGCTGACTACCGATGCCTCCGGCGCGTTATCGGCTGAAACATACACCTCAGACATTCCCGCGTCTCTGGCGGCAAGCACCATGCTGAGCGCACCGGGCACGCCCCGAACCCCGCCGGAAAGGGAGAGCTCGCCTATAAAGCATTTTTTGCTCATATCCACGGTAGGTGTAATGTAGCCGGACGAACGGAGAATTCCGATTATCATGGCAAAGTCGTATGCCGTGCCGGTCTTTTTCATGTCAGCCGGAGCCATATTGACCACGATGGCAGCCTCGGGAAAATTGATTCCGATATTCTCTATGCCGGAGCGGATGCGTTCCTTGGCTTCCTTTACCGAGGCGTCGGGCAAGCCGACTATCTCGAAGTAGGAGGTGCGATCGCGCACGTCACATTCAACGGTGACTATATATCCGTCAACGCCGCGTATGCCTGCGCTATATACGGTTGAAAGCATATTGAACTTCCTTTCAGTTATGGTTTTGAATAGCCATGAAAATAGGAGAAAGACTTACCTTGCCCTATCGGATAAGAGCCCGTCCCTTCCCGATACGGTGTGCTTACTCCCCCGTATCAGCCGTCGCCCTTGCGTTTTTCCTCGACCTTGATGCGCCGGCTGTCCTCTCGGAATTTGATCCGGCGGCGGTGCGCTTCCGCGGCTGAGGCTTGGCGGGCTGAACGTTTACAAAGCTGTCGCGTGCGCTCTGCAGATCCTCCTCGCGGATAAGAAGCGTCTTTACCTCAATGGCAACTATTTTTACTCCCGGAACCTTAAATTTGTTCCCTTCGATAAAGAATTCGCGGAAACGAAGCCGTATCTCATCCAAAAGAAAATCCGCGTTGACAACAAGCGTCCCCATCTCCTCAAAAAGACGGATGACCAGATCGTTTACAGTTCTCTGAACCAGCTCCATAAGATGCTCATTGACCGTATCTACGTTAAAGCATCCTGCCTTTCCTTCTCCGCAAACGAAGTCGATATACGCATTATGGTCGGTTATCTCCGCCTCAAACGTACCTCTTGCTCCGACCTGATACTCCCAGCCACCGCATTTTACCGGCTGCCTTCCAACCGCCCAGCTGGTAGAGGGAAGCTTGTTATTGCTTATAAACAAAATGCGGAAATCTCTGCCTATGTACTCCTTTTTGGAGATACTGTATTCCTTTTCGTTGCGGTCCTCTTTTGCCTTCCGCTCCTTTTTGGAGACGTTGCTTTCCTTTTCCTTTTCGGAACGGTACCTGAAGCGCTTGACAGCCGCATCCTTGACGTACAGCTCTGCCCTTTGCCCGGATTGCACCGAGATATACATATCCCTTCCCAAGGTCTGCATAGCGGTACGCATAAAAAGAAAGCTGCTTTTACCGTCCCCTGCATTCTGGTCCACACTGAACGTTATATGATTTCTTTTTCCCACGTTATTCTGTCTCCTTTCCGCTGTTTTTTGGGGGAATTACCGCGTTTTTTATGACAGACCACCCTTGTCCGTCATTCAGCCCCATCAGAAAAACTCGTCTACAAGCATATCCGTCACCCTTTCCATAAGCCCAAGCTCACGGAAGAGAGTAAGGACAGTATATCGCTCGCGCACAGTGTACGCATTCATCAGCATCTCGCGCAAAAGCTCCTCGCTTACCCCTATATCTCTGTATCGGCAGGGCGCGTTCAGCTTAACGAGAATGCCGCGTATCTCTTCAACCGTAGGAAGACTACATATACCGTCGTAGACCTCACGGCAGTTGTTGAATTCGATCTTGTTTTCAAGAAGATAATTGTAAAGACGGATACATACCATAGTCCCGAGCGCCACCTTCAACCCGTGCAGCGGTATACGCTCTCCGCGGCGCGCGAAATCCATCTCCAGATAATGAGAGGTGTGATGCTCTCCGCCGCTTGCGGGACGGGAATTTCCCGCTATCACCATGGCGTATCCCGAGGTTATCAGCGCGTCTATCAGGGTGCGGGCACCCTCCGGGCTTCCGCTCAGTATCTTATCCACGTTACCCATGCAGGCATCAACAGCGCTCAGCATTGTGGATACCGCCTGCCGGTTATAAGCCTCTCCGTTTTTCAGATGCGCCATTTTCCAGTCAAGAAGACAGTTGTATTTTCCCACAACGTCTCCGATTCCCGCCGCCACCATCACAGGCGGCGCGCAGGCGAGAATGTCGCAGTCAACAAGCAGTATTTCCGGCGACTTTGTATTCAGAGTCACCTTTTTTCCCTCGGTCATCAGCGCGGAAACTCCGGAAACGTAACCGTCCATGGATGGCGCGGTGGCAAGAGTGGCGCAGGGGATACCCAGCTTAAAGGATACGTATTTATTTATGTCATTCAGCGTTCCGGAGCCCGCCGCAATAAGCAGCTCACAATCTCTTGCCGCCTGCAGCACGTCCTCGCAAACAGCCTCATCCGGTATAGGCTCGTCCTCAGCTATAAGATGAATATTCACGGAGCCTGCCACAGCTTTCACCTGCTCTGCCAGGGGGAGCAGATATTTGTGGGTATTCAGATCGCAAAACCCGAGCACTCTTTTTCCTGCGGCAAGCTGAAGCAGCGCGGGATATTCTCCCCGCCCGTTTTTATATTCGACAGTTATTCCGTACATTGATCCGCTCTTTTCCTCAGATTGTTTCAAAATGTTTTTTGACCGAACTGCCCGGCAATGCCGCACCCTGCCTCGGGACTATAAAGGAGCTGCGTCATTATACTGACTCAGCTCCTTCTTAAAATCACAGCATCGGCGAGCTCTGCTACCGTTATCAGAAGCCGAGAGTCTTGAGATAGTTGCGGCTCATCTCCACAGCCTCAAGGGAGGTCTGCTCTCCGGGGTTGTCCTGCTCGACCACCAGATACTCCGCTCCGCTCTCAATGGCGGCGGTGATAATGGTGGGAATGTCCTGCTTGCCGTATCCGACAGGGCGGAAGGCAAAGGCGGCGGTGGTTTCGGCAACCTCCTTCATTCCGATAAGGTTATACATATTCTTGCTCTTGCTTCCGGTAAAGTCCTTTAAGTGAACCACCGGGCAACGGTTTGCGTATTTTCTGATATATGCCGCGGGGTCCTCTCCGCCTACGTTTACCCAGCAGCAGTCCAGCTCTGTCTGGAGAGTATCGGCATCCACGGTATCGTACATATAATCAAGCCCGTATCTGCCGTCCGGCATCTTAACGAACTCGAAATCGTGATTGTGATAAAGCAGAGTAATTCCGTTTTCAGCTAATTTCTTGCCGATTTTTCTTATATTCTCCAGAACGGTCTCAAAGTTCTTCGCGCCGGGACGGTCATCCTCTCCCAGGTAAGGAACCGCTATGTAGCATACTCCCAGTGTCTTATAGTCTGCTATCACCTTGTCAATATCTTCCACCATTTCTGCGTAAGGAACGTGGGCGCAGATAGCCTTGATGCCGCACCTGTCCAGAACGGCGCGATATTCCTCCGCGGTATTGCCGTACAGTCCCGCCGGCTCGACGTAATCGTAGCCGATCTCCTTCAGCTTTTTCATGGTGCCCTCAAGATCCTTGGATGCGTAATCTCTGACGGAATACACCTGGAGTCCTACGGGAAGAGTTTTTGAAAACTTTAACATAATATTCTTCTCCTTAGTAAAAATATCTCTTGAATTTTCATCACATCCGTACTATAATATAGTTACCCGGCGGTGAACAGTTCGATTATATCATTTCCCTTCACCAAAGTCAATAGATTTTATGAAAATATAACAAATCCGACCTTCATCGGATAAGCGAAAGGATGGCAAGTATGATTATAAAAAATGCCGAGATACTTTGCGTTGGCACCGAGATACTGATAGGAGACATCGTAAACACCAATGCGGCGTTCATTTCCGGACGCCTTGCAGAGCTCGGTATCAGCCAATACTACCAGGCGGCAGTGGGGGATAACCCCGAAAGGCTTTCTGCCGCCATAAGCGCCGCGCTGGAGAGATGTGACCTTCTGATAATGAGCGGCGGTCTCGGCCCAACCTACGACGATCTGACCAAGGCAACG
>JAFVTO010000186.1 GCA_017503165.1 Clostridia bacterium | reverse complement strand
TGCGTAAAGCTTTGCAAAAACGAACCTTTCAAAACCTTTCAGTTCATCTATGTATTTCTGTGGTATCATCGTGTGTTCTTTTACAAAAGCAATTTTCTCGGTTTGATATACTTGCGGCTGGTCTATACCATAAACCTCTGTTACACCTACGTCGTTTATAGGATTCCTTCGTTTTGACATTTTAACGGCGAAAGAAGTGTAGCAATCCACAAAAAGTCCAAAGCTTTCAAAGTGGGCTGATAACCTATCTAATATATTTCGCATTTCATCGACGGTCAAATACATACTCACGCCTTCCATAACGACGATGGCAGATCTCTTTTCCTCAATAGCCTTAAACCATTCGCAATCTCTTACATCCCCCGGAATCATTTTATAGTTATCGTTTTCCGCAAAGTAGCGTTTTCGTTCTTCAATAACCTCCGAAAAATCTACGTCGTACCACTTACGATTCGGAGCACCGACTCTAATTATACGACTATCCATTCCGCAACCGATGTGTATGACCACAGCATCCTGTGCATCTGCCATTTGCTGCTTCAACCATTCGTCAAATACGGCAGAGCGAACACCCATATAATAAGCAAGCCATTTAGACTTGGATTTACCCTTTAGCGGAATCCCCTCTGCATTCCAGATTTCCTCTGCTTTTTTATCATCAAGAAACAAACCCTTCTTGCTCACATAGGACTTACCGTATAAGGGGATGTATAGTGTTTTATTCACGTTATTCATAAGTGCTCCTGTAGAATCATTTTTTCTAACTGCTCGCAAAATCGGATTTTGATGATTAAACGTTTCTTCCTTTTTTGTAGGCTTCGGTCACAGCAGCGTTGTCCTTGACCTCGCCTTTTCGTATGTACCCATACCATATGATGCACATTTCCTTTGCACCTTCACACACTCGCATAGCCAAGTAAGCAAGCTAGAGTGGCATTGGATGATGCGGGCTCTTCATATGCTGCGGTTACGATGTAAAATAACTCCCTGCCCTTCACCTCATGCCGATGAGCAACGATTCTTTTCATCAGGGGTTTCCCTGTGCATCGATGGAACAGAAGCAAAGGGTGCTTGCGAGAACGAGAAGCCAATAAAATCTCGGCGAAGCGATACCGTGGGGAGTGTCGGCTTAAGAATAAAATTTAGACGAAACGAGATAAATTTGTCTTATTCAACCTCGATTGAAAGCTCTTTAACACCGGAACTCAGACAAATAACGTTTCCTCTGATCTCCCGTACGTATTCCGCTCCAACTCGGATATTCTCAAGACTAAGCGACTCCTTTGCGCGCCAGACAAGCTCTACCATTACAGTGGGGCTTTTATCAAATCTTACAGAAACCCTTTTTCCGTCCGACGTTATGTCGAGCTTACCACCGGAATAGCCGATTTCCTTTGCTTCAAACGGACAGCTGTACCACTCCCTTGGAATTGCAGAAAGCAGTCTCAGCCTATCCCCCTCCACAGTTTCGTAGGCAAAGCACCACGCAGTCATAAGCGGAACGGTCATAAGCGAAGGAACACAGTCGTTCGCCACTGCAGCGCCGTCAATAGAGACTTGCTCGTGGTAAGTCAATAGCTCGGGAACGCCGTGATGCGCCGCGTGGGAATACAGGAGCAGGAGATATTTTTCTATTCTTCCCGTCTCTATAAGGAAACGGGCATAATTAAGTACAGGCCAATCGTCCAACTTACCGAGAAATCGGGTCATTGCCATTATTTCGCCTCCGATATTCTCCCTCATTCGAACCACGGCATCGGCATACTGCGTCGGAAGCAGCATAGATGAAAGCATCTCGGGATAGTATCGGTAGTTCGCGTAGGCATTCTCGATAAGATCCTCCTCACGGGAGCCGTCTCCCCTCTCCCAGGCGGAGTTGTAATACCGGGCCTTTTCCTCTCCGCTCAGAGGATAAAAGGTTTCCTCGCACCGTGAAAGCGTCACGGGAGTAGGTGTATAACCCACCCTGAATGGCGGAAGATCACCAAAACGAGTGCCCAAAGCACCGTACCGCTCTATCACAGTATTTACGGCTTCGCTCAGTCCCTGAGCCGCCAGACGGTACCTTTCTCCCTTTCCCGAAAGCAGAGAGGCAAGAGCGGTAAGACCACGGATAGCCCAAAGATTGTTATTCAAATAAACGTGGACTCGCTCGTTGGTATCTGCCTCAGCGCACATTTTTATCAAAGACAGTCCGCCAAGCTCCTCGCACTCGTAGAGATGCGCCATTATTTCCTCGCCCATACCGACAATCTTTTTCATCGCCTTTTGCCCAAGTCCGTCTATTCCGAGGGCACGGTGGTATTTGCCAAACAGATACAGGAGCATTCCGTATTCCGCAGCGCTTGCTCCAAAATTAAGTCCTGTACCCTGGCGATAGTTTATCCTGCCGTCAATTCTCAGAACGTATTTTAGAAAATGCTCGAATATCTCCCTTGCTTCCTTTTCTCTGCCAAGACATATAAGAGTTTCCAACGTAAAAATATAGTTGGGAGGGAAATTATCGTGAAGCTCTTTGCCGTAGAAACGGTGACCGTAATGCGCATGCTCGCAAGTAAACGTCAGCGCTGCAAAGGCAAGGGAGCCTCTCGCTATCCGCGCAAGCTCAGGCTCGGGGAGAAGTAAAGATGCGCCTTCCTCGGAAAAATTCACCCAATAGGCAACCGTCTCGTAAAGCGCGTCCAGAAATAGCGCCTCCTTGGGCGGATTATTCCACAGCTCAGTTTCGTCCCCCTCTCGGGCAATTGCCGCAACTCGGTATTCAAGAGTAAATTCCGTGGGAGAGCTGTTGAGGTATCTCTTTATGCGAATCCAACAGACGGGATCGCGATCGGGCTCGGTGGGCTCAACGAAATAAAGAAATTCAAGTGTTTCAACTCCGTCGGTATGTACGGAAGCGAGCAACGGATATTCCCGACCCACCAACGTCTGAAAGGGCTTCAATGCTCCAAGCCTGCCGTCGTAATCCTCCGGAGAAAATACGGCAACCGTGCTTCGGCTACGCCCGGAAAGCTGGTTATAGACTCTGCCGTCTCCGTCCACCGTTAGACCTGCCACCGAGGATACTCCGCCAAGCACAGTGTAGGTGTTCCTTACTACGGGCGGAAGCGCCGCCTTCACCTCGCCGTATATGGGATCTCCCTTCGCGAGAAGCCGCTCGGCAAGAATATCGCGCCCGGAGGACAGTACCTCGTCCTTTTTATATCCGCAATAATATTCTCCGTACTCTTTAACGGGGCGATCTACCGTATAATGCGACAATTTATATTCCTTTTCATCGGATCTGTAAAGAAAGTAAAATCCACCGTCACCGTAATGCTCGGAAAGCGAGCCGTTGCGGTGAGTATAGGTAAAGATCTCATCCATAGCTCTGCCACGTTCCTTTTTTTCGTATTTGATAGGCGTTTCTCCCGCGTTTGGAGGAGACTCCTGCTCCATTCCACACCTTTTATCGGGATCTGGCGGCGTATCACCGAATAAAACCCCGATGGGTACTGAAAAAAGATCCGCGATGACGGGAAAAAGTGCTACGTCAGGATACCCTATAGCACACTCCCATTTTGAAACCGATTGAGGCGCTATGCCTATCCGCTCTGCAAGCTCGGTCTGAGTCCAGCCCCGTTCCTTTCGTAGCCTGAGAAGCATCCTGCCGAAATTATCAAGCTTGTACATATCGCTATCCCCTCATCCTTCAACGTATTTTAGTTCTTAAATGCATTCTATCACATAATCGGAAATAATGCAATAACCGCAAAGTTGAGTATCTCCCACAGTGCCCTTCGCCAAAAAGTTGAGTTTATTATATCATATTATATAAACTTTTCAACAGATTTGGCTTTTCTTCCCTCGCTGCAGTTCGGCTTTTAATTGGTGGGACTTGAAAAATCAGCATTATTATGTTATAATGTCGATAATTAGATAACAAGCTCGTTTTTTGAGCTTTGCCCTTCATATTTAGCTGACGTGTATTACTTCTTAGGAGAAGCGCGATGAAAAAAAGGAAATTCAATTCAACAGCAACGGCACTTTGGACACTAATCGTTATTACTATTGTTATCTGCGTTGCAATGATTGTGCTGAACGTTTTGTATCAAACCCCTGAGGATTGGAAAAACATTTTGTGGAGTCTTCTGGATTCCCTGCTGTCCGTTGTTCTTTTTGGTGGTATTGCTACCTTGTTCACTCAGATTATTTCACACAACATATTGAAGGTGAAAAAGAACAACGATAAATTAAAAGAATTCGGCGTTGAATATATAGGTGAAGGAGTATCCACTCCCGAGGATACCCTCAATCTTTTTGGAAACAAATACAAAAAGCGTTATCCCTCAGAGATCAAGATCATGTTTATTTCCGGCAACGGTTTCTTCCGTATATTCAAAAACGAGCTGCTTGAATGCCTTAGGAACAGCGATTGCGTTGTAAAGATCTTGCTGCTTTCCACCGACTTGACAAATGCGGAATATGCAAAGCGAATGGAGGATATGTGTCCCCAGAAAAACACCTATTTCCATCAGGTCGATGAAGAAGCCATTCCGATTTTGAAATCCATCCTTTCCCACATTGATGAAGGAAAAAGAGGCCAGCTTCAGCTACGCTTCTACAAGGATGAATACAGATACAATTTCAGAATTGCCAAGTATTTTGAGGATGGCGGCATCACAGGAAAATGCTGGCTGAATATTCAGCCCTTTAACCGCGATGCGGTAGACGTATCGGTTGGCTTAAACGGAGGCTGGGACGACAAGGCAAACTCTAAGAACAACATCTACAAGCTTCTCGACAAGGG
>JAFVTO010000018.1 GCA_017503165.1 Clostridia bacterium | reverse complement strand
GGCGCACTCATAACCATCGGGGCATGATAACCGCTTCCCCACGCACCCCATTCAATGGTTCCCCACAGTCTACCTCCAAACTCGAACATAGGCTCGGGGTTTTTGTGAACACCGGCGATCCCTTTTTTTCCGTTTCCACCGCGTAAGAGAACTACCGGCTCGGTAAAGGTCTTTGCGCCGTCGGTTGAGCGACCTATCAGAAGATCACCGTACTCCGTTGAAACGGAAAGCATATAAAGCTCTCCGTTGTATATAAACATTTTCCCCCAGAAACAGGGGAAAAGCTCACTTACATAACTCCAGGTTTCTCCATCGTCATCCGATCGGTATATAAGCGTAAGATTCTGAGGAGCCCCACTGTCGTAAATATCCATTGAAGCAAGCAAATACCCATCAGGATGCCGCACAAGTGAGGGTGAACATAAGTATCTTCCGGAAAAACAGTAAGCCTCATCCTCCGGATGCAGATAGTTCACTGTCGTTCCAACGCTTTTTCCTGTCCTTGCGAGTCGCACACGGCTCCTTTTATCACCGTGCGAAACGTAAAACTCATAGTCAGTATCAGTATCCAGTCCGTCGAATACATAAAAACAATCCGAGGTTTTTCCTTTCAGGCGGAATTCACTCTCTCCTTTTTTTCTCAGATAAACAGAGCATTCCCCCACATCCTCAAGCCACTCAAAGCGAATAGAAGCCTCCTTGGGAACTACCCGACAAATATAAATATCACCAACCTCGATAAACGGCGGCTTATATGGTGCGTAGCTCCATCCGTTGTGTTTTTTCATATTCAAAAAGCTCCTTTCGGTATTATATCTGTTGATACAATAGCAAATCCTTCGGTTTTCATATTTCCGATTCTATATAACGGCTCAATCTGCGCATCTGCTCAACACACTCCACCGCATACTTTGTCATCGGCTTGCAGGCAGGGTTTCGGGTTGTGAGATTTGTTTTTATCCCCTCAAGTGACATATGGTATTTTGCGGTCAAAGGATAAGGAATTCCACCCTCTGTAAATCCGGACATACATAGAAAGCTTTGAACAAGCTCAGCCTTTTTAGGTTCTTTTTTATAATTAGCGCAAAGCCATGCATAAAGAGCCGGATGATAATTTGCCATTATTCCGCAATATCCCGCACCACCGTCGCGAAGACTCTGGAGAAGCGTCTGACAATTTGCATT
Organism: Clostridia bacterium; assembly: GCA_017503165.1. Classification (GTDB taxonomy): domain Bacteria; phylum Bacillota; class Clostridia; order Oscillospirales; family CAG-272; genus SIG673. The sequence goes on along the minus strand of JAFVTO010000018.1, from coordinate 2,990 downwards.
GAAAAGCAGAATATCAGTTCCTCTCAGAATATCTATTCTCTCTTTTATCAATTCCGAATCACAGCAGGTATCCTTTATAAAACGGAAACGTCCGGTTTGAACGCACCACCTTAGTATTCTTGGAGTAAGGAGTCTTTTATATGGATACGGACACTCATACACACCGAGACAAATATCCTCCGGAAGCATAGACATCAGCTTCTCTGCATTGGATATCCACACGTCGTCACCCTCGTTATTGATATCAAGACGGTTTGTAATAAATATAAGAGCATCGGTTCCGCTCTGAGCTATCATATTCAATTCCTTTGCCTGATCCTCAATACTGTCAGAAACGTGTCCTGAAGAAACAACCGTCATTCTGCGGCCACCATTCCTCTCGATTTCACGTACAGTATCGTAAACCACCTTGTTTATCCTAACTCTTTCCTCCATGGATAGGAAGAATATTTCGCTTGACTGGCAAACTGCAAATATTCCGTCGCATCCATTTTCATAATACCAATAAACATATTTTTTTACCGTATCGTAATCAACCTCTCCGTTTGAACAATACGGAGTAATCATAGTAGTATACGACCCCTTGTTATAAATCTCCACCACTGTATCTCTTCCTTCGTTTTTTGTAAAAGTTTGAATTAACTAACACTCAAGCCCTTTGATCACATATGAAAGCATTCCCGAATCAACATACTGCTAAAGCGCGTTGGTTCGTTGATCCTATCAAATACTGTCAAAGGGCTTGTTTTTTATTTATCTTCCACCGCGGAAACCGCCGCTTTTTCTTGATCCGCCGGAGGATGAGCTTTGGATCACTCGCTTGGTAACAAAAGATCCCATAAAATTCTCACTTCTGTGAGTCAATTCAAGTCGCGCATACTTATCCAGTGGATACATAGCTGATCTGGATTTGCGTGTATAGGATAAGACGATGAGTACTCCCACCAAAACGGCAACCGCCACTCCGCCGACCAGACCAATTAGTATAATCATAGGATAATCCGGAGTATCAGGCTCATCCAAGTCGCTTTCAAGATAACATTCTGCGCCAAGTCTTATAAATGCCGCCGCTCCCTCTGCATACTTACCGGATTTAATGTTGTCGTACACGGCAACGTCATCAAGGAGCGGATCAATCTCCGCATCGGATATCCTTCGGTCAGCACTGCCGTAAGTATACATGTTATAATTCCGAGCGTCATTATCATAGATAATAAGTATTATGGCATTTTCGCTTACATCGTACTCCGCCATAAATTTTTTATCCGTATAACCGGTCGAGCTTGCAGTAACTATGTATATCCTGCAGTCCGATATTTGCCCGAAATGGGTAATTGACTGTTGATTAATTTGCTCAATCTCTGCGTCTGTAAACAGATCTATTCTATCATAAACTACTCCATCCACCGTAGCAGCATCCGCACTGAACGGTATTGGAAACAGCAAAAACAAAATACAGAGCAGCGCACAAAACAAACCTCTTCTCATAACAAAACACCTCCAATCATCGCAATTATCGGAGCTGCCACAGCAAATACCGCGCTACAGAATGCCGCTACCTTACCAAAGCTTATCGGTATCTCACCGTAAATCTTTCCGGTATGACCGTTCATTGCATAAGTATATACCTTTTTCTTTTTCCCATCTTTTTTAGGAGGCGTATATGTAAGCAACCAAATAGGCAAAAGGCTATACTCCCAATGGCTTGACATCACACTCACCTGCTTTCGGTCTACATTCACCGTTGAATAGCCACCGATCGTATCCCGAAGAAGCTTTTCTGCATACTCATTCATCCTGCCGCGCACCTCTTCTGTAAGGGAGGCTCTTTCTATATCGCGTTTTTTTGCGGTAAATCCTGAAAGATAAGTCGCGTCAAAAGGAACCAAAGCATCCGAGGGGTAAGGGAGTATTCCCTCAAGCATCTTTTTGTCAGCCTCGGAATAAGCAGAGGTAACTATATCCTCAAAATGAATATTACCCCTTCTGTAAACTCTGTATCGGGATGTTTCGGTATATTCAACGTTACCTCTTCTCCACACTCTGACCTTAGTTGCATTGGCTTCAAGCGTGCTGTCTGTGTCGGCATCGGTAACCCAAAAAGGATAGTATATACCCACAAGCATTTCAGCATGCTTGTGCGATTTGAAATCCTTAGGTGCAAACCATTTCTTTTTTGCAAAATCTACAAATCGGTTTACCGCCTCCTCCTTACCGTATTTAAAAGATATAACCTTATCCGGACGCATCTGTCCACTAAGCCTTCCCTTCAAAACGATCGGACTGTGACAGTAAGCACATATATCCGCGGCTGTATTCTCATCAGCTACTATCTCCGCGCCGCAATTCGGACATTCGTACTCATTCATATGGGCGCAATATTCGTCCCTGTTAATACGAGCTGCTTCCGCCGACTCATGTGCATTTGTTCCCGCAAGCTCATCAGTCGTAAATTCGGACTCGCAAAATTCACAGCACATTTTCTGCTTATCGGCATCAAAATACAGCTCTGCTCCGCAGTTTGGACAGTTATACGCAAGAGTCCCGTTATTTGTCTCAGCAGCATTAGCAATATCAGATCCACCCTCAATGTTTGGCGCATTGTCTGCAACGTATTCCATGTTATCTCGTGTCATAGTAATTTCCGTCCTCTCCCTCTGCTCTGAACGCCTGAAGGCATCAATACCGACGCAAACGCATATGCGGTTCATTTTTCAACCTTGCGTTCTCTTTCACGTTAACCTCACTTCATCAACCGATTCATGCCTGCGGATACAATCTCCAGAACATAGTGTCATCTAAAATAGCCTCCGCCTTTTCCATATAGCCGGCATCGGGATAATAGTGCGCCGCTCTGACAAGAAAACGTGCCATTGTTTTATCAGTATCCTTTGGTGAAAGCTCACGGTAAGGGAATGTCGATGGCTCCATTGCATACGGATATATATAATCCGTTGCCAAACGAAGCAGATCCCCTACTTCTCCGTCAT
>JAFVTO010000185.1 GCA_017503165.1 Clostridia bacterium | reverse complement strand
TCTTGCCGTCGATGGTTGCCTGCATCTCCTCCATACACTCAAGCAGACCGGACTGGGTCTTGGGAGTAGCACGGTTGATCTCGTCGGCAATTATCAGATTGGCGAAGATCGGACCCTTGATAAACTCAAACTCAGAGGTCTTCATATTAAAGAAATTGATACCGGTGATATCAGAGGGGAGCAGGTCGGGAGTGAACTGCACACGGGAGCTGGAGCAATCAACAGATGCCGCCAAAGATTTCACCAGCATCGTTTTACCTGTACCGGGAACGTCCTCCAGGAGCATATGTCCTCGGCAGAACATGGAGATGAGCAACAGGTCAATAACGTCGCTCTTACCGACTATAACTTTTTGGATGTTGCCCTTAATTTTTTCATAAATTGGATAAATGCTGTTTGCCATTGTACGGTAAACCTTCCTTTTCTGAGTTCTGTTTTTCGGTATGAGGAGAATACGCGCCAACCGCATTCGGCATTTTAAAGCCTCACACCGACCAATTATACCTCTAAATTATATAACGAAACAATAAATTTGTAAAGGTCATTTGCATCGGTCGAGGAAATATTTACATTTGATTAATAAATTCCTTACTGTACGGTGGTAAAATATATTGACGGGATAGGACAAATGTAGTAGAATAGATTTGTTCTGAGTTAATCACCGTAGCGCAAATATACAAATTTTCCCGAAAGGACTGACCTCAATGAAAAAATATCTTGAAGCAGGAAAGGTGAGAAACACCCACGGAGTAAAGGGCGCACTGAAGATCGAGCACTGGTGCGACGAGCCGGGAGTTTTTGCTGCGCTTCCGCGGGTTTACACCGAATACAGCGACATATATAAGGAGCATAAGATAATAGCAGCTTCAATAACAGGAGAGGACACTCTCATAATCCGTTTAGAGGACGTAAACACCTTTGAAGACGCGGCAAAGCTCAAGAATTCCGTGCTGTATGCAAGCCGCGATGATCTACCGGACGATCCGGACAGAGTGTTCATTGCAGATATGATCGGGCTTCCGGTTTACGACGCGGACACCGGATCAAAATACGGAACCCTCGCCGACGTAAGCACAAATGGGGCGCAAGAGCTGTACGTGGTAAAAACCCCCATAGGAGAGCGTTCTGTACCGGCGGTAAAGGAATTTATAAAAGAGGTCGATCCTCAACGCGGGATCTTCATACGTCCGATCCCAGGGCTGCTCGACTGACCGACACTTCATAATAGGCGGCACACTCAGGGCTCGGAATTTCCCGGGGATCTACCGTATCTTTGCCGAAATGCTACAGTCCTGAACGCCCCCAAAAAGTAGCTTCGTGTGAAACCAAACGCCCGTTTTAAATACGTTAAAAACACACCAAAGCTGTTTTCACGTCGCTTTTTGCGCCCCGAGCGCGCACCCCCAAAAATGGAGGAATACTATAATGAAATTCGACATAATGACTCTCTTTCCCGAATGCATAGAAGCTGTACTCAGCACCAGTGTTATAGGAAGAGCAAGAAGCAACGGTGTGATAAACATATCCACCCACAATATCCGTGATTACTCCACAGATAAGCACCGCCGTGTTGACGATACCCCTTGTGGAGGCGGAATGGGTATGCTGATGTCGGTCCCCCCGATAGCAGCATGCCATCGGGCTATCATCGCACAAGCGCCAGAATTAAAGACACGCACCGTCTATCTTTCTCCACAGGGGCGTACTCTCACCCAATCCATTGCCAAGGAGCTCACCTCATACGACAGATTGATACTGCTGTGCGGACACTACGAGGGCGTGGACCGACGGGCAGTAGATCTGTTCTGTGACGACGAGATCTCCATAGGCGACTATGTGCTGACAGGTGGAGAGCTTCCCGCCTGCATTTTGGTGGACTGTGTTTCAAGAATGATCCCGGGCGTACTTTCGGATAATGAATGCTTTGAGCAGGAAAGCTTTATGAACGGTCTGCTCGAATATCCGCAATACACCCGCCCCATTGATTTCGAAGGAAGCAGGGTGCCCGAGGTTCTGCTCTCCGGCAACCATGCCGATATAGAAAAATGGAGATATAACGCAGCACTCGAGCTCACACGGAAAAAGCGCCCCGACCTGCTATAAAAGCCTCCTTTATTTATTAACATTTGTATGATATAATTTTATTCATGATATGCTTACAGAAATTCAACTACCACAACCGCTAAACGATACAGATAAGGGAGAACCGCGACTTGAAAACGATACCAAAGCATAAGCTCGCAATTTTAAATATCACAATAGCCGCATTATTATTGGTTTTTGCCGCGTTTGCGCTGAGCATACCGGTGCGCGCAGCCGAGGCTGATTGCGGAGTTGTATATGAGATAAGCAGTGATAATACATACGTTGTCATCATCGGATATTCCGAGGAATTTCCCAAGATCGTCATTCCCGCGGAGATCGACGGACTTCCGGTAAAAGAGATAGCAAAAAACGCCTTCACCAACAATTACGATCTATACAGCATCGTTCTGCCTGACACAGTAACGGTTATCGGGGAAGGCGCATTCCGCAACTGCCGCAGTCTGGTATCAGTCAAGCTTCCCTCAAGTCTGACTCAGCTTCCCAAGGATTGCTTTATGCATTGCTTTACTCTTAAAGAGATCATTCTCCCCGAAACACTTACCACTATCGGAGATTTCTGCTTTGAAGGATGCTCGCGTCTCGGAAGGCTACGTATACCGCCGTCAGTAACCGAAATAGGATACGATGCTTTCGTGCAATGTGAAAATATATATCTGGACGTTTCAGAAAACGGATATGCCGCCGAATATGCCGTCGAGTTCAATATCAACACCTCGTATGAGGGAACCTCGACATACTTCTGGACCATGATATGCATAGGCGTTGGAATAGCGCTGGTCATACTGTTTATAGCCGCCATATTCTTCTACCGCTACCTCCGGAAGCATCCCGAGCGAAATCCAAATATTTTCATATTCAAGGTTCTCGGCGCTGTATATAACTATCTGGCAAAAGCATTTGAATTCATAGGAAAAGCTCTTCTCTGGCTGATCACCACAGCACTATATCTGTTAACCACCGCTTGGAAATGGCTGAGAGAAAAGCTGGGCAAGCACAAAAAATATAAAAAGCGCCCGTCAGACAACGATCCCACCATTGATGAAAGAATGGAATGATCGTACCCGGTGCCGAGCTGTCGAAGTACTTATGGCGCGGCAAAAACGGTAAAAACGCAAAAACGTCGGACTGAGGTTTTCTAATGCCTCTGACCGACGTTTTTTTCAATCATGTATGCGCAGGTATTGTAACACTCCGAATCAGCCTTCCCAGTTGTGATACACCTGCTGGACGTCATCGTCCTCCTCAAGCTTATCCAGAAGCAGTGTCATCCACTTCACGTCATCCTCATTTGAGAGAGTAACGTAATTGCCCGGAATCTTTTCAAGGTCAGCGCCGGCAAGCTTAATGTTCTTTGCCATAAGCGCATCACGAACACCCGGAAGATCGGCAGGCTCGGTCGTGATCTCGTAGACATCCTCCTCTTCAGCAGAGAAATCGTCTGCTCCCGACTCAATCGCCAGCTCCATCAGCTCATCCTCACTGAGCTCGCAATCTTCCTTTTCAATAGTGATAACACCCTTTTCCGTAAACATAAAGCTTACGCATCCGGTATTGCCCATATTGCCGTGGAATTTGGAGAAATACGCGCGAACGTTTCCGACAGTGCGGTTGGTGTTATCGGTTGCGGTCTCGACTATTACCGCAACTCCGCCAGGACCGTAGCCCTCGTATGTGATCTCCTTATAATCCTTCTTTTCTTCCGTAGCCTTTTTGATTATACGGTCGATATTGTCGTTAGGAACGTTGTTCGCCTTAGCCTTGACAATAAGCTCGCGCAGCTTACTGTTGGAGTTAGGATTAGGTCCTCCCTCGCGGATGGCGATGGCGATCTCCTTTCCGATCTTGGTAAACACCTTTGCTCTTGCGGCATCTGTTTTTGACTTCTTTGCTTGAATATTATGCCATTTGCTATGTCCTGACATCTTTATACTCCTCCGAATTACTTATTTCGTTTTTTCAATTTCAGTTCTCTTAATTACATGGCTTCGACAGTATCCATACCGAGCAACCCGATAAGGAAGCAAAGCTTTGCCTTGGTAATAGCGCAGAGCGCCAGACGATTTTGTCTAATCCTCTCATTTTCCTCACCAAGAACGTGGTTTTCGTGGTAAAACGCGGAAAATGCCGTTGCGATCTGATATGCGCTTTCAGCCACGTAGTTAGGAGCACGTTCGGTAACAGCATGACCGAAGCTCTCGGCTGAATCAATAATAGACAGCATAAGATCTCTCTCGGATCCAGAAAGCTCGCACTCGGGATCGCATACACTCGGGATCGCCCCCTCCGCCTTTTTCAGCAAGCTGGTGATCCTGGTAATGGTATAGAGCAGATAAGCTCCTGTCTTACCCTCGTTCGACAGGAATCTGTCTATATCAAAAATGTAATCCTTGGATCTGTTATTTATCAGATCGCCGAACTTGATGCAGGCAATTGCTATCTTATCCGCAACGTCATCTCGCTCGGCATCCGTGGAAAATTTGGAATCGTCGATATTCTCCCTGGATTTCACGTGAGCGGTCTCAAGCAGGGTGTTGAGCTGCATAACGCCGCCGTCTCTCGTTTTAAACGGCTTTCCGTCTGCACCGTTCATTGTACCGAAGCCCAGATGCTC
>JAFVTO010000184.1 GCA_017503165.1 Clostridia bacterium | reverse complement strand
CAGGATGTTCTTGACAATGAGCTTTCTATTATCATGACTCAGATCAAGGCTGACCCCAAGAATGCAAAGAAGCCCGAGCAGATCGTTGAGAAGATGGCTCAGGGTAAGCTTGGTAAGTACTATCAGGAGCATTGCCTCGTTGAGCAGGAGTATGTTAAGGACGATTCCATGAGCGTGGCTCAGTACACCGCTTCCTGCGCAAAGGCATTTGGCGGCGACATCAAGGTCGTTTCCGTTTGCAGCTTCACCAAGGGCGAGGGACTCGAAAAGAGAGAGGAAAACTTCGCTGAAGAGATCGCAAAGCTTACTAACAAGTAATTTTCGTATAAAGTTTTGGTCTTAAATATAAAGAGCTCCGCTGGCTTGAACGGCGGAGCTCTTTTGTGTCTATATCTACATAAATCCGAGAGATTTGCCACATCTTCGGCTGGTTTATGCGAAAAATAGAGGGCGCATGGCATGTTAGAACAGCAAATTTTCATGTATACAGGGAATACCGGTGACGGGATGTGAAGTCTTGGGGGCGATGAAAACACGAAAAAGAGGAAAATAAATTGATAAAAAACTGTTAAATGTATTGATTTTTCTAAGAGTATAGATTATAATAATACAGACTATAGACTGTAAGTGTTTTGAAAGGACGGAAACTGAGAAAAATGGGAAATTCACCGAAATACAAAAGGATCCTGCTTAAGCTTTCGGGAGAGGCGCTCGCAAACGGTAAGTCCGGGCTTTATGACTATGATTTTATTGATACGGTGGTATCCGAAGTAAAGCAATGTCTTGATGTGGGGGTTCAGATCGCGATAGTTGTAGGCGGTGGAAATATCTGGCGCGGTAGACAGGGTGGCGGAATGGACAGAGTCCGTGCGGACCGCATGGGAATGCTCGCTACGGTTATGAATTCCATTGCTCTGCAGGATGCGTTTGTTTCCGCGGGAGTAGATGCTCGTGTTCTGACCGCTGTTGAGATAAAGGGTGTGGCAGAGCCTATGGTCCGCGAGGAGGCTATAAGACATCTGGAGTCCGGAAGAGTGGTAATATTCGGAGCGGGTACCGGAAGTCCGTATTTCACGACGGATACGACTGCGATTCTCAGAGCGGCTGAGATAAAGGCGGATATCGCGTTTTTTGCAAAGAATATAGATGGCGTATATACGGCAGATCCCAAGGTAGACCCGAATGCAAAAAAGCTTGATGAAATATCCTATTCCGGAATACTGAGTCAAAGGCTTGGGGTTATGGATCTTACCGCTGCTTCCTTTGGTATGGAGAACAAGCTTCCTGTGCTGCTCTTTGGTCTTGCTGACCCTGAGAACATAGTTCGAGGGGTTAACGGAGAAAAGATAGGAACGGTTGTCACCTGCTGACAGTAATCCTTGATGCCGCAACCTCAAGTTAGCAATACATAAAAATAAAATTTCGCCACCGTCGGGCACAGAATAGACGGGAGGAAAGGACAAATATGAAACTGAACACAAAAGAATTCGAAGAGAGAATGAATAAGGCGGTGCTGAGCTTCGAGCATGAGCTTGCTACCGTCCGTGCAGGAAGAGCAAACCCCGCAGTGCTTGACAAAGTTACCGTTGATTACTACGGTTCCCCCACGGCTATCAACGGAGTTGCATCCATTTCCATGCCCGATGCCCGTACTATGACTATTTCTCCCTGGGATTCCTCTCTGCTTAAGGGTATCGAGAAGGCAATACTGGCATCCGACCTGGGAATCGTTCCTCAGAATGACGGTAAGGTTATCCGTCTTAGCTTTCCGGCTCCTACCGAGGAGCGTCGCCGCGAGTTGACCAAGCAGGTTCAGAAGCAGGCGGAGGAGGCAAAGGTGGCTATCCGCAATATCCGTCGCGATGCAAACGACAAGTGCAAGGATATGAAGAAAAAGGCTGAGATGACCGAGGACGAGCAGAAGGCATCTGAGAAGTCTGTTCAGGAGCTCACCGATAAGTACATCAAGAAGATAGATTCTATTGCTTCCGACAAGGAAAAGGAGATTATGACCGTCTGATTTCGGTGCTTTACGGTAGGCATGGCTTTGATGGTATGCTTTTCCGGAACGGAGTATTTGCGGATCGCCACTCTCCGCTCAAGGCGGGAAGATTCAGATTTGGAGCATTCAAATGGTTATTGTTGACGAAAAGCTTAAGCATATAGCATTTATCATGGACGGTAACGGAAGATGGGCAATAAATCGCGGTCTTTCAAGGGAAGCGGGGCATACCCAGGGTGCAAAGACCTTCGAGCGAGTGGTGAAGTATTGCGGTGACATTGGTGTGAAATGCGTCACTGTATACGCTTTTTCCACTGAAAACTGGTCGCGTCCCAAGTCAGAGGTAGACAGAATAATGCTGCTTTTGGAGCGTTATCTGGACAGAATGATGAAAAGGATGGACGAGTATGACGTTTGTGTGCGCTTCATCGGGGATAAGCAACCGCTTTCAGATACCCTGAAGAAAAAGATACAGAGGGTAGAGGAAAGTTCAGGCGGAAAAACCCTCAGGCTCAATATTGCTTTAAATTACGGCGGTCGAGCCGAGATAGTTCACGCGGTCAATACGCTTATCAGCCGCGGAACTTGCAGCGTTACGGAGGAAATGATAAGCGAAAACCTCTACACGGCAGACTGCCCTCCGCCAGATCTTATAGTTAGGACGGCAGGGGAGCAACGCCTTTCGAATTTCCTTATGTGGCAATCTGCGTATTCGGAGTTTTATTTTACCGATACTCTTTGGCCTGATCTGAAGGAGGAGGACATTGACCTCGCTGTGGAGAGCTTCTATAAGCGGACGCGAAGATTCGGGGGAGTTTTGAAGAGTGAGGCTGTCCCGAAATCCCCGCATTAAAGCAACATTGGTATATTAAATGCCGCATGGCGAAGAACGGAGTGTAAAAATCATTATGTTTAAACGGATTATAACGGCATTTGTCGGCATATTGATACTTTTGCCATTCGTGATATTTTCAGATACGCCTGCCGGTCTGGTATTGAGTGTGGTAATGGCGTGCGTCGGAGTATATGAGATCCTTAAATGCGTGGGCAAGGGTAAAAATATCTATCTTCTGGTATTGGTCGAGGCATACGCCTTTTCAGTACAGATCCTTTCCCGATATGTGGAGAGTAATGTTTTTCTTTCTTGCATCACCCTTATGACGGTGGTTCTTTTTGCACTTATCATGGCGGGCGCGGTGTTTACCGCAGGTCAACCAACCGATGCGGAGCCGGGTGAGGGAAATAAGATCAGAGTACATAGGATAACTCTGAGTCAAGCGGCGATAGCTTCAATTATGACCGTGTATATCAGCTTCGGTTTTTCCTCTCTTGTGCTTTTGCGAGACATAGAGCACAATGGGATGATACTGTTTCTGATGTGGTTCTTTATTCCCTGGCTTTGCGATGCAATGGCGTATTTTACCGGAAGAGCATTTGGAAAGCACAAGCTGATTCCGGCTGTAAGTCCTAAGAAGACCGTCGAAGGTGCTGTTGGCGGAGTCATCGGTACGCTTGTTATCATGATGATCTTTGCGCTGGCCATGCAGCTTGGTTTCGGTTACAAACCTAATTACTTTGGAATCTTGTTGCTTACACTGATATGCTGTCCCGTCAGCATGTGCGGAGATCTTATAGCCTCGCTTATCAAGAGAGAGTATGGAATCAAGGACTACGGTAAGCTGTTTCCCGGCCACGGTGGGGTGATGGACAGATTTGACTCATGTATTTCTACCGGACCGTTTATTTATATCGTATGCGTTCTGTTTTCGTCTAACGCGCTCTTTTACTAAGATAATTGGGTTCAAAAGCACAGATGACCGGAATGCATCCGGTCATCTGTGCTTTTGAGGCTTTTTAATACTGCAAACGGTTTAAGATTATAATTTCACCCGAGGAGGCATAAAATAATATGACTGCCGAAAAGCTTGCAGACAGAAGCATTGCTGTGGTAGGAGCCACCGGATCTGTCGGTACTCAGGCACTGGACGTTGCCAGACATTTTGGGATAAGAGTAAGCGGCATCAGTTGCGCGGGTAACGTAAAGAAAGCGGAAGAGATAATACGGGAATTCAAGCCCGGTGTCTGCGGAGTAACCGATTCTGCGGCAGCCGAAGAGCTGAGAGCACGGATAAGGGATACTGACTGTAAAGTCGTGGACGGTGAGAACGCGGCTGAAGCAGTTGCGGAAAGCGCCTGTGCGGATACGGTTCTGAACTCTGTGACCGGAATCGCAGGTCTGGCTCCGTCTGTCGCCGCTTTAAAATGCGGAAAGAAGTTGGCGCTTGCTAACAAGGAAAGTCTTGTTACTGCGGGAGAGATAGTGATGGGGCTTGCGGAAAAAATGGGGCTTCCTATACTCCCCGTGGATAGCGAGCATTGTGCTCTCAGCCAGTCCCTTGAATGCGGAAAAAGGGAGCAGGTGAAAAAGCTGATACTGACCGCCTCGGGAGGTCCGTTCAGGGGCATGAGCGCCGATCAGCTCGCCGCAATGACTGCTGACGATGCGCTGAGGCACCCCACCTGGAATATGGGAAAAAAGATAACCGTAGACAGCGCAACCATGATGAATAAGGGCTTTGAGATCATTGAAGCGGCGTGGCTTTTCGGTATTCAACCGGACAGCATAGATGTTATAGTCCATCCGGAAAGTATTATTCACTCTATGGTTGAATACAATGATAGGGCGGTAATAGCGCAGTTGGCGGTTCCTGATATGCGTCTGTGCGTTCAGTATGCTCTGACTGCTCCGGAAAGATTTGAGGGGGTAACGTCGGCCTTGGATCTTGCCGCGGTTGGAAAAATGACATTTTTTAAGCCCGACGAGAAGACCTTTCCTTTGCTTGCTCTTGCAAGGGTGGCTTACGCGAAGGGCGGAACGGTGTGCGCGGCTCTCAACGGAGCAAATGAGGTCGCAGTCGCCTTATTTCTTGAGAACAGAATTACACTTCCAAAGCTTTTTGAGGCGGTAGAGGAGGCTACACTAAAGCCCAATTACCCCAAATGCGATTCTCTGGAGGCGGTTTACGAGGCTGATAGGATTGCAAGAAATGCGGTGAGGGAAAGATTTAATATACCGTGCTGAAAAATTAAAGCTTTTACACTTAAAAACAAAGCTGTTTCGGGATATTCTGAGAATTTTGCGCTAAGCGCCGTCGCATAGGTCTTTAATCAAAAAAGCATTAAACGCAACAATCCTGCTTGAAAGGTATGGTCATCGAATTGAAAATTTTACTTGCATTGCTTATGTTTGGCGTCTTGATCTTTGTTCACGAGATCGGACATTTTATAGCCGCTCGCGCTTTTGGCGTAAAGGTAAACGAGTTTGCATTGGGTATGGGCCCTAAGATATTTTCTTATAAAAGCCAAAAGAGCGGTACAGTTTATTCGCTACGCCTTTTTCCGGTGGGGGGCTTTAACGATATAGAGGGAGAAAACGGAGATTCAACCGATGATGCGGCGTTTTGTACCAAGGCGGTATGGAAGCGGATGATAATTATTGTCAGCGGAGCCGCGCTCAATCTGCTTTTCGCCGTGATTTTGATGGCGGGAATAGTTATCGCTACAGATAAGCTTGGCTCGACGGTAGTGGCGGCGTTTACTTCAAACGACTCAGCTCAGGGCGAGGATGCCGAGGGCAGTGAAACCGGAACGGAATTTGTCGGAGCAGTATCAAATACCGCGGAGAAGCTGGCAGTCGGCGATAAGATCGTAAAAATAAACGGAAAGCGCGTCCATATAATCGACGAGCTTGTATATACGATAGCTTTTGAATGTGTTGAGCCGGCAGATGTAACGGTGATCAGAAATGGGGAAACCACGGTGATAACCGATGTAGTGTTTCCAACGTATGAGAGCAGCGGAATTGTTTTTGGAAGTATTGATTTTTCCGTTTACCGAGAGGAAAAGAATTTTGGAAGCATAATGAAGCATTCATGGTTCAAGTGCGTAAGCTCTATGGAAACGATATGGGAGTCGCTCTTCGGTCTTGTCAGCGGAAAATACGGTGTTGAGCATGTGTCCGGTCCCGTCGGCGTTACAGACGCGCTGGGGGATGCGGCAGAGAGCGGCACACTTACCGTACTCAATATGGTGGTTATAATCTCGATGAACCTGGGTGTTTTTAACCTGTTGCCAATTCCTGCGCTTGACGGAGGTCGTTTGGTATTCCTGATCATTGAGGCGATAAGACGTAAGCCTATCCGGCATGATATTGAGGCGACTGTGCACACGGTCGGAATCCTTGTGCTTATGAGCATTATGGTCTTAGTGACGTTTAAGGATGTGTTCGTTATCTTCAAAAAATAGCATTTCGCGGAAAACTGAAATAAAAGGGAAACGGTAAGCTGAAATGGAAATTGTCAGAAGAAAATGCAGATCGGTAAAGGTTGGTGGCATCACTTTGGGCGGAGACGGGCGGATCGCAGTGCAGTCTATGTGCAATACGGATTCTCACGATTTTGCCGCAGGTGCTGCCCAGGCATTGGCTATTGAGCGCGCCGGGTGCGATATACTGAGATTTGCGGTTCCGGATATGGAAAGCGTGGGTATCTTTGAGCATCTCAGAGTTGCCGGCGTAACGGTCCCTTTGGTAGCTGACATACATTTTGACTGGAGGCTTGCAGTCGCTTGCGCTGAGCGAGGAGCGGATAAGATCAGGATAAATCCCGGTAATATCGGCGGCGACGAAAATGTGAAAAAGGTGGTGGAGGCATGCCGACAGCGTGGACTACCTATCAGAATAGGCGTTAATTCGGGCTCGCTTCAAAAGGAAATACTTGCAAAATACGGCTCACCTACGGCAGAAGCCTTGGCGGAAAGCGCGCTTTTACACGCATCAATTCTTGAAAGGCTTGATTTTTACGATACCGTTATCTCTATAAAGTCATCGGATCCTATTACCATGATCCGGGCGAACAGGATATTGGCGGAAAAATGTGATTACCCCCTGCATTTGGGTGTTACCGAGGCAGGAAGCGAGCGAATGGGGACAGTCAAGAGCGCGGTGGGTATCGGTGCTCTGCTGTGCGACGGTATAGGGGATACGGTAAGGGTTTCTCTTACGGCTGACCCTGTAAAGGAGATCAGAGCGGCAAACGAGCTTCTCGCTGCCGTTGGATACGGTAACGGAAAGATAAACGTTGTTTCCTGTCCTACCTGCGGAAGAACCAAAATAGACTTGATTTCAATTGTTAACGAGTTTGAGGAAAGAGCTTTTACCGAAGCTCATCCGTCAAAGCCTATCACAGTTGCGCTCATGGGCTGTGCGGTTAACGGTCCGGGAGAGGCGAGAGAGGCTGATATCGGTTTTGCCGGCGGAGAAGGAGAGGCACTGCTTTTCCGTCACGGAGAGGTAGTGCGTAAAATGAATGAGGCGGATATTGTCGGAGAGCTTATCGCTGAGATAAATAAGCTCTGATTTTTGCCTCTTGCGGACGAAAAAACGGAGAAATATTAACATGCCCAAAAAGACGTTATCCGAGCTCTTCGGAAAATACGATCCAAGTCCGGGACGGTGCACACAAATAATGAACTCTGCAGGTGACTATACGTTCAGGACAAATAAAGAAGATAAATGCATAGAGGTGCGCATCAATTTTGAGTCAATACTGACCAAAAGAGATCTGCAGACACTTGAGAATGAGATCAAATCAGCTTATTCCCTTAATTACGTCCATATTATTCCCAGATACGCTCCGGAAAGGTTTACGGCTGCATACGTGGATGAGATGCTGGTGGAGCTTCAGCGCAGAGGCGCGGTGGCTCACGGATTTTTCTACGATTATGACTACGACGTGGATATGGATAACCGTAAGATAGAAATAAAGATAGGTTTTTCCAACGGGGGAATACAGCTTCTTTATAATGATGATACGCCCCAGATAGCGGAGCAGATACTGCGCGACGAATTTGGGTTGAATTTCAGCGTATCTATTGTCAGGGACGAGAACGTTGCGGACAGGCTGCGCGAATTCCAGGCTGGAATGGAGCTGGTGGACAAGCAACGGCAGGAGGCTCGCTTGCGGGAGGAGATGGCAAAAACGCCTGCTGCCTCTGCGTTAAAAAAAGGAACTCCGATAGAGTACATAGACTCGAATACGGTTCGTTGCGGACGGTTGGTATTTGATATATCCTCCCCGGAGCTCGTTGTTGGAGAGAAATTCGATATAAAGGACGTACGCGATCTTCGTACGGTGATCCGTCCCGATAAACAGAAAAGTGTACTCTTGGGAGAGCTGTTTTTTCCGGAAATAAAAGAGGTCGGAAAAGAAAAAAAGAGAAACGTTATCAACTTCTGTATAACCAATTACGAGGCATCCGTTCCATGTAAAATAGTAATGAGCCTGAAGGAGGGAGCCGCTTTTTACGAAAAGATCACCTCTTGTCCGACGGTTGCCGTTATAGGTGAGTATCTCAGCGATAAGTTTACTCCAACGCCGGAGTTTGTGCCGGATTCGGTGGCTATCATCCGTAAGAAGGACAGTCGCGTGGATACGGCGAAAAAGAAGAGAGTGGAGCTTCATCTCCATACTCAGCTGTCACAGATGGACGGTCTTATAGACCCTGCAAAGCTGCTGAAAACAGCAAAAAAGTACGGTCATCCCGCCGTGGCGATCACTGATCACTCCAATCTTCAGGCGTTTCCCCCTGCTATGGAAGCGTTGAAAAAGATCGGCGGCGGTATCAAGGTGCTGTACGGAGTTGAGGCTTATCTGGTGGATGATACTGCTTGCGCGGTATTCGGAGAGCAGAGATGCAGCTTCAACGATGAGTTCGTTGTTTTTGATATAGAAACAACCGGTCTTTCCTCGGTTACTGACAAGATAATTGAGATCGGTGCAGTGAGATGCAAGGGAGAGGAGATACTGGACCGTTTTGATACCTTTGTAAATCCGGGCTTTCATATCCCCGAGGAAATAACCAAGCTTACGTCAATTACCGACGGGGACGTAGCTGATGCACCGCAGATCGGAGAGGCACTTAAGGCTTTTCTGGATTTCGCGGGAGATACAATGCTTGTGGCGCACAACGCATCCTTTGATACCAGCTTTATCCGTCGCGCGTGCAATGATTGCGGAATAAAATTTGCAAGCACCTATCTTGATACGTTGGCGCTTTCGAGATACGTTAATTCAGATCTGGGACGGCATAACCTGGATGCCTTGAAGGATTATTTTAAACTTGAGGACTTCCAGCATCACCGCGCCTGCGATGACGCGGAGATAACAGCAAAGATTCTCAACCGTCTGGCGCTTAAGCTTAAGGAAGAGGGCGTTACCGATATAAACGGAATGATCCGCGTTATGGCTGAAAGGGCAGATCCTAAAAAAATAAAGGATACTTATCATGTCATTCTTTTTGCCCGGAATCAGAACGGATTAAAAAATCTTTATAAAATTGTTTCTAAAAGCTATCTTGATTATTTCCACTATGTGGCAAGAGTGCCTAAAACACTGCTTAAGGGAGAGCTGAGAGATGGGATCATCATAGGTTCTGCCTGTGAAGCGGGGGAGCTTTTCAAGGCTGTTGTCGAGGACAAGCCTGATGAGGAGCTGAAAAGAATAGCGGAGTTTTACGACTATCTTGAAATACAGCCCCTTTCCAACAATGCATTTATGCTTGACAAAACGGACAATGACAATGCTCCCAAGGATTACGAGATGCTTCGCAACTTCAACCGGAAGATAGTTCGTATCGGAGAGGAGCTTGGTAAGCCGGTATGTGCTACCTGCGACGCCCATTTTCTCAATCCTGAGGATGAGATATACCGCCAGGTATTGATACACGGAAAGTATGACGATGCAGATAGAGAAACCAAGCTTTATTTCCGTACCACCGATGAAATGCTTGCTGAATTTGATTATCTCGGCGAGGAAAAGGCGTATGAGGTGGTGGTCGAGAACACCAACAGGATCGCAGATATGATAGATGACGGTATACTTCCTATTCCGAAGGGAAGCTATACACCTAAAATGGACGGCGTTGACGATGAATTGCAGAATCTTTGTTGGCAGAGGGCGAAGGATTGGTATGAGTTTAACGGTGAACTGCCCGAGGTGGTTTCAACAAGGCTTAACCGTGAGCTTAAGCCTATAATAGAAAACGGCTTTTCCGTTCTTTATATGATCGCCCAGAAGCTGATAGCCAACAGCGAGCGAGCCGGTTATCTGGTAGGCTCAAGAGGCTCTGTGGGTTCATCCTTTGTCGCCACCATGGCGGGTGTCTCGGAGGTCAATCCGCTACCGCCACACTACAGATGTCCAAAGTGCCGCTACAGTGAATTCTTTTTAAAGGGAGAGGTTGGCTCAGGATTTGACCTTCCGGATAAGTGCTGTCCGCATTGCGGTACCGCGATGATATGCGACGGTCATGAGATACCGTTTGAAACATTTCTGGGCTTCCACGGTGAAAAATCACCGGATATTGATCTGAATTTCTCAGGTGATGTCCAGGGTGACGCGCATAAATACTGCGAAGAGCTTTTCGGTGCGGAGAACGTTTTCCGCGCCGGAACGTTAGGCTCTATCGCGGAAAAAACAGCATTTGGATTTGTAAAGAAATACATGGAAGAGCGCGGCATAAACCTGAACCGCGCGGAGGTACAGCGTTTGGTCAACGGCTGTGTTGGCGTAAAGCGAACCACCGGTCAGCATCCCGGCGGTATAGTTGTTATTCCCCATGAATATGAGATATACGATTTTACCCCTGTCCAGCACCCGGCTGACGACCCGAAGTCCACAATAGTCACCACTCACTTCGATTTTAACCATTTACACGACACGATATTGAAGCTTGACTGTCTCGGTCACGAT
>JAFVTO010000183.1 GCA_017503165.1 Clostridia bacterium | reverse complement strand
GTGTTTGAACGCTCTGCTGCGGTTGTATCCTCTCATAACGGTTCAGCAGAAAGACAATTCAGATTTCCTCTTGAATACGGCTCGCAACGTCCGCCTACGGCTCAGTGGACAGTGACCGGTGCGGCTGCGTTTCTTGTAGGTGCAACAATACCGCAATCAGAGTCGGTTGACATTGGAAAAAACAATGAATTCCCACGAATTACCGCGGCATTGCCGGGAAAAATAATAGATATGGGTATAAAAGACGCAAACAATATGGGCGCGGCAATGGCGCCTGCGGCGGCTGATACCATTCTTGCATATTTTCGTGAAAGCGGTGAGGATCCGAGGTCGTTTGATATGATTCTTACAGGTGACCTGGGGTTTGAAGGTAATGCAATTTGCCGTGAATTGCTGGCAGATGAAGGGCTTATACTTGGCGGGAACTTCTCAGACTGCGGAATTTTAATATTTGATCCGGAAGTTCAGGATACGCATAGCGGTGGCTCGGGCTGCGGTTGCAGCGCAACTGTTTTGGGCGGATATATATACCGCAGGCTTATAAACGGTGAAATAGGGCGGGCTCTGATTATTGGCACGGGTGCGCTGATGAGCCCGGCTATGATACAGCAGGGAAAGAGTATAGCAGGAATTGGACATCTGATAAAAATAGAAAACGGCTGACCGAATAAGACGCAGTAACACCCTTAGCGGTCAGCCTGTATAATGGATTAACAGTAGAATAGCGTGAAGGATAATGCAGAGCAAACAGATACTATTGCGCCGTTCCTTGCGCGATCCGGCGCACAGATCCGAAGAAAGGCATGGAGAAATAAAATGGGTTCAGTAAGTGAAATTATAGCGGAATATGCAAGAGCTTTTTTGATTGGCGGACTATTCTGTGTTGTGGCGCAGATACTGATTGATAAAACGATGCTTACTCCGGCGAGAATACTGGTTTCATACGTTGTTTCGGGAGTACTTCTGACAGCTTTGGGGGTATATCAGCCAATCGTTGATTTTGCCGGAGCAGGTGCAACCGTTCCTCTTACCGGATTTGGTTACTGCTTGGCTGTGGGTGTGAAAAAAGCGGTGGATGAGCATGGACTGTTGGGGGCGTTGACCGGAGGTCTTACCGCCACATCTGCGGGAATTACCGCGGCAATGTTCTTCGGTTTGCTTGCGGCGCTGATATTCAAATCGCGTTCAAAGGCAAAATAAACGGATACTATCTGACAGAGCGGGCAAGAAGTATCAGCGCGTCGGCGTAGGCGGTTTCCGATCCTACTGTTATCGCGATATGCTCGGAGCCTCCCTGATCAAACAGCATGAAAACAAATTGTTTCCCCCCGGTCTCCGAGAAATAACCTCCGATTATACCGTCTGCGCGGGCTTGTCCCTCGGTACAACACTCAGAATAGAATCTGTTGCACAGTGTCACTGTGCTCCATGCGCTTCCGCTTGCTGAAACCGTAAATGTCATTGCGGTTGTAAGAAGGCTTTTGAGGCTTGGGTTTTCCATAGCAGAGCGGAATATTACCGCGGCATCCGTGACAGTGGTGTTTTGTAGGCTTGGGTCGCTTACGGAACGGAATACCGTATCTCTTATGCCAATGTCATATAGCAGAGTATTCATTCTGTTTACGAAATTCATTTCTCCGCCTGCGACATGTATGGCAAGTGTGTATGCAAAAAGCTCAGGCTGAGCGCAGAACATACATTTTATAAGCTCAGCAACTGTAAGCGACTGGCCTACGGAAAGTATGGCGGATGTATCCTTATAGCAGGGAAGCCTTACGGATGATGCAGGACATACTGCACGGTCGTTTGCTGTGATCTCTCCGGTTGACAGAGCATCCATTACGGTGAGTGCGACAGATAAGCTTAAAACGGTGGCTGATGTAATGTATGAATGCTCGGATTTCTTGGCAATTACCGTGTTTTTCGCATTGTTACAAAGTATAGCTGCCTGGGAAGAGATCTGATTTCCGAGCACCTCTGCGTTTTTATCATTATAAATCGTGTCGCTGTCGTCCTTATCCACTTCATCCTCACTTTCGTCTTCTTGTCCCGAGGTGTCAATATCCTCTGCCGGAGTGCCGTTGCCGTCATCCGTTGAACCCGGGGGTTGGGTGGAAGCATCCGCTTCGGTGAAGAATACGCGGTATATTCCGATACCTATCACAAAAGCCAAGGCGGCGGCAATTATTCGTGTAGTAAATTTCGGGCTTACTGTAACGATTGGATTTCTGAACATTTGTCTTTTCCTTTCGGTTTATAAAAATTTTTTTGTTATTTCTGTTTTCGTGAGATTTGCTGCATTATTATAGGGATAAACGTCGAATGCTCCATAAACGGCAAAACGCTTTTCACTTGGTGTGTGAAAAGCGTTTTTGTGTTTGAGAACCGGTTTATTCCTCTTCGTTATCGCTGTTTTCCGTGTCTTCCGCGGGAATGAATGCTTTAGGGGTTTTAAAGCCGGATTTTACGGCAGATAGGGGATTTTCCGCCATGGCTTCCCGCATGCTCTCGTCGCTTACGTGGGTATATATCTGCGTAGTATTGAGCTGCTC
>JAFVTO010000182.1 GCA_017503165.1 Clostridia bacterium | reverse complement strand
GTGGAGTTAGGAACGATGTTCTGAGCAGCAGCTCTTGCGCGGCGGAGGTCGCCCTTTCTGTGAGGACCGTCGAGAACCATCTGGTCACCGGTATAAGCGTGGACAGTGGTCATAATTCCGCTCTGGATGGGGGCATAGTCGTTGAGAGCCTTTGCCATAGGAGCGAGGCAGTTGGTGGTGCAGGAAGCTGCGGAGATGATCTGGTCATCAGCGGACAGGGTGCTCTCGTTTACGCTGTAAACAATGGTCTTGAGGTCATTGCCTGCGGGAGCAGAAATAACAACCTTCTTAGCGCCGGCCTTGATGTGAGCCATGGACTTCTCCTTGGAGCAGTAGAATCCGGTGCACTCCAGAACAACATCAACTCTGTTCTTCTTCCAGGGGCAGTTAGCAGCATCCTTCTCAGCATAGATCTTAATGGTCTTGCCGTCAACAGTGATGGTTCCTGCTTCGTCGTCAGCGGAGATGTCGTGATCGTAACGACCCTGAGCGGTATCGTACTTCAGAAGGTGAGCAAGCATAGAGGGCTGAGTGAGGTCATTGATAGCGACTACGGTGTAGCCCTTTGCTCCGAACATCTGTCTGAAAGCAAGACGTCCGATACGGCCGAAGCCATTGATTGCAACTTTTACGTTTGCCATGGTGGTATTCCTCCATAAGAAAATATTTTTTTGTTTTTTGACTGACATATATTTTACACAAATCTGATCTTTTTTCAAGGGCTTTGTTGAAAATTTTTATATTTGTTACATTTAATACAAAACCTCTCGTCATATTGACTGTATAATCATAATTGCGACACAACTGTAATGTTTATTTTAACATATTCACGTTTTAAGGCAATTTCGAAGCAAATATCAAGCTTATTTACAAAACAAAAAAGAAAAAGGATAACACAGATTATGAACCGCCATCCTCTCGCTGAGAATACAGATACCTTATTTGAAAACACCGAAAAAAGAAGCAATTCCGATACCGAGGGGAGTCCTGCCCCCAAAAAGCAAGATATGGCGCGGGATAAAGGAGTCAAGGGCATTGAGAGGCTGACGGAGCTGGTGAAAAGCGCCGAGTTCGATGCAGTGTTGCTAAGGGCAGATATGTCTGTGATCTGTTTTTCTCCGTCTGCGAAAAGAACAGTTCTTACGCAGAGGATACGCAACAAAAAGCATCTTCTCTCCCCGGAGCACAGTCTCAGTTCCTTCTCGGTTGGGTCTGAGGTCAACAAAAGTGCCATGGAGCTCTCGGTTTCCACCGTATTTGGAGTTTGTCCCGCAGTCATTACTGATACAGGCATTGGCGGAACGTTTCTTGCAGTCCTTCTGCCGGAGCTTTCGCTGATATCGGCATCACCGGAGCATCCGCTTGTTATGCGCCGTGTGCTTCGGCTTTTCAGAGGATACACCGATGCAATAAAACGTATTGACAGCCATGCCGCTTCCGCGAATAACGGCGGCGGACACAACGCATATCTCGCTCTCTCAAACGAATTGATCGCCGCCTGCTCCGAGTCTTTTCAAGCAACGACGATCGAACGGGAGGAAAAGACTTCCGGGGATAATGCGGATCTCGTCGTTGCTTCAATGGAAGCCCAAAAGATAATCCGTGCATCAGAGCTTTTCGAGGAGGCTTGCGGTGAGCTTCCCGACGGTTGCGCGCAGATGAACCCCACCAGATTTCTGCTTATAGTTACGGAGGCAGTGCTTCTTTGCGCCAGATGCAAGCCAAAGGGCAAAATGAAGCTGTGGTTTCAGGAATACGGTGAGGGAGTGGAGCTGTATCTGGGCGGAAATATAACTGTATCGGAAAACGGAATATCTTCTCCGCTGTGTGTCATGCTGCTACATGCATTCGGAGCGGAAATAAGCAAAGAGACCGTAATGGGAAGCAGATTTTTTAAAATCCGTATTCCTTTTTCCGGCGACTATCTGTTTGAGGTGCGCGATCCCGGAAGCCGCGAGCAGGAGGAGCTGCCCGCGAGCATTGCACAGACTGCCGGCAACTCCCGAGGCTTCGTAATAAAGGAGCCCTTGCCGCAAGAGCGCAAATACTGCAGCGACAGGCTACTCCTGGCATACCTGGCGCATATCAAGGGGTAATGCAGTCAATGCCAGGGTTATTTCCGTTATAGTTCACATATTTTCAAACGTGTGTTAATATGGCATTATTAATTCGGTGCTATAATTACGCATGTGTAACGTAACACCAAAGCGACATCAACGAAAGGACTGTTGGACAAATGGATAAACTGATAACGTTTGCTGTTCCATGCTACAATTCAGAAGCTTATATGGAAAGGTGTCTGAGCTCCTTGCTTGCCGCAGGAGACGATACCGAGATACTGATAATAGACGACGGTTCAAAGGACAGGACCGGGGAAATAGCGGATTCCTATGCGGAAAGATACCCTGATCTCGTTCGCGTTATCCACCAGGAAAACGGAGGACACGGAGAGGGTGTAAACCAGGGAATAAGACACGGCAGAGGGATGTATTATAAGGTGGTGGATTCAGACGACCGCCTTGATCCGGAGGCGCTGGATAAGCTGCTTGCGCGAATCAGAGAGAACGTGGCAAACGGTACTCTTGTCGATATGTATATAACCAACTATGTCTACGACCATGCCGACGGAAGTCCCGATCTTGTAATGTGCTATCACAGAATATTCCCCCAGGAGCGCGTATGTACCTGGGATGACACTAAGCGCTTCAGTATAAACAAATATCTGATGATGCATTCGGTGGTATACCGCACCGAACTGCTTCGGGAGATAGGTCTTGAGCTTCCCAAGCATACATTCTACGTAGACAATCTTTATATGTATGCTCCTTTTCCCTACGTCAAGAGCATATATTACATGGACCTCAATCTGTACTACTATTTCGTAGGAAGAGAGGATCAGTCCGTAAACGAAAAGAATATAATCAAGCGCATAGATCAGCAGCTTCTCGTTACCACTCTCATGACAGATATTTACGATCTGAACGAAATAAAAAAGCAAAGCCTGCCACTATACAGATATATGTTCCACGAGCTTGCCATGATGTATACCATAACCACCATATTCCAGTATGCTTCAAAGCAGGAGGAGAACGTTCAAAAGAACCGCGAAATGTGGCGTCATCTGAAGGAAAAGGACAAAAAGATATACTTCAAGATGCGGAATACCACGCTCAACGCCCTTACCCGTATGCCGGGCAAGCTGGGCAGAGCGGCTACTGTAGAGATCTACCGTTTCATCAACAAGATATTCAAATACAACTGATATTTCACCGGTACACCGAAAGGATACACGATATGACTCTTGTTCCCGAGTTATACTGCGACGACATATATTGCATAACTCCCGAAGATATAAAGAAATACGGCGTAAACGCGGTAATTCTCGATATTGATAACACTCTGGTTCCTTACGAGATACCCGAACCGACGGATGAGGTCAGAGTATGGCTCACCTCGCTGAGCGAAGCGGGCATAGGCATCGCGTTTGTTTCAAACAACCACGCGCCGAGGGTGGAAAAATTCAATGAAAGCCTTGGATACCCAGCGTTTCCGGACAGCGGAAAGCCGCTTAAAAGGGCGTGTCGTGCCGCTATGGAGGCGTTAGGCTCTACCCCGGAGCACACCGCCATAATAGGCGACCAGGTGTTCACTGACGTTTTAGCCGGAAGAAATGCAGGTCTTGCCTGCGCGTTTCTGGTTAAGCCGATCAAGGACAAGCGGAATCTGTTTTTCCGATTCAAGCGTATGCTGGAGATACCTGTTTTGAGAAAATACGCCAGACTACACAAAAACAAGCCGTGAGAAACGGCGTATGCGAAAGGAACTGACCGCGTATGGTTAAATTCGGACCGGGCGGAAACAGCGAGAGCTTTTATGCCGCAGGAAAAAAAAGCACCTGGGAAGCTCCGAAATGGGTAAAGGACTTCGGTCTTGACGCTTACGAATATCAGGGCGGCCAGGGAATAAGAGGGAGCGAGGACTCGTTTC
The DNA here is from genome assembly GCA_017503165.1 of Clostridia bacterium. Lineage (GTDB taxonomy): Bacteria > Bacillota > Clostridia > Oscillospirales > CAG-272 > SIG673. The sequence continues at coordinate 3,002 of JAFVTO010000182.1, read as the reverse complement.
GCAGAATAGGCGAGGAGGCAAGAGCCGCGGGCATCTCGCTATCAGTACATGCGCCGTATTTCATTTCCCTGTCCGGCACGGAAGAGGAAAAGCGGCTTGGAAGCATCAGATATATCCAGCAGTCGGTTGCCGCCGCAGAGGCAATGGGGGCGGACATTATCGTCATCCATACCGGTTCAGCATCCAAGATCAGCCGAGCCGAGGCGGTGGAGCTTGCCAAGGACACAATGTACCGAGCGCTTTGCGCCCTTCCGGATACCAAGGTGAGATTCGGACTTGAAACCATGGGAAAGCTGAATCAGCTGGGTACCTTAGAGGAGGTCATTGAGATCTGCAAAATAGATAAAAGGCTCTGTCCCGTGGTTGATTTCGGGCATCTGAACGCCCGAAATCTCGGCTCGTATTTTGTGACCGAGGATAATTACGCCAGGGTTTACGATGCGATATCAAGAGGGCTGGGCGGCGAGTATGCGGAAAATCTGCACTGCCATTTTTCAAAGATAGAATATTCAAAGGGCGGAGAAAAAAAGCACCTTACCTTTGAGGATCAAACATTCGGGCCCGCTTTTGAGCCGCTTATGAACGCGCTTTATCGGGTTGGTGTAAATTCCCGTATCATCTGCGAGTCGGACGGTACCATGGCTGAGGATGCGCTGGCAATGAAGCAGTATTATCGCTCGCTGGGCTGATAAACACCGATTACAAAATATTATAAGACACATCAAGAAAGGACACACTTAGCGTGAAAGATTTTGCGCGGCTGAAAGCTAAGCAGTAGATACTTTCACGTCGCTCTTTGCGCCTTTCGGCGCGCAGAGCCGAAGAAAGGAAAGGTGATTAGCGTGAAAGATTTTGCGCGGCTGAAAGCTAAGCAGTAGATACTTTCACGTCGCTCTTTGCGCCTCTCGGCGCGCAGAGCCGAAGAAAGGAATGGTGATTAGCGTGAAAGATTTTGCGCGGCTGAAAGCTAAGCAGCAGATACTTTCACGTCGCTCTTTGCGCCTCTCGGCGCGCAGAGCAGAAGAAAGGAAAGGTGATTAAAATGAAAATTCTCGTTCTCAACGGCATCAATCTTTGCATGACCGGAACCCGCGATCCGGGAACCTACGGAAACGTTTCTCTTGACGATATAAACAAGGGGCTCAAGGCATGGGCAGAGGAAAGGGGAGATATAGAGCTTTCCTTCTTCAGCACCAACTATGAGGGAGCTATGGCTGAAAAGCTTTATTCCGCCCGAAAGGAGTTCGACGGTATCGTCATGAACGCAGGAGCATGGTCCCACTATTCCGTAGGCTTGCGTGATGCTATAGTTGCCGCCAACATTCCGGTGGTGGAGGTACACATGACCAATGTTTATGCTCGCGAGGAATTCCGCCATACTCAGCTTCTTGCGGGAGTATGCATCGGTCAGGTAAGCGGTTTCGGAGCGGATAGCTACCGTCTCGGTATAGATGCCGTGGCGCGTTATATAGGCTCACGCAAAAAATAATGACCAAAGCCATTAACGTGAAAGCCAACGCGCGATTGAAAAATAAACTGCGGATACTTTCACGTCTCTCTTTGCGCCTCTCGGCGCGCAGAGCTTAAGAAAGGCATGACAATTAATATGGAAATATCAAGACTGGAGCGGATCCGTCGGTTAATGCCCGAGGAAATTGATACCGCGCTGATCACAAATGAGCTCAACTGCCGATACCTTTCGGGAGTCAACTATACCGACGGCTTTCTGCTGATAAATCGGGAGAGCGCGTATCTTCTGGCGGACAGCCGTTATATAGAGGTGGCTAAGCGCGATGCCGCGCCCGGCTTTGAGCCCAGACTGCTGACCGGAAAGCGTGGAGATATACTGCGTGAGCTGGCGGGGAATAACATCTGGTTCGAGGATTCCACCGTAAGCTGCGCTGAGCTGGCGGGATATAAAAGAGCTCTGCCGGAAAAAAGCTTTATCCCGGCGGGAAAGCCAGTTGAAGATCTTCGCAATGTCAAAGAGTCTGTGGAGGTCGAATGCATAAGACGCGCTCAGAAAATAGCCGAGGAGGCGTTCGATTACATCCTTGGGTTTATATCTCCCGAACGCACTGAGCAGGAGGTGGCGCTGGAGCTTGAATACCGTATGCGGAAAAACGGAGCGGAGGGCATTTCCTTCAATACGATCGCAATATCCGGAAGCGAGTCATCTCTTCCGCATGGCGAGCCCCGTTCATGCAAGTTGGAAAAGGGGTTCCTCACCATGGATTTCGGAGCGAAATACAACGGCTACTGCTCAGATATGACAAGAACGGTATGTATCGGTAAACCGGACGGAGAGATGCGGAGAGTGTATGACACTGTGCTGGCGGCGCAGACTGCCGCCCTTGACGCAGTGATCTACGGTGAAGAGCGCTCCTGCAGGGTGCTTGACGGAATAGCGCGAGGTCTGATAGACGGCGCGGGATATAAGGGACTGTTCGGTCATAGCCTCGGACATGGCGTAGGACTGTATATCCATGAGGGTATCCACCTCTCGCCCCGATCTGAGGGGAGGCTGGTGAAGGGTAACGTTTTTACCGTAGAGCCGGGTATCTATATTGAGGGTAAATACGGCGTCCGCATAGAGGACATGGTCTATATCGGAGAAAACGGAGCAGAAAACCTGACCGGATGCGACAAAGGGCTGATAACTTTGTAACGAAAATGAAAATTTTTCGCTATATACTTGCAATTCTCTTTGATATGATGTAAAATGTTTCTGTAAAACTTACGGCGCTCAGTGAAAAAGGGCGCAAGAGGTAAGACAAGATCATAAAAAATCGGAGGATATATACCTATGCCAACCATTACAGCAGGCGATTTCAGAAACGGCGTAACTTTTGAAATGGACGGAAACGTGTTCCAGGTTGTTGAATTCCAGCACGTTAAACCCGGTAAGGGTGCAGCTTTCGTGCGTACCAAGTATAAGAACGTTATTACCGGCTCTGTGCTTGAAAACAGCTTTAACCCCACCGCAAAGTTCGAGACCGCAT
>JAFVTO010000181.1 GCA_017503165.1 Clostridia bacterium | reverse complement strand
GGTGAACATAAAAAAGGCTCCCTTGTGTAAAGGGAGGGCTTTGGGGGTGCCTACCGTAAAGCAGTTTTATATCAAAACACAAAAGGGGGCTGAGTCAAAAGCTTTTAATTAAGCGAAAGACTCTGCCCCTTTTGTAATTTTTCACTTTTCAATCGTCACTTTTCACTAATTCGGCGTGTACGGATTGTTTGGAAGTAATAAGTAATAGTGAATAGTGAAGAAGTAAGAAACTTGGTATTGAAAAGAAATAAGTTTTATGCTATACTAAACCCAAGAAAGTCGGTAGCCGACATGATCAGGAGGAAAAACATGACCGAAACAAGAAAATATTGGTTGGATACAATGTTGAAAATTGTTACACCGGTACTTAAAGCACTTTCAGAAGATCGTTTAAAGGAAAAAATGCCTGTTGAAAGTGTTTCTCCGGTAGACGAACGGAAAAATTACACTTATTTGGAAGGATTCGGACGTGTGTTGGTAGGTATAGCCCCTTGGCTTGCTGCAAAGAAACTTGACGCAGAAGAGGAAACAATGCGGCAAGAATATGCCGCATTGGTACGCAAATGCTTGGACGTATGCGTAGATCCTGCGGCGAAGGATAGAATGAACTTTTCTTACGGTAGCCAGCCAATTGTGGATGCAGCTTTTTTGGCAGAAGGAATCCTACGTGCACCGGAAGAACTGTGGCAGAAGTTAAGTGAACTAACCAAGACAAGACTTTTAGACGCGATGAGAGAAACAAGGACCCGTAAGCCTTATCGGTCGAACTGGCTTTTGTTTTCTGCCATGATCGAAGCTTTCTTGCACTATGCCAACGCAACGGATTGGGATCCCATGCGAATTGATTACGCCTTGATGAAACACGCTGAATGGTATAAGGGCGATGGTTGGTACGGTGACGGCGACCCGTTTCACTTGGATTATTATAACAGTTTTGTCATTCAACCGATGCAATGGGACGTACTGAACGAGGTAAAACACGAATACCCTGAGTGGGAGAAGTTGGTTCCCGAAGCGCAGAAACGATTGGCACATTACGCAACGCATCTGGAACACCTTATCTCTCCGGAAGGTACATATCCTTTGATCGGACGCTCACTGTCCTATCGCTTTGGTGCCTTTCACGCCCTTGCTGCTGCCGCGTTGAATCATAACCTTGAGGTCAGTATCACGCCTGCACAAGTGCGTTGCGGATTAACTGCTGTAATCAAGCGTATTTTGGCGTTCGATAATATGACGGACGAGAATGGATGGCTGCGGGTTGGAGTGTGCGGTCATCAGCCCGGCATGGGGGAAGGATATATTTCGACCGGCAGTCTTTATTTGTGTACGACTGTCTTTCTACCTCTTGGTCTGCCTGAAAGCGATCCGTTTTGGAGCGACAGGGATGCAGAATGGACCATGAAGGCTCTATGGCGAGGTGTGGATCGCACGTGTCAAAAAGCGTTGGAATAAACGGCATCTTTTTTGTCAAAACCAGCCGGAAATGGGCTGAGCCATTAGCTTGATTAAAAGCTTTTGACTCAGCCCCGTTTTTTGAATGATGTTTGCCTCAGTTCGCTATGCGAACTGTTCGGCAAGATGATGTTGGCTTCGCAAGTGTGGTAGATTTTATTATTTGGGTTGACAAGAAATATTGATTATGATATACTAAATTCAAGAAAAACGAATTGATTATAATTTGATTTTTGGGCAGAAAGGAACTTTCGCACCGATGAAAGTTATGGGTGTAACCAATGACTGATATAGAACGTATTCGAGAGCTTGCGCGGGAAATACGTGAATTTGCTCTCAGTCCTGAAATGGAACGCAGACGAAAGCTGTGGACAGATCATAATAGTCTGCACTTTACCCGTCCTCCGATCTATATTCGCTCAATTCCGTTCAAGGAGTTTCCGCAAGCCAAAGAGCTGATCTGTCAAGATCCGAAGCTTAGAAAATTGGAATATGATTTTTTGTTGAAGCGCTATTATATGCAACTTCGTGACGATACGATAACCGAGCCGTTTTTGACCGTTCGTGCCTCGGTGGACATCAATCCAAAAGGCATTTACGGTGTGCCTGCGGCATTGGGGGAAAAGCTCCCGGGTGTTATGGCAGCGGCATACAAACCCACCATTGTCGAGGAAGAGGATGTGAAAAAGCTTCACGTGCATCCCTATACGGTCAACGAGGAAAAAACCGCACACAGCGTGGCGTGGTATCAAGAGGTGTTGGACGGAATTCTGGACGTTGCAGTGGATCGTCAGGCACCCCTTTGCGGTATGTGGCAGAATGATATTTCCACGCTTTTGGCAAAAATGCGCGGACTTGAGGAGATTATGTGGGATTCCTATGACCGCCCGGAATGGTTGGCTGATCTTGTGGCTTGGATGCGTGATCGAATTCTCGAGCATATTGATCAAACCGAGGCAAAAGGTGGCTTCCGCCTATGCAATCATCAGAATCAAGCGATGCCGTATTGCCGAGAGCTGGAGTCTCCTTGTGCCAGCGATAAGCCGGTATCTACCAAACAGCTGTGGGGATATATGGCTGCTCAAGAGTTTACTACATTTGGACCTGATATGTTCGATGAGTTTATGTTTTCTTATCAGCAACCAATCCTGGAACGCTACGGACTTGTAGCTTACGGATGCTGCGAGGACCTTACCAAAAAGATTCCGATCATTAAGCGCCTCAAAAATCTTCGACGCATCGCCGTCTCGCCATTTGCCGACGCAGGCAAATGTGCCGAGCAAATCGGTAGGGATTACGTGCTTTCATGGCGACCGAATCCGTCTACCGCTTGTTCCCGTGGCGTAGATGAGGCGTTTGTACGTAGCGAGATGCGTCGGGTAATAGATATTTTTGACGAAAATCACTGTGTTTGGGATATAACACTGAAGGATCTGGAAACGACGGGCGGTGATCCGACTGCCATTGTACGTTGGACTGCCATTGTGCGTGACGAGCTTGAAAAGCACTATTCATAAAAAGACATAGGCGTCTTTTTTATCCAATCCTTCGGGTAATAAAAAATAATATGAGTTTTACCGTATTGTCGCACAGTAATAAACGACTGTCAATAACACATGGGAAATTGGCACAGTTTCTATACTGTGCAAAATAATCAATTCGAGGAGAAAAATATGTCGACCTTAGTTCAAGCGATCCGTATGGAGCATCCTGACACCTTACCCATCAGCATTCATATTCTTCCCTCAGCATGGTTTAAGTACAATGATGACCTGCAAAGGCTTACTGAAGAATATCCGCAATTCTTTGACGGCAAAAAAACCGCCCCGGAGGACAGAAGAAAAAGGCTTCCTCCAACCTATCGCAAGGGCGAACACGTAGACGAGTGGGGTTGCGTTTGGAAAAGCGAAGTGGAAGGAATGGAGTCAATAGTCAAAGGGCATCCGATAAAGTGCGAAAAAGATATTTTTGACCTTGAGATCCCCAAAAACAGAGACGGCAGACTTCCTCACGGATTTATGTATCTGCGTTTGCTTGATCTATGCGGCTTCGAGGATGCTATGGTCTATTTTGCCGAAGAGGATACGGCTATCAGTGTGCTGATAGATAAGGTGCTTGAATACAATATGTATCAGATAGCTGCCACGCTTTCCCGATATGGCGATATCGCAAGATTCGGAGACGACCTCGGAATGCAGAACGGACTCGCCATAGGAGCGCAACGCTGGAGAAAATATCTTGCTCCTTGCTATCGTAAAATGTACGGCATGATCAAAGCCTATGACCCGACTAAGCTCATATATATGCACACGGACGGCTGTATACACGAGATAATGCCCGACCTTGTTGAGTGCGGTGTGGATATGATAAACCCGCAATTTCGCGCTAACGGTCTGGACAATCTCGTAAGAGTATGCCGCAAGGAACGGATAATACCAATAAATCTTGACCTTGACCGGCAGCTTTATCCTTTTGCAACGCGCTCACAGCTGTTTGATCATGTCGGTGAATGCGTTGAGGCGCTGTATCTTCCCGAGGGCGGTCTCGGACTGAATATTGAATTCGATCACGGCGTGCCGTTGGATAATATGGCGGCAGTTCTCGACGCGGTTGAAAAGTATCGGCACTATAACGGTAAAAGGATTTACTGACATCGTGAAAAGACTTGTAGAGGCAGAGAAGTAATGAAGCGCACCTGCGGTGCATGAAAAATGATGCAGGGCTTCGCCACATGGATCGGTCAAAATGCGCGACATTTCGTTTTCGCAAAGCAAATACTTCTTTTTCCTTCTTCCAAACAGACAGCATAAACAAACCGGCTGAGACGGATGCTTTGGGTAAAAGCAAACGTCTCAGCCGGTTTTTGTGCGAATATTCAGTTTGCGGCTATCCACTCTTCAGCCTTGGCGGCAGACATACGCTTTATATCTTCCTTTGCGTAGGGTGACTCCTCACCGCCGTTAACATAAAGAAAATATTTGCCGTTTTCAGTCTTGTAAAGTGTTTCCTCGTAACCTGCGGGATCACCAAAGACACCAACCGTCTTCTTAAGAACCAGCTCTGCCGATTCGGTATCATACTCTACCTTACATATAATCTTTTTCATCTTTTTCGTCCTTTCTATTCCTTTAAGTATTTTACGCATATATTATACCATAAAATCGCAAAAAAGCAACAGGCAATATTATCAAACAAAAATTTTACAATTGCCTTTCGGATATGCCGAACGACGACTTTAACGGAGTCAAACGCCGACTTCGTCGTAGACGAATGTCGATTGGGAGGTGGATTTTGCGAAGCAAAAGACGGAAGGAGCCCGCGGGAGTTCATACTATATCAAGGGTTCAACGCAATAGCAAAATCAGCGGTTGCGCCGGCTCAAAAATTCTCAACGCCTTCGCTTATCAATTTTTCTGAACACGCACTGCGTTTGTACCGCAAATACAAAAACACGGTATACCTCATTCAAGATATGCCGTGTTTTTTGAATACTGTTCTTCAGAATACTGCTCTGATGACCGATCTTGTCTTTTGTTGCTTTTGTATGGGGAGCAGATCAAAAGATTTCAATCCGACTCTGCCACGGGAGAGCTTTAGTCCTGATACTCTGAGTCCTCGTCCTCTTGATTTCGGGCATTTCTGCTGAGTCTTGTAGCGGTATCGCGGAAAAGCTTGTCGTTACGGGAATTGTTGCTTTGGTTGTTCTGATTGTTCTGAGAATTGCGATTGTTGTTCTGGTTGTTCTGATCGTTCTGAGAATTGCGGTTGTTGTTCTGGTTGTTCTGACTGTTCTGAGAATTGCGATTGCTGTTGCGACTGTTTTGACTGTTGTTCATTTGAGATCAACTCCTTTCGGGATTAGTATACCCGATGGAGCGCGCATAATACGCCGATCACGGTTATATATACGAACAATTTCATAAAAAGCCGATGCGCACCTGCCGTCTATTCCGCAGGTCAGCGGGCGGCGCGCCACGTCATCCATTATTATTCATCAGAACTCCCGCCGCGCTCCACGGCACAGCCCAATTATTCCACTGTAATAAGCTGGTATTCTCTTGATCCAATTCCCAGCTTTTCCGCCGCCTCGGGCGTCAGCGCTCCGTTAAGGGATTCGATACGACGGATCAGGTGGGCTTTTCCGGGATCGTCAGAGCCGTACACCAGATCAAGGCAGGCGCAGTCGATAGCTACCGGATCAAGAGAAGCGAGAACACCGATATCCTTCATGCAGGGATCCTCAGCCTTGGCGCAGCAGTCGCAGTCAACCGACATATTTGCCATTACGTTGATATACGCCGCCTTTCCGCCAAACAGCTTAACCACCGAGCCTGCCGCATCCGCCATTGAGCGAAGGAAGGAATCGTGATCGGAGCCCCAGAAATTGTCCACGTCTCCAACACCGTGAATATACTTCTTTCCGTATGACGAGGCAAATCCGATGGATAGCTGCTTCAGGGCACCGCCGTATCCACCCATAGGATGTCCCTTGAAATGGCTGAGCACCAATGTTGAGTCGTAATTCCTGATATTTTTACCCAGATAATTCTTTTTGATCTCCTGCCCTTCCGGAATATCTATCTCCAGGTCCGGACCCTCGGCATCCAGCAGGTCAACGTCGAAATACATATCCCAACCGTGAAGCGAAAGGGTTCGAAGGTGCTTTTCGGTAGTATTGCGCTGTCCCTCGTATGCGGTATTGCATTCAACCACGGTGCCGCCCACACTGTCTATCACCGGCTTCCACATTTCCGGATGCAGAAAATTCTGATTTCCCACCTCGCCGGAATGCACCTTTACCGCTACCTTACCGGGAAGCTCTGCGCCAAGAAGCCCATACAGTCTGAGAATGTTTTCGGGTGTAATGATCTTGGAAAAATAAACCTTTGATGCTGCCATTTTAATCACCATTCCTTTCTTCGGCTCTGCGCGCCGAAAGGCGCAAAGAGCGACGTGAAAGTATCTGCTGCTTAGCTTTCAGCCGCGCAACATCTTTCACGCTATTACGCTCCATTTCTTAAATGCTTTTATTTTCGCTTGTGTTTACTGTTGATTCTTACCGTTTAGGGATTCTGATGTTTTTTTCCGTTTAGGAATTCTGATGATTTTTACCGTTGTCGTCAGAGCTGTTAAATCAGCTCGCGGATATTCCCGAAGAGTCGGAATATTTCGCTGTTTTCCGGAAGAGATAAGAGTTCTGTTCTCTTGCCGCTGTAGGGATGGTCAAAGGCAAGACGGCAGGAATGGAGCGCAATGCCCTCCGATTTTATCCGACTGCCGTATTTTCCGTCCCCTGCCACGGGGTGAGCTCTTGAGGCGAATTGGGCGCGTATCTGATGGGTGCGACCTGTGTGCAAACGAACGGAGAGCAGTGATATATCCCCCCGCGACTCATCCCGCACGGTGCTGAGCAGCCGGTATTCCAGCACCGCCTCCTTCGCACCCTTTCTGGGAGTGGATACAGCATAGGTCTTGCCGCTTCCCCGGTCACGGAACAGATAGTCTTTAAGCGTAGCATTTGCCTCTGACGGTGTTCCGCTGACACAGACAAGGTATTCCTTTGTAAATCTTCTGTGATCCGATATATCTGCGGAAAGCTTCGCGGACGCCTTTGGGTTCAGAGCGAATACTATAAGCCCGCTTACCGGTCGGTCCAGGCGGTGGATCGGATAGACCGTCCGACCAAGCTCCGCCTCAAGTAATTCCCTCAGCCCCGGCTCTCCCTTTTCATCCGACTGCGAGAGCATGCCCGTGGGTTTTACGCAGACCGCTACATCCCTGTCACTGTAAAGTACGGTATAGTTCATTTACTGCAGATTCCTTTTTGCTTTTTCCCGGAGATGCGATCAGCGTATCTGACCGTTTCCTTCCACTACGTATTTTACGGTGGTGAGCTGGTCCAGTCCCATCGGTCCGCGAGCATGGAGCTTCTGAGTGGAGATACCGATCTCCGCGCCGAAGCCGAATTCTCCACCGTCTGTAAATCTCGTAGATGCATTAACGTAAACCGCCGCCGAATCCACCCGTGAGATAAAGTGCTTTGCCACACGGCTGTCCGAGGTCATTATCGCCTCGCTGTGTCCCGTGGAGTATTTACGGATATGCTCAATTGCGCTATCTACCGACGGCACTACCTTTACCGCCAGAATATAGTCGTTGTATTCCTCTGCCCAGTCCTGCTCTTCTGCGGGGACGGCATCGGGCAGGATAGCCAAGACCTTTTCACAGCCTCTTATCTCAAGAGGACGGGGCATGGCTTTGACAAAAGCGGAAAGAAATCCCCTTGCCGCCTTTTCGTGAAGGAGCACCGTTTCTACCGCGTTACACACGGAAGGACGGGAGAATTTTGCGTTGACCGCCACCCTTACCGCCAGCTCTATATCCGCATATTCGTCCACGTATATGTGGCAATTCCCGGCTCCCGTTTCGATCACGGGAACATGGGCATTGTCGGCAACCGCGCGGATAAGTCCCTTGCCGCCTCTGGGAATAAGGACGTCTATCAGCCCCTTTGCGTTCATGAGCGCGGTGGTGGCGGCTCGGTCAGGAGTGTCGATAAAGCCTATGCACTTGGGCGAAAAGCCAGCCTCATATATTGCCTTTTTCATTATCTCGACTATCACCCGGTTGGTGCACAGCGCTTCCTTACCGCCGCGAAGCACGCAGGCGTTTCCGCTCTTTATGCAAAGCGCCGCGGCATCCGCCGTCACGTTTGGGCGAGCCTCGTATATCATAGCGACCACTCCCAGTGGCACACGAATGCAGTTGATCTCAAGTCCGTTCGGTCTTGTCCAGCGCTCACCTCTTCCCACGGGATCAGCAAGAGCCACCAGCTCTCTGACGGCATCCGCAATACCCTCTATGCGCTCCTCGGTCAGGCGCAGACGGTCTATCATCACCTTCGGCACGCCGTTTTCGTCCGCCGCCTCAATATCCTCGGCGTTTGCCGCCAATATCTCTGCCTTGCGCTCGGACAAAGCATCCGCTATCCGTATGAGCGCCCCGTTTTTCTGCTTACTGCTCGCGCGATAAAGCTCCCCCGCCACAGACTTAGCATCGGCGCAGATCTTTTTAACGTATTCGTCTATAAACATGGTCATTTCGTAAGGGTTCCTTTCCTTGTGGGTGAAATCGCAAAATATGCCGCGGACGCGATAATTATTTGGACATGAAATATGTACCGGGATGCTTTCCCTCGAACAGATCGTACAGAATATCCGGATTCTGTCCGTTTATGAGGAACATGGGGATTCCGCTGTCGGTAACCATTTTTGCGGCGCGAAGCTTGGTGATAAGACCGCCGGTGCCCCTGTTTGATACGCTGTCCCCTGCGTAAGACATTATTTTTTCATCTATAACCGGAACCGCGGAGATAAGCTTCGCCTCCGGATTCTTGTGGGGATCGGAGTCGTACAGACCGTCTATATCGCTCAGTATTATCAGTACGTCCGCATGGCTGATCAGCGAAACGCAAGCGGAGAGAGTATCGTTATCTCCGAACTCGATCTCGTCAAAGGATATACTGTCGTTTTCGTTGACAATGGGCAGGCACTTCATGCGAAGCAGAGTGTCGAAGGTGTTCTCTGCGTTCTTGTGAGCCACGGGATTATCCATAACGTCGCGGGTAAGAAGCATCTGAGCGACAGTATGTCCGAACATTGAAAAAAAATGCTCGTAGATACGCATCAGATCACTCTGTCCCACCGCCGCCATTGCCTGCTTTTCCTCGGTGGTCGCCGGACGGTGATCCAGCCCGAGCTTGGCAACTCCCGCGCTGATCGCTCCGGAGGACACCAGGACTATCTCCTTGCCCATATTGCAGAAATCCGAAAGCACTCGGCAAAGAGTCTCTATGCGGCGGAGATTCATCTTGTAATTTTCGTGCGTCAGTGTGGACGAGCCTATCTTTATGACCATTCTCTTGGCTTCTTTTATGATATTCATGAATAATTCCCCTTCAAAACACGTCAGTTGTGAAAAAATTTAAAAATTTGTCGGTTTGGTATTCCATTTCGGTGAGAAATGTATTATAATTACTATTATACAACCTCTATGTAAAAAATGCAACAGTTTTTTCAATTTTACGCCGAGAAAGTTTTGGGCTTCGCGGTGTTTTGTCCCCTTGTTTTGCGGTGTAACGGTGTTTTTTGTTTTTATTTTCGGATATTGGGAGTGTCGGTAAATGGCAAAAGAGAGAATAACCGTGACGGTGGCTGACGTGAAAATGAATCTGTCCACGGCAGATCCGGATACGGTAAAAAGAATGGCGGCGTCGCTCAACGCAAGAATAAAAAAGCTGAGCGCCCGAGCCAGGTGCACTAAAAACGAAGCGCTTCTCCTGCTGATAATGGAGCAGGCGGAGGCGCAGAAAAAGACCGCTGAGTTGATACACGCTCAGCAGGAGCAGATATTCTCCCTGCTCGCAAAAAACGCCTCGCTGATGGGGCAGGCAGATGAGAGCGCCCCCTACGTTCTGCACGAAAACGCGCTGCTTCGAGAAAATATAGCGCTTCAGCGGCAGGTAAAAGAGTTGCTTGACGAGATAATAGAGCTGAGAGAACAGAAATAGCGATACTTTCACGTCGCTCCTTGCGCCTTTTGGCGCAGAGCCGAAGAAAAAGGACAAAGAATATTATGGAACAGAAACCACTTCCGGAGCTGCTTGCTCCCGCCGGATCAAAGGAAGCCGCGATTGCCGCAGTGCGGGCGGGCGCGGATGCAGTATATCTCGGCGGCACCATGCTGAATGCCAGAATGAACGCAAAGAACTTCGGTGACGACGAAATGCGGGAAATAATCGCTTTTTGCCACAGACACGGAGTTCGGGTATATGTAACGTTGAATATATCGGTCTATGACCGTGAGCTGAACGGGGCTTTGAGATACGTTGATTTCCTATACGTTTCCGGAGTGGACGCGCTTATTGTGGCGGATCTCGGGCTTGCCTCGCTCATCGCAACCTTTTTCCCCGATCTGCCGCTGCACGCCAGCACTCAGGCGTCGGGACACAGCGTTGCCTGCGCCCAAAGACTGAAGCAGCTGGGCTTTTGCCGCATGGTCTGCGCAAGAGAGCTGAACAAGGAGGAAACCGATCGGCTGTGCAAGCAGTCGCCAATAGAAACCGAGCAGTTCATACACGGAGCTCTTTGTGTCAGCCAATCAGGGCAGTGCCTTGCCAGTGCCATGATAGGCGGAAGAAGCGGAAACCGAGGAGAGTGCGCTCAGCCCTGCAGAATGCAGTATAACGGAAAATACCCGCTGAGTCTTAAGGATTCGGCGCTTGCAAAGCACATCCCTCAGCTGATCCAAAGCGGCGTAACCTCGCTGAAGATCGAGGGAAGAATGAAAAGCCCGGCGTACGTATTCGGAGTGGTCAGCATATACAGAAGACTGCTTGACGGAAGACGGGCGGCAACGGATGATGAGATGAACCGTCTTGCCGAGCTGTTTTCAAGAGGCGGCTTTACCGACGGATATTATACCTCGCGCATGGACGGTGAAATGAACGGTGTGCGCTCGGCATCCGACAAGCTTGCCACGGCAAAGGCAACCTCTATGCAAAGCGAAGCATACGGCAATTGGCATAAGCTTACCGAGAAAATCGACCTAAGCAGAACTGAGATAACCGTTCCGGCTCGAATGAGCAACCCGCAAGCCTCTTACGCTCCGAAAAAGCTTAACGGAAGCTCCAAAAAGTCAAAAAGACCGGTATTTACCGCGAGATTTGCCTCTCCGGGGCAGATCGTCGCAGACGGGGCATTGAGTATAATCTATCTTCCTTTAGACAAATTTCAAAGGGGATGCGGCGCAAACGGAGTGGTTCTTCCGCCCACCCTTTTCGACCGGGATATTGAGCGGGCAGAGCGATTGATGGAGGAAGCGAGAGAAAACGGCGCGGAGCACGCCCTGGTATGCAACATCGGACACATCGACCTTGCGCGAAGACACGGCTTTATTCTCCACGGCGACTACAGACTTAATATCTTTAATTCGGTGGCGGCGGAGCTGTATATAAACGAAGGAATGCGGGACGTAATGCTCGCTCCGGAGCTTACACTTCCCCAGATCAGAGATATTTCCGCTCCTAAATCCGCTGTGGTCTACGGCAGAATACCGCTCATGCTGCTCACAAAGCCGTTGAATGAAAGCTCCCTTACCGACAGGACCGGCGCAGTCTTTCCCGTAATGCGGGAGTTTGGATACGATCTGCTTCTCAACAGCGTACCCTTTTATATGGCGGACAAGCAGAAGGAGCTTGATGAATACGGCGTAAGAGGCAGACACCTGATATTCACGGTGGAAAGCCGAAGGGAATGCGCCGAGATAATCAGAAGCTATACCGACGGGCAAGCGACGGCGTTGCCGAGAACACCCGTCAGAAGGATCAAAAAATAGACAGCGGAGCCAAGAGCTCCGCCCCGAAGCGACAGCAAAGAACACGGAAAGGAGAATTGCGGTGGACAAAGGATATATTCGGCGTATAAAGACGGGCTACCTGGCGCTATCCTGCGTGATCGCGTTTCTGGTGATCCCCGAAGTTTTGCTCAGAATAGCCTACGCGGTTGGTATGAATACCCCCGAGGGCATGGTAAGCGCGGTAATTCTTCATATTTTTGAGCTTAAAGGCTACCGTTTGGCGTTATGTCTGCTTTGCGTGTTGCTTATAGCGGTATTTTTCAGACTCGCCTCTGTTACAGGCGAAAAGCCGAACTGCCGATACGCGGTCGGCGCACTGGGCATCAAAACTCTGGTCGGGCTGGTGGGAGATCTTTCCGCCCTCGCTCGGCAGATCCTTGGCATTGGAGCAGCCGATCAGATCACCTCCTCGGACGGGTATCTTATCCGAATGATCTTTCCCACAGTGTCGGTGATCACCGACGTGCTGGATCTCCTGTTTGCCGTGGCGTTTATCTGTGCCTTTCTCGCCACCTTCCGTGAGCTTACGGCGTCAAACGGGTCGCAACAGACCGACAGAAAAATATCATAGTAGTCCCGAATATTTAACGCAAGCAAGAAGGGTAGATACGTGAAAAATATGTTTTCCATTGATAAAAAGCCGGATATAATACTTGCCTCACAGTCTGCCAGACGAAGGGCGATCCTGGCTAATCTCGGCATAAGCTTCAAGGTTATGGTCAGCAATGCAGACGAGGAGCTGGATGAGGGCACCGAGCCCTCCGAATACGTGGAGATCCTTTCGATGAGAAAGGCTGAGGCGGTGCTGAATGAGCTGACCTCCGATTATGCCTCGGCAGATCCACTGATAATTGCATCCGACACCGTGGTGGTCTGCGACGGAAAAATACTTGGCAAGCCCAAGGATAAAGAGGACGCGGCGCGCATGATAGGAATGCTTTCCGGAAGAAAGCACAGTGTTATCAGCGGAATTGCGGTTATCTACCGCGAAGAAGCGGCGGTCAGTCACGAAGTAACAGAGGTTGAATTCCGAGAGCTGACCGAGGATGAGATACTTGCCTATATATCCACCGACGAGCCTTACGATAAGGCGGGCGGATACGGCATTCAGGACAAAGCGTCCGTATTCGTTCGGGGGATTCACGGAGATTACCACAACGTAGTGGGACTTCCCGTATTCAAGCTGTTCAGGCTCCTTGACGAACGGTTCGGCATCGGGTTTTTTCAGTTGACCTCCGAAGACTGAAATGCGCTTTTGCGCGGCAATTCACTGGGTTATTTTAAGAAAGGTGTAACGGCTATGCCGAATAAAGCAGACAAAAAGCACAAGGCTTTACTTATATTGCAGCGTCTGAAGGAGCTGTATCCAAACTCTGAGTGCGCCTTGGAGTACGGCGGAGATCCGTGGCGGCTTTTCGTTATGGCGAGGCTTTCCGCACAGTGCACCGATGCGCGGGTAAACACCGTCTGCCGCGACCTTTTCAAGAGATACGGGAACGTATATGAAATGGCAGAGGCGGATATAAGCGAGCTTGAAGAGGCTGTGCGCCCCTGCGGTCTGTATAAAATGAAGGCGGCTCAGCTTAAGGCGGCGTGTCAGATGCTGATTTCGCGGCACGGCGGCAATATACCCTCGGATATGTCCGAGCTTCTCGCCCTTCCCGGTGTCGGCAGAAAGATAGCCAATCTTCTTCGCGGCGATATTTTCGGCTTGGGCGGTATCGTTGCGGACACCCACTGTATCCGTATTTCCGGCAAATTAGGTCTTTGCCGCGAGGGCGAAAAGGATGCCGTCAAGGTTGAAAAGGCTTTGGAGCCGCTGATACCGAAAGAGGAGCAGTCGGATTTTTGCCACAGAATAATCAATTTGGGCAGAGAGATCTGCTCCGCCCGCTCTCCCCGCTGTCATGAGTGTCCGCTTTCCGACATTTGCGACAGCTACGCCGAAACCGATGCAAAACAAAACTCAAATAATCTTTGAGTGGATTAAATTCCAATATACAGCACTTTCTCTCATTTTTTGGTCATCGAGGGCGCCGACCACTACGAAAAATGGACGGGAGCAAGCCCCCGCCCTACGGAAAAACCGTTATTATTTACGGCAAATTGCCGCGTTTAATACCTATTTATTCCGTTAATTCTTTGCTTCCAGCTTCCATCTGCGGAAGAAGAACAGATATTGCTGGGCGAGTCCCGCGTATCTTCCGAACTCGACCGGAGCAATTCCCTCAGGATAGAACTCCGCCATCACTCTTTTTACCCACACGTCGATTGGAAAGGCATCCTGCTTTTCAAAGCCGAAAAGCAGGGAGCAGGCGGCTACCTTAGGCCCGACTCCTCGAATTACGCGGAGTGCCTTTTCCGCCTCCTCCGTTGAAAATGAGCGAACCGATTTCAGATCCACCTCTCCGGAGCATACCTTTGATGCCGCATCGTAGAGATATGAGGCGCGGAACCCGGTTTTCAGAGCGAACAGTCCCTCGACACCCAGTGCCATCACCGCCTGGGGAGTTGGGAACGCATATCCCTCGCCGTCTTCAATCCTCTGACCTGCGGCACGGCACAGTGCGGCAACCAGCCCGGTTATTCTCGGAATATTATTGTTTTGAGATATTATAAAGGTGCAGAGCGCTTCCCAGGGGTCTTGCCGCAGTATTCGTATGCCCCTTCCGCTGTCCATTGCGCTGATAAGTATGCTGTCATTCGGGCGAAGCTCGGACATTTCCCTGCGAATAGCCGCATAATCCGCGTCCAACGCCAGATAGTGGGACCAGATGCGCTCGAATTCCTCCTGCGTGCTGGGAGTTACGGTAAGAGTGTTGTCCGCGGATTGTATAAAGGACACCCTTCTGCCGAAGGCGATCCCGTCCGCACGGGCTTCTCCATCAGATACCGTTACCTTAAATCGGAAGCTTTGACCGCAATCGAAGGTCTGCGCCACAGAGAAGAATTCAAGGTCTGTTACGACCACGCTTCCGTTTATTTCCTCTACTTTCATTTTTATAAGTTCCTTTCATGCACCGATAACGGTACTTTACGAATAAATACATTTACCTATCCGGACGTAAAAGTCAAAAAACAATCGGCGCAATACTTTTTTGCGAGATAATAACTGTTTTTTCTCCAAACATTGTATTTTAAGCGGCAGTTTATGGGGCACAGTGACCCAGCCTTCCCCAGCGGGGAAGGGGGACGACACTCAGCGCTCATCCATAATTCAACAGTCACCGGCCCGATAAATCAGAATTTAATCCCGACTTTTACAATCGCTGAACATAATTCCCAAAAAGGAGAAAAGAGATATGCTTGAGAAGATCTATACCATTCCTGTTAACGAGGCGTTTGATGCTTGCCGCGACGATGCGAGTCGCGGTTGTCCTATCTGCGTGCTTCGCAAGCGACTTGAAAACGACGAGCTGGAGATCATTATGGGTGCATCCATGATGGAGCCGGACATCCGCATCAAGACCAATGAGCAGGGCTTTTGCGGAAGGCATTTTGACATGATGCTGGAGCGCAACAACCGCCTCGGACTTGCTCTTATTCTCGAAAGCCATCTGGCAGAGGTGAGAAATCTGACTGAGCCCGGCGGATTCATGGGAGCGAGAACTGCCGCTATGCCTGAAAAGCTGGATGCTCTGGAAAAGAGCTGCTACGTTTGCGGACGGATAAATTACTCCTTGGGAAAGATGATAGAAAACACCGTCTATCTTTGGGAGAGCGAAAAAGAATTCCGCGATAAGCTGGATGCTCAGCCCTATTTCTGTCTGCCTCATTTCCGCGCCCTCTTGGTTTCGGCAAAGGCAAACGTAAATAAAAAGAAGCTTCCGGATTTCCAGACGGCTCTGGCTAAGGTGGTCAACGGATATTTTGATGAGCTCAGCCATGACATAAGCTGGTTTTGCAAGAAATTCGACTACCGATACGAAAACGAGCCCTGGGGAAACTCCAAGGATTCTCCGGAAAGAGCTGTCAGATTTCTGTCCTCCGAGCGCAGCACAAAGCCGGATAAGCCCAAAAAATAAAGTTCGGCAACTCGCTATTTTATCATATATCCCTTTCCGCGCACGCTGAATATACAGCGAGTGTCGAAGCGATCGTCTATCTTTTCGCGAAGATATCGGATATATACGTCGGTAAGATTGGTTTCGGGCGGGCGATCACCGCAATCCCTGCCCCACACGCCGTATAATATTTCCTCTCTGCTGACCGCCCTACCTCTGTTTCTGTAAAGAAGCAGTAGCAATGCCCGCTCTTTTTCGGTAAGGATTATCTCCGTATCTCCGTAAAACACCCTTCCGGACGGCTCGTCAACCGCCAGTCGGTCCGAGACGGCTTTGTTTTCCTGCCCGATCTCCGCCCTGTCGGCATTTCGGGCTTTTTTATTTTGCTCCTTCGGGGTATCGGATGCTAATAGCTCCCTTACGGCGGCGATCAGACCGTCTACCGCAAAGGGACGTTGAAAAAACCTTATCGGTTCATCTGTTTTTCTGTATTCATACCCAAAGAGAACGGCGTTCGGAGGAATCCGCTCTGCCGTCGGGTATGCATCCGCATCCACTATCACCGCGAAGGGCGGTCTGCTCTCCTTCCATTCCGGAGGACGGCTTGATACGGATGCGCTGATGCCCGCATCGGCAAGCTCAAGCATCAGCATTCTGGAAAATATTCTGTCCGCGCTGAATATACGGACCGATACCGCGCCTTGCTCTGTCATGACGCTCTCCTTCCGTCTGAATGTCTTATGACTCCGCTTTATCCAGGACTATATACGCCTCCACATTTACCGCTCCGTCTGAGCGGACTGTACGGAACAGGTAAGAGTCCTCCTCTTCACCGGGCGTTACATACACCTTCAAGGTATCTCCAAGAGGGGCTTCCTTAATGTAATTTATACATACCTTGACTGCCCTCTTGCCCTCCATACTACCGAGAAATCCGCAGAGTATATCGGGGTAGTTGGTATTGTTTACGTGACGGTTTATATCTACGTCGTTGTAGGATACGGTATACTCTCCCGCCAGCGTCATTTCAACGTCACGGGGAATGCGGATACGGGCAGGCGCTGTGACGTCCAGCGGCGGCTCGTTGCTATAGCTCTGCGGATATTCCGTCACCCGCAGCAGTCTGCCGCTTTCAACGTCCAATAGAGCCCATATTGCTGAAAGCTCCGCCACCGGTTCGCCGTTGCGCAGTAGCCGCGAGCAGCGCAGAAAGCTCACTCCCTTGCTCTCGCAAGCCCATGTCTCCGCGACCACTCCTTCGCAGACTCGGATAGGGGCGTAAACCGTCATACTGATGCGGCTGAGTAAAAAGACCTTTCCCTCTCGCCTCAGATCGTCCATAGACGGCGGCGTGTAGTACATATGATCGTAAGCTGCGTCCTGCAATGCTCTGAGTATTGCCGAGGCGGACATTATATTATTCAGATCGAGATCGTGTGGGGAAACGGTTTTATTTTCAGACCATATCATGGTATGCTATCCTTTCGTCGGTCGGTATCTATATTTAACGCGGGTTTTGCTTTCTTTCGCCCTCTCGTTCAGACCTGCTCTGCCGTCCTTACGTATCCGTATGCTCCTAAGAAGCTATATCATTAGAAAGACAGTTCTCTAATATGTATAAATTCCCGCCCGTTTACATAAACATTTACAAATTGATATTGACATTTTATCACAAATCCAATAAAATATAAACTGTATTTTGTAAAATAATCGGAAATCGGCTGATGTATTTTTATGCATCCGTCCACCGTGACACAAAACCTATAAAAACGCAGACGAAAGGCACAGATCAACAATGGAAACGGTAAATTTCAAGGGAAGAGATTTCCTTACGCTTCTTGACTATACTCCGGAGGAGATACAGGCGCTTCTGGATATTGCAGCCGAGCTCAAGGACAAAAAGAAAAAAGGAATAGTCCACGACGTTCACAGAGGAAAGAACATCGTTCTGATATTCGAGAAAACAAGCACCAGAACCCGTTGCAGCTTCGAGGTCGCCGCTCATGACCTCGGAATAGGCACCACCTATCTGGATCCGTCCGGCTCCCAGATCGGCAAAAAGGAAAGTATTGCAGATACCGCCAGAGTTCTCGGAAGAATGTACGACGGCATCGAGTATCGCGGTTATGAGCAGAAAAAGGTGGAAACCCTGGCTCATTTCGCTGAAGTTCCCGTATGGAACGGACTTACAAACGAATATCACCCCACTCAGATATTGGCGGATTTCCTTACTATAAGAGAGCATTTCGGCAGACTTAAGGGTATCAACTTTGTCTACATGGGTGATGCCAGATACAATATGGGTAATTCCCTTATGATCGGATGCGCAAAAATGGGACTGAATTTCACAGCCTGCGCCCCTAAGGAGTATTTCCCCGATGCAGAGCTCATCAGCCGTTGTCAGACCTTTGCCGCCCAATCCGGATCTCAGCTCAGATTTATTGAGGATCCCATGGAAGCAACACGCGGCGCTGATGTTATCTATACCGACGTCTGGGTGTCTATGGGTGAGCCCGTCGAGGTTTGGGAAGAGCGCATAAACGCTCTCTCTCCCTATCAGGTCAATTCCGCTCTCATGGATAATGCCGGCGAAAATGCCGTCTTTATGCACTGCCTCCCCGCATATCACGACCGTATGACCGCCGTCGGTAAAGAGATCGGCGAACGCTTCGGCAGAGATGCAATGGAGGTTACCGACGAAGTCTTTGAAAGCCCAAGATCTATAGTCTTCGATGAAGCCGAAAACCGTATGCACACTATCAAAGCCATTATTTACGCCACCCTCTGAGTAGGAGCACGGAAGAGTGCGTTTGCAGGCTACGCCCGCTTTTAGGTTCGCCCGCTTTTGGGGTACGCCCGCTTTTGGGGTACGCCCGCTTTTTGAAGAAAAGCGGGGCAAAAACTTTCGAATATGGTATTATTATGGAGGTTGATCTGTTCTCCCTCCCCCGTCGCGCCGCGTCCGCTCTGCCGCCTTTCCCCGAATTTCTCTCGAAACTCGCGGCGGCAGAGTCGGTTTACGCAATAGAAAAAGTCCGTCACCCGACGGGCTTTTTTATTGCTCTTGGCGAAGCAAAACCGCCGTCAAACTCCGACGGCGGTTTCCCCTCGCCTCGCGGCGCTGTTCTTTTTTATTGTTTGGCTTCGCCTCTCCAACTGTATCGAAAGGGGTGTTTTATCTTCTGTAGCGCGAGCTTAACGTAATTAGGTGAGCAAAGAGAATAACTTATCGGTTAAGTTGCGCGATTAACCATATTACGGTACAGCACCATAATAGTCTCCCTCTCCCGTAGCGCGGTGGGCTTGCCTTTTCCCCATTCTTCAATAGAAACCGTCGGTTTCTGCAAGCTGATACAAAAACCACCGGGATCCGTAACGAATCTCGGTGGTTTTTATATCGTATATATTACTTTCAGCCCTGCTTATTACTTAAGCTCGGTCTTTCCGCCCATATACATTCTGAGCGGCTCGGGGATAGCTACAGTGCCGTCCGCTCTCATATTGTTCTCCAGGAACGCAATAAGCATACGGGGAGGAGCAACCACGGTATTATTCAGAGTATGAGCAAAATACTTACCCTTTTCTCCGTTTACGCGAATACGAAGGCGTCTTGCCTGAGCATCACCCAGATTTGAGCAGCTACCCACCTCAAAATATTTCTTCTGACGTGGAGACCACGCCTCGACGTCAAGGGACTTAACCTTAAGATCGGCAAGGTCACCGGAGCAGCAGCCGAGTGTACGGACCGGAATATCCAGAGAGCGGAAGAAATCAACGGTATTTTTCCAGAGCTGATCGTACCAATAATCACTGTCCTCCGGCTTGCATATAACTATCATTTCCTGCTTTTCAAACTGGTGAATACGGTACACGCCGCGCTCCTCGATACCGTGAGCGCCCTTTTCCTTACGGAAGCAGGGAGAATAGCTGGTAAGAGTCTGAGGGAGCTGAGACTCATTTATCATCTGATCCACAAACTTACCGATCATCGAATGCTCACTGGTACCGATAAGATACAGATCCTCGTCCTGGATCTTATACATCATTGCATCCATCTCGGCAAAGCTCATAACGCCGTCCACAATAGATCCTCTGATCATATAAGGAGGAACACAGTAGGTAAAGCCTCTGTCTATCATGAAGTCACGGGCATAAGAAAGAATAGCGGAATGCAGCCTTGCTATATCGCCCTGCAGATAGTAGAAGCCGTTTCCGGCGACTCTTCTTGCAGAATCAAGATCAATTCCGCTGAAGCGAGCCATGATCTCAGTGTGGTAAGGTACCTCGAAATCGGGAACCACAGGCTCACCGAAGCGCTCTATCTCAACGTTGTAGGTATCGTCCGGCCCTATCGGAACAGAAGGATCTATGATATTTGGGATCTTAAGCATGATCTCGCGGATCTCTGCCTCAAGCTTCTCCAGCTCTGCGTCCAACGCCGCAACCTCGTCTGCATTTGCCTTAACCTTGGCGTTATTTGCCTCGATCTCAGCCTGAATACGAGCCTTTTCAGCCTCATCGGTAGCCTTCTTAAGCATACCGTAATTTTTTCCGTTGGCGCTTGAGATCTTATTTCGCTCTGCTTTAAGACCTTCTACCTTTTTTATTATAGCGCGGCGGCTATCGTCCAGCTCGATCACCTTATCGACCATAGGAAGCTTATGGTCCTGGAATTTCTTGCGAATGTTCTCCTTCACCGCCTCGGGGTTGCTTTTCAGAAAATTAATGTCTATCATTTCTTTTCCGTTCCTTTCTTGTTTATATCACTTACCTTAACTCTCATTATCACCTTGTTATTATAACACGGGCATTGTAAAATGTCAACACAATTTTCAAATATTCTCTTCGCAAACGGTTTGCATCGTAAATAAGTATAAGGAACGCAAAACAAACCCTCTCCTACCGCTTGACAGTCGACCGTCCGGGTGCTATAATAAAGCAAGCCTGAGGAGCTGTTACCGTCCGGTGACGGCTCAAACCAAAGAAGCGGAAAGGAAAATGTATTATGAAGCTTGGAGTTATCGTGGGGCTGAACGCCTCGACAAGTATTGAAGAAAAACTTGAGGGCTTACACAGTATGGGCTTTTCATCCTGTCAGATAAACTGCTGGGACACAAGGATGTATACCCCCGAAATGGCAGAGAGGATCCAAGCTGCCCTCGACAAATACGGGATCACCGTCTCCACCCTTTGGTGCGGTTGGAGCGGCAGAAAGGTCTGGAATTTTTACGAGGGGCAGACCACGCTCGGTCTGGTTCCGGCATATGCTCGCTTCCAAAGGATCGCCGATCTTAAAGCGGGCTCGGATTTCGCAAAGCTGCTTTCGGTTGATCAGATCGCCACCCACGCAGGCTTCCTTCCCGAGAACCCCAATACCGAGCTTTATGCCGAGGTAGTGAGCGCCCTTCGCGAGGTAGCGGCTCACGCAAAAGCGAACGGTCAGTATTTCCTTTTTGAAACCGGTCAGGAAACTCCCACCACCCTTCGGCGCGTGATACAGGACATCGGTCTTGACAATCTGGGCGTAAACCTTGATCCGGCAAATCTGATACTGTACGGAAAAGCAAATCCGGTGGATGCCCTTGATACCATCGGGGAATACGTCCGTGACGTCCATGCCAAGGACGGATGCTATCCAACCGACGGAAAAAACCTCGGCAAGGAAACACCTCTTGGAAAGGGCAAGGTCAACTTCCCCGCACTGATCGCAGGTCTTAAGGCACTGGGGTACGACGGTCCCGTCACCATTGAGCGAGAGATCAGCGGAGAGCAGCAGACAAGGGATATCCTGGAGGCAAAGGCATTGCTCGAGGCACTCATCTGAGCGGTTATACCGCGGCAACCGCTAACGAGCCCACCAAAAATAGCTTGCTTGAATGGCAATCGAGCGGCGACAGAAACGGTTAATCGACAGAAAATGTAAAAAAATTATTAAACACATTGCCGATGTATATACAAAGCTGAAATTTTATGCTAAACTGATATTATCAAAATCTAAGGAGGTATTAATCATGACTTGGTTCAATAAGCAAAGTCGTCTTGTTCAGCTTCTTCTTCTCATTATCCCCGGTATAAACTGGATAACCGAGATACTTGTAAGATGGTCCACCTTCCTCAAAAAGGGCGGTCTTGTCAGACTGATCATCTGCATCGTGGTTACCTTCGGTGGATTTTTCGTAGGTTGGCTTGATTTTATATGGGTTCTGCTGTATAAAAAGCTATTCCTGCAGTAATCCGCCGGTGTAGCTGTTCGTAGCGCCGAAGGTGCTCTCATTCATCGCAGAGCCAAACGTCCTCTGCCCATGACCGAAGCAGCCCTTAAGTTCAACAGAATACCGCACTTACCGACAGAAAAGAGGCAGAGAGTTTATGCGCGCTCTGCCTCTTTTTGCGTTTATAGAAAACCGACCGCTTTGCGCGGTAGTTATGACTGTTGCTCTGACTCTTTTGGCATTTATAGAAAACCGACCGCTTTGCGCGGTAGTTATGACTGTTGCTCTGACTCGACAGGAGGCGCAAGCATATCCTTGCGATATACTGATTAAAACCGGAAAAGAGTCACGATCTGTCTCAAACCGCGCTTCAATACAGCCCAAACAGGCAAAAAATAGCAAGATTTTTTCAAGAAACTGTTGACTTTGCAGTACACTTGTGGTAGAATAAATTTCGCAAAAATCGTTAATCCAAAGCAAAGGCGACGTTGTAATTATGCAAAAGAAACTCCTTACAGTCCAGGATATATCCTGTATCGGTCAATGCTCCTTAACGGTAGCGATGCCGATAATCTCTTCATACGGTATCGAGACCTGCATTCTCCCTTCAGCGATACTGTCCACCCACACCGGCGGCTTCAAGGGCAAATTCACATTCCGTGACCTTACCGACGATTTCCCGGAGATAATCCGTCATTGGACGGAAAACGCCATCCGATTTGATGCCCTCTATACCGGATATATCGGAAACGCAAAGCAATTCGAATACATCAACATAATAAAAAACACCCTCATGGCAGAGGGAGCTCCTATTATAATCGACCCGGCTATGGGAGACAACGGAAGGCTATATACCGGCTTTGATCTTGAATTCGCGGGAAAAATGGCTGAATATGTAAGCGGATCGGATTATGCGCTCCCTAATATTACCGAGGCTGCGTTTATGCTTGGCGCAGAGTTCAAAACGGAGTACGATGAGGATTACATTCTTTCGATCTGCCGCGGAATGCGTGATATCGGAGCGAAGAATACTATTCTCACCGGTGTATCCTTCGAGCCGGAATTGTTGGGAATAGCCGCTTACAACGGCGAGACCGACACAGTTGAATACCGTTTCGAAAAGCGTATCCCGGTGAACATGCATGGCACAGGCGACATTTTTGCCTCAGCCTTTGCAGGCGCGCTTCTGGGCGGAAGGACAGCCGTGGACGCCGCATCCGAGGCTGCGGTTTTCGTTGGTCGCTCCATCATCAATACCTTGGATCAGCCCGATCACTTTTACGGAGCGAATTTCGAGAGCGTTATTGCAAATAAGGATAAACATTGATTTATACCGTACAGAAAGGCAGTTACAATAATGGCAACACACAGACAGGCACGAATAAATGAAGAAATGGCACACGAGCTGGCTATCGCGCTACGTCAGATACAGGACCCGAGAATTGCGGGAAGTCTGGTATCCGTAACCGAGGTGGATTGCGCCAAGGATCTGAAGACCGCCAGGGTCTACTATTCCTTCCTGCAGCAAAAGCACACCGAAAAGGAGGTTCGCAAGGCTCTTGTCGGGGCATCCGGATACCTTCGCTCACATCTTGCCAGAACGCTGAATCTTCGCGAAACTCCTCAGCTCACCTTTATCTTCGACGACTCCATGGAAAGAGGCAACCGCATTTCCGCGATCCTGCGAGAGGTTACCGCAGAATTCGAGGAAAACCGCGCCCCAAAGGAGTCCGCGGAGAATGGGGAGGATACGGAATGAACCGAAAAATCGGTTTCTTCCGCGCTGAACATGTTTCTCGGATAGCTCTTGTCCTAACAAAAATCTCCTGAATATGATCATCCGTTAAAAGAACACCCGCGTATAAAAAGGCTGAGCCACAAGCTTGAAATCAAGCTTCGACTCAGCCTTTATTTTCATTTGTTCAGCGCAATGAAGCCAAGCGATCAGTCCTCAAGGGTCTTAACGGCATTACCGCCGACCAGAGTGATCATCTTAATGGCGTCAACGGAGAACTGGCTTGCGCAAACAGTGAGCTGCTTGTCAAGGGTTCCGCGGGCGAGAACCTTAACATGAGCGGTGTTCTTTGGAACCAGCTTCTTCTCCTTGAGAATTCTCAAATTGATATAATCTCCGGATTTGAAGTTCTCGCTCAGGGTATCAATGTTGACAGTCTCGGTCTTACCACCCTTCTTGGAGGACTTTGCGGGAGGACCGGATCTTACCTTCTTGACAGTAGGCTCTTCGACAGGAGCCTGCTCGGCAATCTCCTCGACAGGCTTTTCCTCAACTGCCTCCTCGGTAGCTTCAGCGACTTCCTCGACCGTTTCCTCAGCAGCTTCTTCAACTACTTCCTCAGCAGCCGCTTCAACTGCTTCCTCAGCAGCTTCTTCAACTACTTCCTCGGCAACCTCTTCGACTACTTCCTCAGCGGCATCTTCGACTGCTTCTTCCTTAACCGCTTCCTCAACAGACTCTTCCTTAGCAGTCTCCTCCACAATCGGAGCGGGTTGCTTAGTCATATCATACAGAGCGGCTCTTGCCTCGTCATCGGTCATCAGCTTACCGATCTCAGAAACGCTGACCTTTTCAAACACAGGTGTGGTACGCTTCTTATCTGCAGGCGGAACGAAGTGGAATTCCTCTCTCTCCACGTGTCCGGTAACGGTGTGAGCAGTAATGTCCTCATCAACCTCGCCGTCATCGACCTCTGCATCCGTCTCGACCTCTTCATCCACATCGTCATCATCGTCATCGTCGTCTGCTACCACTGTTCCGGTTGCAGGAACCACATTACCGATCTTGATAAGTCTGTCGATATACAGCTCCTCAAATGTACCCTTCGGGATAGCCTCGCCAACGTGCTCAAGAGATACGTACTCGGGTTCTACGCACTTTACATCCTCAAGAACCTTGCGGATAAGCTCCATAGCATATTTCAGCTTTCTGTTACCGTTTACACGGTAGCAGAAGGGAACCTGCTTGTATCTTGCAAACTTGGAAACATCTCTTCCGCGATACTTGGTATTCTCCATCTCGCTGTACTGGAAGGGCAGATAGATCACCAAAGCCCTACCTCTTACCTTAAGCTTAGCGATCTGCTTTCTTCCAAGGAAGTAACTGTCATAGTTCCAGCTGATATTGGAGCGGATCTTCTTATAGGACATAAGCAGACGGCGAAGCACCAGATAGTAGTATCTGATCTCATCGGGAGCGGCGTACAGTCTTGCAAGCATACTCCACTTGTAGCGAATTATCATTCCCTCAGGAGCTACAGGGAGTCCGTTCTCGTCATGCTCGATTTCCATGTAGGCAGGCTTATCGTTGATAAGAGGCTTCTTCTCTTCAACTACCTCTTCAACTACTTTCTCAGCGGCTTCTTCGACTACTTCCTCAGCAGCTTCTTCAACTACTTCCTCAGCAGCTTCTTCGACTACCTCTTCAGCAGCTTCTTCGACTACTTCCTCAGCAGCTTCTTCGACTACCTCTTCAGCAGCTTCTTCAACTACTTCCTCGGCAGCCTCTTCAACTACTTCCTCAGCAGCCTCTTCAACTACTTCCTCAGCAGCTTCTTCGACTACCTCTTCAGTAGCTTCTTCGACTACTTCCTCAGCAGCTTCTTCAACTACTTCCTCAGCAGC
>JAFVTO010000180.1 GCA_017503165.1 Clostridia bacterium | reverse complement strand
ATGTAAACGAACGAAACCTTGGCGAAATCGCCGGAATAAACGGACCCGTTGTGGATGTTTTATTTGACGGCGGAGAGCTCCCGAAGATTAAGGAGGAGCTGTTTGTAAATATCGGGAATGAAAAGCGCGTTATGGAGGTTGCCTCGCATATCGGAGGGAATCTTGTGCGTTGCATTATGCTGGGCGCAAGCGAGGGGCTTCACAGAGGCCTGTCCGTTACCGCCACCAAAAGCTCCATTTGCGTGCCGGTAGGCGATGCGGTTTTGGGAAGACTGTTCAACGTTCTGGGCGAACCCATGGACGGCAATCCGCCTATTCCACGGAACATGCCCAGGAGAAGCATCTATAAAGCGCCTCCGATCTATTCGGACAGAAAGAATTCCGAAGAAATCCTGGAAACCGGAATCAAGGTCATCGATCTCCTCGCGCCCTATTTAAAGGGCGGAAAAATCGGGCTTTTCGGCGGCGCAGGCGTGGGAAAAACCGTGCTGATTCAGGAGCTGATTCATAACATTGCAAGCGAGCATGGCGGATACTCGGTTTTTACGGGTGTCGGAGAGCGCAGCCGAGAGGGCAATGATTTATACACTGAAATGCGAGAAAGCGGCGTTATCGATAAGACGGCGCTGGTTTTCGGGCAGATGAATGAATCTCCCGGCGTGAGAATGAGAGTTGCTTTAACGGGGCTTTCCATGGCGGAATATTTTCGCGATGAGGAGCAGAAGGATGTTCTGCTGTTTATCGACAACATATTCCGTTTCATTCAGGCGGGAAGTGAGGTTTCCACGCTTCTGGGAAGAATGCCCTCGGCGGTCGGCTATCAGCCCACTCTGGCAAATGACTTAGGAGAACTGGAGGAGAGAATCGCTTCCACAAAGAGCGGCTCCGTAACCTCCGTTCAGGCGATTTATGTTCCTGCGGATGATCTGACCGACCCCGCTCCCGCAACGACCTTTGCGCACTTGGACGCAACGACCGTTCTGAGCAGAAAGATCGCAGAGCTCGGTATTTATCCCGCCGTGGATCCGCTGGAATCTTCCTCGAGAGCTCTGGAAACCGATATTGTCGGAGAGGAGCATTACTTCGTAGCAAGGCGCGTTCAGGAGATTTTGGAACACTATAAAGAATTGCAGGATATTATCGCGATTCTGGGCATTGACGAGCTCAGCGACGAGGATAAAATCACCGTAAAAAGAGCAAGAAAGATTCAGCGCTTTTTATCCCAGCCTTTCAGCGTTGCGGAGAAATTCATGGGTGTCAGCGGCATCTATGTGCCCCTTAGCGAAACGATCAGAGGCTTTCAGGCGATCATCAACGGCGAAATGGATCAATATCCCGAAAGCGCATTCTTTAATGTCGGTACGGTCGAGGATGTCTGTAAAAAAGCGGCGCTCTTAGAAAAGGAAGGATGATATGGAGACCTTTTATCTCGAAATACTCTCTCCCACCAGAACCTTTTATGCGGGAGAATGTGTTTCTCTCAGTATGCCAATCAGCGACGGAATGATCGGAATCATGGCGCATCATTCTCCGCTTTGCGCCGCCATTGAGGACGGCGAAATCAACTTCACGCTGCCCGACGGCGAGAAGGTCATATGCGCCGTAACGCGGGGAATGGCGGATTTCACGGATAACCGGGCTGAAATACTGTGTGAATCCGCCGTTGCGCTCAATGAAATCGACGAGGAAAAAGAAGCGCGGCGCTTGGAAGAGGCGAAGCACGAGCTCAATAAAAAACAGAGTGAAAAGGAATATGCGCTCTGGCGGCTGTCTTTCAACAAAGCCGTAAACCGCCTGAAGGTCAAGAACAAGCATTTATCATTGACAATATAGATATTGTCCCGAAAAACCGCTTTACAAAGCGGTTTTTTGCTTATTATCAAAAGAGTCTGTGAAATGAGCGAACCGTAGATATTTTTGGTAAAAATAACACTTTCGCATGACTCGAACCCTTTATCAAATTAAAAAGCGGATGTTTTGAGTAGATGCTCAGAACATCCGCCTTTTTGTTTTCTTAAAGAAGTTCATAAGATGTGAAAGAATTTTAGGAGATACAGTGCATCAGAGAATCCTTGAATATACATAGCAGGTTCCTCCTTTGCCTGTATATTGAACATAACTTCTCGGTATACATTAATGACTGCCATATCTTCTGCATCCACACTTTTCAAACTATCCATTTTTTCCAAGATGGATGTGAGACGTTTCGTTAGAGACAAATATTCTTTGTCGGTGTCTCTCAACAATTCCATTGTAGAATCAAGTCGTTCATCAACAAATCCTGTCATAATATTTTGTATTGAATTATCCATAGAACCTCCTGTGATCGTTTTTTGGATGTTAGCTTCCTTTTGCAAATCTTGCAAGTGTTTTTTCTTAGATTCAAAAGTGGTTAATACCAAACTTTACGTATAACCACTTTTTCAGGAAAGAAGGTGTTTTCTATATCGAATTTTATTACTTTGGGACTGCTTTTTATGTGCTGAACATGGCGCTTACAAAGGTTGGTGCGCCGCATGTGCTCGGTGCAAAAGGGCCGAAGCGCTTCGACTGTTCCGGTCTTGTGTATTGGTCAATAAACCAGATAGATCCTACTCTTGGTCGGAGTTTATACACGAGTGCAGGTTACCAGTACAAATACTGCAAGGACAACGGATATCTTGTCGGCAAAGATGGCGACTTTGACCAAATCGTTTCTTCTGCCGTGAAGCGAGCAAAGCGAAATTATCGAGACGACAACAGCGCCCTTGTTTGGTGTCTTCCATATCCCACAGCGGCACTCAATCTCAATATGCAAAGCTACCGAGCATATTACGACGAAATCAATGTGTACAACCCTGATGAAAATATACATCCTAAAGCTGCACACCAAGCGAGGAATCGGGATATGGTTGACCGTAGCGACTTGGTGGTTTTTTATGTAGAACACGAATACGGTGGAGCGTGGCAAACTATGAAATATGCAGTAAACCAGAAGAAAGAAATAATCAACCTTGCTACGAAGTAAATTTGATGTTTTATATTTACTAATCATTGAAAAAACTCCTCGCTGTCGTAAGTGACAGCGAGGAGTTTTGTGTAAATTTATGCCAAAACAAGTTCAGTGAATACCATACTTTTCAATGATATAGTCCATATCCTTGTCGCCTCTGCCGGAGAGGTTGATAAGCACAGAACCCTTGCCCATTGTCTTAGCGAGTTTCATGCCGTAGGCAACGGCGTGGGAACTTTCAATGGCAGGAATGAT
>JAFVTO010000179.1 GCA_017503165.1 Clostridia bacterium | reverse complement strand
TTAATGGAGGAGCGCAACGAGCCCTATAAGGTATTGCTTATCGGCAGAGTACCGGAGGGGGAGGAGATATCCTTTTACCGCCAGGGCGACTTTGTAGATCTTTGCGCAGGACCACATCTTTTCTCCACCGGAGCAGTCAAGGCATTCAAGATCCTGCAGATCAACGGCGCCTATTGGGAGGGCGATGCCAAAAATAAGATGCTCCAGCGTATATACGGCGTGGCTTTCCCCAAAAAGGATCAGCTCAATGCCCACCTCACCATGCTGGAAGAGGCAAAGAAGCGCGACCACAATAAGCTGGGACGCGAGTTGGAGCTTTTCACCACCGTTGACGTTATAGGTCAAGGCCTGCCCATACTGCTTCCCAAGGGAGCAAAGATGATACAGCTGCTTCAGCGCTTTGTCGAGGATGAGGAAGCAAAGCGCGGCTGGCTGCTTACCAAGACTCCTTATATGGCTAAGCGTGAGCTTTATAAGCTTTCCGGCCACTGGGATCACTACAGAGACGGAATGTTTGTGCTGGGTGATGCAGACGATGAAACCAAGGAGTGCTTTGCGCTCCGACCCATGACCTGTCCCTTCCAGTATCAGGCTTATCTGAACCGTGCCCGCTCTTACCGTGATCTCCCCCTGCGCTATAACGAGACCTCTACCCTATTCCGCAACGAGGATTCCGGCGAAATGCACGGTCTTATCCGTGTTCGTCAGTTCACCATTTCCGAGGGTCACCTTATGTGCCTTCCCGAGCAACTTGAGGAAGAGTTCAAGAACTGCCTTGAGCTTGCCATATATATGCTGAAAACCCTCGGTCTTTATGAGGACGTATCCTATCGCTTCTCCCAGTGGGACCCAAACGATCGCAAAAAGTATATCGGAACCGACGAGCAGTGGAATGAAGCCCAGAGTATCATGAAGAAAATACTCAATAATCTCGAGATCCCTTATAAGATCGGAGTCGGAGAAGCCGCTTTCTACGGACCTAAGCTTGATATACAGATCCGTAATGTGTTCGGCAAGGAGGACACCCTTATCACCATTCAGATCGACCAGCTCCTTGCTGAAAAGTTCGGCATGGAATATACCGACCGTGACGGACAGAAAAAGAATCCCTATATCATTCACCGTACCTCTATCGGATGCTATGAGAGAACCCTCGCTCTGCTCATAGAGAAGTATGCCGGCGCATTCCCCCTGTGGCTCGCGCCCAATCAGATAACTGTTCTCACCGTAAGTAACGAATTCGACGATTACGGCCGCGAGGTGGTTGCCAAGATGAGGGAAGCCGGTCTTCGCGTCGAGCTTGACGATCGCAACGAGCGTATCGGATACAAGATACGCGAGGCTAAGCTCTCCAAGGTGCCTTATATCGTGGTTGTAGGCGACAAGGAGCGCACCGACGGAACCGTAACGGTCAGAAACCGCAAGGAGGAAAGCTTCACAAAGCCTCTTGATGAATTCATCTCCCAGTCATTGTTTGAGGTCGCAACAAAAGCAAGATGACAAATTGCTTATTTATAACAACAATCGGCTCAAACGACATTTTTCTTCCAATCATCACAAACCAATTGGGATACAACGCGTATTCCCATAAACTATACGAGCACGAAAGGAGCACCGATGAGCTTAACAGACATTGATCCTAAAAAGGATGATATCTCCGTAGACGATACACTCTCCAAAGATATCAAAACGGCTACCGATGAATGTGGCACATTTGCAGAAGAAACCTTTGCATCCCCGACTCATGCTGATACTTCACCATCCAAAGTTCCGGAGGAAACAGAGAGCTTCAATAGCGCAGAAGATGCCGAGAACTTGAAAGAAACAGAATGCTCCGACACTGCGGAAAAATCGAATGTAGCCAATATCATCGAAGCCGCAGACAGAGAAACGGCTTATGAACCTACGCCTACGCCCACAGTCGAGGCTACAGCCGCGTATACGGATGCGAGCGCAAACGAACGCACAGATAATGCAATTCAGAGCGCGACTCCGCTCACCGCCAATGACAGTAACGCCGCCAACCCATACGGAGCAGCCTTCCCCTCCAACAACAGCAATAGTTTTGCACCGAACATTCCTCCACACATCCCGCCAAACGAGGCAAGCACCGCCCGCCAGGCCTATTATCCTCCAAACAGGCAATATCCACCGCAGAGCAATGGGTATCCCCCGCCGCCACACGGTCAATCTCCTCATCCGGGTAATTCGCCTTACGGTAATCAGCCTTACGGTAATCAGCCTTACGGTAATCAGCCTTACGGTAATCAGCCTTACGGTAATCAGCCTTACGGTAATCAGCCTTACAGTAATTCGCCTTACGGTAATTCACCTTACGGCAATTCGCCTTACGGTAATTCGCCTTACGGTAATTCGCCTTACGGCAATTCGCCTTACGGTAATTCACCTTACAGTAATTCGCCTTACGGCAATTCGCCTTACGGTAATTCGCCTTACGGTAATTCGCCTTACGGTAATTCACCTTACGGTAATTCGCCTTACGGTAATTCGCCCTATGGCGGTCAACCTTACGGAAGCCCCTATTTCAATCGCTCTCCCCAAAAAAACATCCCTCCGCTGAGTGATACCGCATACTGCGATCCAACCGTTCCCGCCGCGCCGCTAAACACGGAAATTACGGCGCCTATTCCCCGGGAAAAAAAGCCGTCGGCTAAACATAATGCATACCGCAACGAGCCTTCCGCCGCATCGGAGGTCAAAAGGCGTTTTCCGATGTTTTTCAAGGGAGCGGAGCCGTTACCCGGAGAAACGCCGGAGCTTAATTACGCAAGAAAGGAATACGAGCGAGGCATTATCGCCTCCGAGTCGAAGGGCTTGCTTGGCAAGAGCGCAAACAAGCTTTCCTTGCTTTTGCTTTTATACGGCGCAATATTCATGGTGCTAAGCTTTACAATACCGATCATTTTTCAGTATTTCGATGTTTTATCCACCGACCTCGGATATACACTGTATATAGCAGTCATGTATATCCTCATTTACCCTGCCACCTTCCCCTTATTGACCTATCTCGGAAACCTGGATGAAACACACAAGGTCAAAACATTTTTCAAAAAGCCACAGTGCTCCCCCTCTTATATACTCAAGTGGGCAGTCATCATAACAGGTCTTGCCTACGCGGTAAACATAGTATATACACTCATCTCCACACCACTGTTCGAGCTTCTCGAAATCCCGGAGCTCGACACATTTCAGCCATTCACTTCTCCATTGGATATTATCATAAATTTCGTCGTATTGTGCGTTTTTGCTCCGGTGTTTGAAGAAATATTGTTCAGAGGAGTAATGCTGTCCAATCATATGAAGTTCGGCGCATGGCATGCCTGTGTCGTCACCGGTCTGTATTTTGGTCTGTTCCACATGAATCTCCAGCAGTTTTTATATGCTTCCGTAGGCGGAATACTGTTGGCAATGGTGGTTCTG
Organism: Clostridia bacterium; assembly: GCA_017503165.1. GTDB lineage: Bacteria > Bacillota > Clostridia > Oscillospirales > CAG-272 > SIG673. The sequence goes on along the minus strand of JAFVTO010000179.1, from coordinate 4,949 downwards.
AAAACCGGCTCTATCATCAGCTCGATAATCATACACGCGATGTTGAATTTCATAAATTTCTTTTCACTGCTGACAGTATATTTCCTGGACAATGGAGATCAAATGATGACAGATCCGAACTGGATGCCGGTAGGAAAGCCCTGGGCAGTAGTCCTGTATACGTTTACCAACTATCTCCCAATACTTCTGATACTGATAGCTTTAATAATGTTCATAGTAGAGCTTTGCATAAACAGGCATTCGATGAGACTTCCCAAGGGAGACAGCGGACTTACCCAAAAAGAAAAATCCCGCGCGTTTATCTCCTCACCCATAGTAATCGTGACTTTAATTGTATTTGCTGCTCTGATAATCTTCCAGACCTTCCTGCTTCCGATAATAAACGCTGCGGCAGGAGAATAGTCTTGGTTTTAATCACGGCATAGCAAATCCGTTGAGGACCCCGTTCCTCTCTTCAGATCAATACAAAAAGCAACAGGTCATCCGCTTTTCTACCCAAGGACCTGTTGCTTTTTTATCCACAAATGCCTTTTGTTGGTAACAAGCGTATCTGTTTCCCCGTATACATTATTAAATACCGCAAAGCACTTGACTTTTAACATACTGTGTGATATAATAATAAGGAAAGATGTTGTATTCTTGTTTGAAAGGAAGGATATATGAAATGAAAACTTCACTTGTAGTGCTTGCTGCGGGATTGGGCTCCCGCTTCGGAGGTGACAAGCAGATCTCCAACGTAGGCCCCTCCGGCGAGCTACTTATGGAGTATTCTATATACGATGCGATCAAAGCCGGCTTTGAGCGCATAATTTTTATACTGAAAGAGGAAATGGTAGAGACTGTCAAGAAAAAATGCGGCGACCGGATCGCAAAGAAGGCAGAGGTATGCTACGCCGTTCAGGACTACTCATCAATTCCTGAGTTTTACAAGATTCCCGCAGAGCGCATAAAGCCCTTCGGAACCATCCACGCAACACTCTGCGCAAAGCCGTATATAGACGGTCCCTTTGCGACCGTTAATGCCGATGACTACTACGGCGCAGAAGGCTTCAAGCTTATGTACGACGCCGTATCCTCGCTGAAGGACAACAAGACCGCCGTTATAGTTCCGTATATTCTGGGCAACACCCTCAGCGAAAACGGCGGTGTTTCAAGAGGTGTCTGCACGGTTGAAAACGGCAAGCTGGTAAAGATACTGGAAACCCACAATATCCGACTCGAAGACGGAAAGGTCAACAGCGATTTCGGAATCATTCCCATCGACACATGGGTATCCATGAACCTTTGGGGCTTCCACGGCGACGATATATTGGAAATGGAAAAATATTTCCACGACTTCCTCCGCGAGCTTCCCGAAGGAGAGCTCAAGGCGGAATGCTATCTTCCCAAATTCGTAAATACCAAAATGGAAAAGGGTTGTGACGTTATTTCCTTCACCTCGGGTGACAAGTGGTTTGGAATGACTTATGCCGCGGACCGTCCCGATGTTATGGCGCGTCTTCAAGCGTTGCACGACTCGGGAGCATACCCGGAAAAGCTATTCTGATACAAAAACAAAAGAGGGATGTGTCCTTTCGCTGAAAGCTTTAGAAAGGCTCAAACTCCCTCCGAGCTTGAAAGGAACACTGATCAAATGTCTATATCATTCAACGCATCCAAGGAACGCATTGAGCAGGTGTGCCGCGAATTTCGAATAAGCGGTGAGCTTGCAGACATTACAGTAATCACCCAAGGGCATATAAACACCACCTTTCGCGTCACCTTTGAAAACGACTCGCAACAAAAGTCTTATCTGCTCCAGAGAGTAAACACCTATGTGTTCAAGGAGCCGTTGCAGATAATGAGCAATATCAATGCGGTAACCAACCATATCCGCAGTAAACCAACCAACCAAAACCGAGTTAACGTGCACTTTCATCACAGAGAAAACGGAGATAACTACTTTTACGATGAGGACGGAGAGTTCTGGCGACTGAGCAACTATATCGACTCCCTTTCCTTTGATCTGTGCAACGATCTTAATATCCTGCGCGGAGCAGGTTATGCCTTCGGCGAATTCCAGTCCGCTCTTGTGGATTTCGATGTTTCCACTCTGCACGACACTATTCCGAATTTCCACAATACGCCTAAGAGATTGGAGAAATTCTTTGCATCCGTCAAGGCAGATGAATACGGAAGAGCGTGCCAGGTCAGGGAGGAGATCGAGTTCACCGAAAAATATGCCGATATAGCAAGCCAACTCATGGCAATGAAGGATGCCGGAGAGCTTCCTCTTCGAGTCACACACAATGACACAAAATCCAACAACGTTCTTTTTGACCGCGAGACCGGAGCACCGTTAACTGTAATAGACTTAGATACGGTAATGCCCGGACTGGTAGCGTTTGATTTCGGAGATGCCATACGCTCTGCCGGAAACACCGCAGCCGAGGACGAGGCTGATTTAAGTCTTGTGTCCCTTGATCTGAAGAAGTTCACCGCATTTGCAGAAGGCTTTATTCAGGCAACAGCAGGATACCTTACGGAAAATGAGCTGGAAACCCTTCCTTTAGGCGCTTTTACTCTTACCTTTGAGCAAGCAGTAAGATTTCTCGACGACTATCTGACGGGAGATAAATATTTCCGCACTGAATATCCCGGACACAATCTCGTCCGAGCCAAATGCCAATACGTGTTGGCTAAGGATATACTTGATAAGTTCGAGGATATGCAAAATATAATTAAAAAAATAACAAAAGATGTCTTGAAATAACAATATTCTAACACAACCCAACCGATTAACACTGAAAAACACGACGAATCAAAGTACATGAAGATTAAAGTCATCCGAATTTTACTCATTGCAATCATGATCGCCGATATGGCGTTCATATTCTTCAATTCCGCTCAGAATTCCACATCATCCTCAACAGCCTCAAAAAATGTTACTCAAGCCGTGGCACCAATCGTGATCCCGGATTACGACAGCATGGACGCGTCGCAAAAGAACGAGGCTTTCATGTCGCTTGATTCACTTGTGCGGTGTTGCGCGCACGTTTTACAGTTCATACCGCTCGGTTTTTCGCTGTATCTTTTACTTTGCACCTTTGCCCTCCCATTCACATCAGAGCATTTGAAGATTCCGTTAACCCTTGCGTTCTCGTTTTTATTCGCTCTTTCAGATGAGATCCATCAATATTTCACGCCCGGAAGATCCTTCCAGCTTTCAGATCTGGGACTGGATATGTGCGGAGTAGCGATAGGGTGCGCAGGTGGGATCGTACTGATGCTTATTATCGGCGCAGCAGTAAAGCACAGACAGACTTCTGATGCAACCGATTAAAAAAAGGACCTATGGCACATCACTTCAATGTGTCCCCGGGTCCTTTTCTGTTTATGCTTATTTGAAAGCCGTTATTCAGCACAAATATTGCCAAACCGATCACTGCTCGTCCTCGCTCTCGGCTACCTGCATCATGATAGCGCACTCAATGCGCTTTTTGAAAAGCTTACATCCGTATTCATATACCCCGGAAACAGAACCGGTGGCATGATAAGAGTTTGCGGCGCAACCGCCGGAACAATACAGTCTTGCCCAACAGTCGTTACATTCCGGACGTGAGTACGCGTTGCATTTACGGAACTCATCAACTATAGCTGTATTCGTCACTCCGTCCCAGACGTTGCCGAGACTGTATTTTGGATCTCCTACGAACTGATGGCAAGGAAACAGTTCGCCCCATGGGGTTACAGCCATATACTCTGTTCCGGAGCCGCAGCCCGTTATGCGCTTGTATATGCAGGGCCCGTTCTTCAGATCAAGCATATAATGGTAGAACACAAATCCGCGCCCTTCCTTTTTGCGCTTTATCATTTCCTTGGCCAGTATCTCATACTGTTCATAAAGGATCGGCAGATCATCCTCTGTCAGCGCGCACGGATCTTCCGGCGAGCATACCACCGGCTCCATGCTCAGCTCCGTAAAGCCCAGGTCTGCCATGTGGAATATATCATTGGTAAAATCCACGTTATGGTGGGTGAATGTTCCGCGAATGTAGTAATTTTTTCCACCCCTGGACTCGACCAGCCGCTGAAACTTAGGAACTATAACGTCGTAGCTGCCCTTTCCCGCATAATCGCGTCTAAATCTGTCATGGACCTCACGTCTGCCGTCAAGACTAAGCACTACATTGCTCATCTCGCGATTCAGAAAGTCCATTACCTCCTCATCCAGAAGCACGCCGTTAGTCGTAAGGGTAAATCTGAAATTCTTGCCCTTTTCCTTCTCTATGCTCCTTGCGTAAGCCACCAGCTGCTTTACCACATCCCAATCCATGAGCGGCTCTCCGCCGAAGAAGTCAACCTCCAGGTTACGGCGACTGCCGGAATTTTCAATAAGGAAATCAAAGGCTCGCTTTCCCACCTCGAAGCTCATTACCGCCCGATCTCCGTGATATTTTCCCTGGCTGGCAAAGCAATATGAGCAATTCAGGTTACAGGTATGGGCAACGTGAAGACAAAGCGCCTTTACTACGTTTGAATTATTCTTGTAGTTTTTAGCAAGCTCCTCGTACTTATCCTCTGTAAACAGCTTTCCGCTTTCTTCAAGCTCGGCTATATCGTCAATGCACTGACCTATCTCCTCTTCGTTGACATCGGGAAAATCTCCGTATCTGCGCATCATCTCTTCAACTATCTCTGCTCTGGTTGCCCTCTTATACATGGCGATTATATCGTACGCCACCTCATCTACAGTATGCACAGAGCCACTGCAGGTATCGAGAACTATATTAAATCCGTTCAGCTTATACTGATGTACCATTTTAATCACCATTCCTTTCTTCGGCTCTGCGCGCCGAAAGGCGCAAAGAGCGACGTGAAAGTATCTGCTGCTTAGCTTTCAGCCGCGCAACATCTTTCACGCTAATCTCCCTTCCTTTGTTCGGCTCTGCGCGCCGAAAGGCGCAAAG
>JAFVTO010000178.1 GCA_017503165.1 Clostridia bacterium | reverse complement strand
TTATAAGTATAACACATTTTTTACCGTTTGTAAATAGCGAAAAAGAAAAAAGTTTTGGGAAACTGAAAAATTATTTTATGGTCTATTGACAATAAACTCTCTAAGCTGTATAATTAAATACAAGGTGCCGTGTCGGTACCGGGCATAATACTGAATTGTTTTACGGTGCATATATGATGAATGAGCTGAGCAATCAAACTGTTTTTATATCGGGATCCCCGGAGGATACGGAAAAGCTTGGGGCAAGATTGGCGCGCGCTCTGGAGCAACAGCGCTTTGTGGCTTTTTACGGAACACTGGGTGCCGGAAAGACGGCGTTTATACGCGGAATGGCGTCTGTTATCTGTCCTGCGGCTCCGGTGCAAAGCCCAACCTATACTATTATAAACGAATACAAAAAGGACGGCAGGACTGCCCTCGTTCACGTTGACGCCTACCGCATTAACGACGACGACGATCTCTATTCCACCGGTTTTTACGACTGTGTGGAATACGAAAACTGTGTGTTTGCCGTGGAATGGTGCGAAAAGATCCCATTCGCTGTACCTGAGGATGCGGTGACCGTTACTATCGAATATATCTTTGACGGTACTGAGGAAAGGATCCCGGGCGGTGAGGAAAATTATCTTGAGTCGATGGAGCTGACGGGGAGCGGAAAACGCAGGATCACCGTGGGAAATCTGCGCGGTCGGCTTATCTGATCTGTGTCCTGAGCCGAAGAAAAAGGAAAAACGTGAAAGATAGTGTTCGGCTGATATAAACTTTATATACTTTCACGTTGCTCTCGGTGTCTTTCTCGCGCCCTGAGCCGAAGAAAAAGGAATGGTATAAAATGAAGATACTTGCAGTTGATACTACCGCGAAAACAGCGGCGGTAGCGCTGACGGACGGCAGAAAACTGTTGGCTATGACTACTCTGAATACACAGTGCACTCACAGTGTAACTGTACTTCCCGCTGTAGAATCGTTGCTGAAAAGTGCCGCTATGACGGTGGACGATATTGATATGCTCGCTTGCTCGGCAGGGCCAGGTTCTTTTACCGGGGTCCGTATAGGCGTTTCGCTTGTCAAGGGGCTGGCATTCGGTTCGTCAAAGCTCTGCATCGGCGTTTCCTCGCTTGAAGCATTGGCGCATAATCTTGAGGGAATGGATGGGATCATCTGTCCGGTCATGGATGCTCGCAGAAATCAGCTTTACAACGCCCTGTTTTGTTGCGACGGCGGTATGATCAGCAGGATCACGGACGACAGGCTGATAACTGCTGAACGGCTCGCGCAGGAGCTTGATGGGTACGGTCAGAGAGTATGGTTTGTAGGCGACGGATGCGCCATAGCTGAAGGCCGGATCATACAGAGGTCGGAAACGCCGTGGAAATATCGGCTTGCGCTTGAGCTGTACCGTTGGCAAAACGGATACAGTGTCGCGATAACCGCGCTGGAAAAATATGAGAAAGCCGTGGCAAACGGTCAGAATATCGGCGCATTTACCCCAGGAGCTCTTTCTCCGGTTTACCTCAGAGCCTCGCAGGCGGAGCGGGAGCGAGAGGAAAAGCTGAGCAACACACGGAAAGCGGATAAATAAAACTCAAATAAAGGATTGCATAAAAGAAAGGTATGGTGAAAGCAATGAAAATAGCGATCGGCTGTGATCACGGGGCGTTCGAGCTTAAGGAGAGCCTCAAAAAGCATTTTGAAGATAATGGGATAGAGTATATTGACGTGGGTACAGATTCAAAGGCATCAGTGCATTATCCCATTTATGCGAAGGAGGTATGCCGCAGGGTCCGGTCGGGCGAGGTGAAGTACGGTATTTTGCTCTGCTCCACCGGAGTTGGAATGAGCATTGCCGCGAATAAGCATAAGGGCATACGCGCCGCTCTTTGCGGAGATTGCTACACCGCAAAATTCACAAGATTGCATAACGACTCCAACGTGCTTTGCATGGGGGCACTAGTTACCGGAACCGGTTTGGCGACGCAGATAACGGATATTTTCCTTTCCACCGAGTTTGAGGGCGGAAGACATCAGACCAGAGTTGATATGGTCATGGCGATAGAAGAAGAGCAGAGCTGAGCCTTATTACGCGGCAGTTCTCCATGAAAGTGTAAAATATGCTTATCAAGATGCCATGATAGAAAAGGAATACGGCACCCATTGTTGTTTGAAGATAAAAACGAGTGCGGAACGGATTATTTCGTTCCGCACTCGTTTTTTTGGTCAGCATGTTATCTTTTAAGCCTCGTTCTCCTCAGCCTTTTTGACTCTTCTTCTGCTGTATGCGATCAGTCCGTAAGCCAGCATGATTATGCAGGGAATGGCTATGGATAAGGTTATTGCTGCGGCAAAGGCACCTTCGGGCGCCTCAATGCTGTCAGAAATAATTGACATGGGGGAAATATCCGGGGCTTTGTCAGAATCAAACAGGGCAGAGAGAGCGGCGGTGAATACCGGATAATTGCTTCCGCTTGCCACCACGTCGTAGTCGGAATTGTTCAGAGAAAAGGAGGTTATCCACATCAGCTCTCCACCGCTTGCGCTATCTGTAGCGATAACACCCAGACCGTATTTGCCGCGAACGTCTGTGGCTTGGTTGAAATCCGGCGATTCGGCGTTTTCCGCGTCCGTTTTGGAATAGGCATTTTCTGAGGTGGAAAGGAATGTTACGGTGCTTATTCCTTGCTTTTCTGTTACGGTTATACCGGTTCCGCCCGAGAATACCGGTTGTCCTGTGAAGTCGGGGAGATAGCCCTCAAGGGCATCGGTGTTTACGGTCGGGCGGATTATCTGTGGATAGCCGTTCATGTTATAATCCTTTTCGTCCTCGCAGATAAAGCCGCCGTCGGTTGAGAGTCCGTATTCCTCGCAAAGCTTTTTGAGCAGTGTAAGATTGCCTGCGTTGCTGTAAGAGGTGACAAGCGCAAGCTTTCCGCCACTTCTCTGATATTCCGAGAGAAGCCTATACTCCTGCTCGGTTATGTCAGAGGTCGGATCAAGGATAAGAATACCGTCTGCGTTTTCCGGAATACCGTTATCAAGCGTGCCCGAGATGATCTCGGTATAATTCTGTCTCAGCTCGGGATACATATATGCTTCCAGCCCGGTCTCTCCGTGTCCCGTAACCGCGTATACAGTGGTGATATCGTCCTTGAGCACATAGTCAATGGCAGTGGTAAGCACGAGCTCGTATTTGGCTATATCGAAAAGCCCAAGAGATTCGGCATATCCGCTGTTCATGAACTGGGTATATGTGCCCAGCTCGTATCCTTGCTGAGTGGCGTAGTAATAGTAATTGTAGCTGAGATTGAAAAACTCCTCGGAAACGTCGAAATAATCTGAGGAATATACTGCGGTCTCGCGTTTGTCGCTTTTTACAATGACACTTCCCGCAAGCATCGTTCCGTATTGCCGGGGGACCTCATCCGGATATACGGGGGTGATCTTCAGCTTGTCTGAATAGCTTGCGTATCTTTGGAGCAGCTTATCCACGATGCTCATGTTCGGAATACCGCTGTCGGTGACCAGAAGTATCTCTACCTCACCGTCCATATCCTTCAGCAGCTTACCGGTCTGCTCGCTCAGTGTAAACACTCCCTGGGGGGTTATGTCGTAGCTTCTTGCCTTGATCGGGAGAGCTCCGACCAGCGCGTAGACTCCGATGGAGATCACCGCCAGAGCAACACAGAGAAGTGTTGAAAATACCGCGGGAGCTTTTTCGTATGCTTTCTTCAATGACTTCACGGTATCAGTTCTCCTTTCTGCGGCGGTTTTCAAATCTCAATACGGTAAGTATCAGAAATACAGCGCAAAACATCAGTGGCTGTACAATTCCCTCCAAAGCGGCGGTTCCGTATATGAGAGAGTATTGGGCGTGCTGGGGGGAAATGAATTCAAGCGTCTCTCTCATGACCGGAGCGAGAAAGTCGGTGAGGGTAAGGACCACGGCGGTCACTGAGCCGACTGCTGCGAATATTATCGCAACCAAGGTGTTTTCCAGATAAAAGAACAGCGCGACAGTTATAAGAGCGAGCAGGACTACGGCGCAGATAACAAAGGCTACGGTGTTGTATTCCGCCGTAATGCGAGCAAGATTTGCCGCGACGTTGAGAAGGATGACAGATAACGCGGTAACGGCAAAGCATAGCCACGGTCTGCGTATAGCCGAGGCGATATACATCCCGAGGGCAAGAAGGGCTAACCCGCTCAGCGCATATCCCGCCACACCCATGTATGCGGCAGGGTAATAGATCTTTCCCCACATCCCCAACAGAGGCGGAAGACATGCAGAAACGGATACGGGAGCGGAAAACACGGTGATCCAGGCAAGAAATTTTCCCACCGTAAGCTCGCCTGAGGAGGTATACCTGAGCAGAATATCGGTCTCTGTACGCTTACCTTCTCTTGACAGGGATAGTGTAGAAAGGAGGGGAACTGTAAGGCAGAATGCCAGCGAAGCGGCTTCAAGTGAGTATTCGTAGCTGATGTATCCGCCCTTTATGTTCAAAATGGCAATGCAGACGCCGACAGTAATCAGATTCAATGCAATGAACAGCCAACCGACGGGCGAACAAAACAGTGCTTTAAGCTCTCGCTTGTAAACTGTTGAGATCCTTTTATTCATCTGTTTCAATTCCTTTCCGTTCAGTCTCAGTATTTATCCTCGGAGGAAGAGAACAGCGTGCTTTCGCCGTCACCGTTATCTTCTCCGTCATTATCTTGGTCGCTGTCGTCGATGTGATGGAACCGCAAAAGAGAGTTGGATTTCTTTTGGGCGGCTTGGTGTGAGTTGCCTTCGCTGTCTGCGCCACGGCTGCTTCGTGAGCCCTTCGGCTTTTCCGCAAACTTATCCTCCACTTCATCCTCTCCGTCTGTCTCTTCTTCGTCCTCATCCGAGTGACGGAAAGCAATGGTGGAAGCATCCAGCTTGACCAACTCGGGCTTTTCCGCCTGCTCTTCTCTCAGCCGTTCCTGCTTTTCCTCTTGCTTTTTGTAGAGCTGAGAAAGTGCTCTTTCAATGGGGGATTCGGCTTTTTTGAGTTCAAGCACCCGACATTCGGCATCGTCGAATATTCCGTAAAGCAGCTTAGCGGCATCCCCGTTTCCGGAGACGGTAACCTCTATTATTGCGGTTCCGCTCGATGTTATGCTTACCTTATGATGGGTTATTTCGCTGTGCTCGGAAAGCGCAGAGAGTATTTTTTCACGATCTCCCCGCACTCTTGCCTTATAGTCGTCTTTGCCGGACTCCCTGTTGAATACCTCGTCGCAGTCTCCGTGGGCAACCGTATTTCCAAGGGAAAGCAAGAGAACTTCGCGACAGAATTTCTGCGCTTCATCCGGTGAATCGGTCAGATAGATCAAGGTGTATCGCTCGCTGAGGTCGTACAGCAGCTCGCAGATAACGTCCGCTTCATCGGGGGAAAGGGCGGATAAAGGTTGATCAAGGACCAGATATTTCGGCTCACCGAGAACGGCGAGCGCTATGGAGGCTCGTTTTTTCTGCTCTTCGCTCAGCGCTCCTACCGGAAGGTCTGCCTGCCGGCGGTCGAGCCCTGCCACGTCCAGCGCCTGCTGAAGGTCTTCATGCTTCAAATTCCGCAGCTTTGCCACGAAATCAAGGCTCTCCCATGCTGTGAGCGATCTGTCGAGCGAGCACACGGCGGGCATATATCCGATCAGCGCCGAGGCGGCTCGGTCGGTTGATTTCATACCGTCAACGGTTATCGCTCCTTCTGAAGGAGGGATGAGTCCGCACAGCATTTTTCCAAGCGTGGTCTTACCTGCGCCGTCGTCACCAAGTACTGCTATACCGGTTTCTCCGACGGTGAAATTGCAGCTTGCGATAGCCGGCTTGTCGCCAAGATACCTTTTGGTTACGTTACTTACAGAGATCAATTTGTCGGTTTCCTTTCCGTTTAATCTTTGTTTGCATATCTGCGCTCGAAGCCCTTACCTTGGGCTTGGCAGGCTCCGAGCGCCTGTTGGGAAATGCGTTGGTATATTCAGATAATGCTACTGATAATTTTATAGTGCTAATGTGAAAACTATGTGTTGTTTCTGAAAACCTTTTAAGAATTCGGCGGCTGTCTTTAATCGCATGCCTTGAAATTATAGACAGGCTTTATGATCCTTTCGATCTCTGCCGTGTCGGCAATGGCTTCGATTATGACCTGAGGAGGCTTGTACGCCATCGGGCATTCATCCAGGGAGCCTTGGTTTGCGGTGGTGGTATAGACTCCGCTCATTTCGGCTTGGTATTGCTCAAGGGTGTAGGCGTGCCTCGCCTCGGTTCGGTTACAGATCCTGCCTGCACCGTGGGGCGCAGAAAAATTCCAATCCGGATTGCCGCGTCCATGGGCAAGGATAGCTCCGTCCCTCATGTTGAGCGGAATTATTATCTGCTCGCCGCTTTCTGCGGAAATAGCGCCCTTTCTGAGGATCATTCGACGTGTATCTATATAGTTGTGGGCGCAGGTGAAGCTGTCCATTGGCTCAAAATCCATTCCGCGGCAGACGGTTTCTGCTATAAGCTTTCTGTTAAGCGTGGCAAATTCCAGGGTTAAGGCTACGTCCTCAAGATACTGCACCAATAGCTCTCCTTCAAGAACGGCGGTCTCCTTGCGTACATCATCCGCGCTTTTGGTTCCTCGGAGTTTCATAAATCCGCCGTATCCGTCGTCCGCGGACTGCTGCCGCTGATTTCTTCTTGCTTTACCGCACTGATACTTGTACGCCGCTGAGATATAGTGGTTTGCCACCTCGCTTCCCAGATTGCGAGAGCCGGAATGTATCACAAGGTAATAGCATCCCTCTTCGTCTCGGTCGAGCTCGATAAAATGATTTCCTCCGCCTAAGGTTCCCAGGCTGCGGAAGGCTCTCTCCGGTTTGATCCGTGAGTAACAATTCAGTTTATCCAACGGAAAGTCTGTGCAAAGCGCATCTTTTCTGATCCTTGCGCCTGCGGGAATGGAGGAGTGAATGAGCCCGTCCAGCTTTGTCAGATCCGGCTCTGAGAGCTTTCCCAGCTTAACAGTTTCCATTCCGCAGCCTATGTCAACTCCTATAAGTGAGGGAGAGAGTCTTTTCGAAACTGTCATAGCGGTTCCGACCACTGTTCCTCTGGATGAATGCACATCCGGCATTATCCTGATCTTGCTATCCGCATAAGCGGGGTCGCGCAATAGGGTGGCGATCTGTGTTTTTGCTTCCTTATCGATTTTGTCTGTGTATATTATCGCTGTGTTTCTTTTTCCTTTTAGTTCTGTCATTCTTATGACCATGCCTTTCTTTAGCTACCGGAGCTTGTGCGGTTTTTCGTTTTTTTGCCGCGTTCATCCGGGATTTGGGTGAGCCTATACGTATGTTGTCGGCTCATTGTTACCGAGTTTTGGAATGTAAATGCTCTTGGATTTTGGCATAGTCCATTGCTCCGAGGCTGACGGTAGTTTGCGCCGTTTTTTGATATATCGGGTGTTGTATCGGAATCGGTTTACGGGAGCTCGGTAACCTTAGCGGAGCCTTCGTAAACGGTATCCGCACCCGATGTTTCAATGAGTATGAGTTTAATTGTTGTGGGTTTCATGATCTTGATCCTCTCTTTCTGCATTATGACGGAAAACGTCTATGAATAGATTATACCATGCGCGCCTGCTTTTTGCAAGAGTCTGCTGAAAAAATTGGCAAGCAATACCTGAAAAACATACTGCTTACATAAAAAACGAAGGCTGGTTGGCGCGATCCGTATCTAAACCGCCGTTATATATACTGTTGTGCAGACGGAGCTTTTTTCAGTCCTCAGACTTTGATAATTCCGACATGAATATCTCCAGAACATCATCGGGAAGCTGAAGACTATTGCATTTATCAGGAAGCTTGCCGTACAGGACTCGGAAATGTACCAACGCGGCAAGACTGCTTCCGAGCAGAGATGGATGGGACATGTCGTCTGCGTAAAGCTCTATTTCGGGATATTTTCCGTTTATGACGTAAAAGTACTCGCCCACGGGAGACAGCTCGGCGCCGATGTCAGTGGCGGTCTTTCTATAGGCTGAGGTGATCCCATTTGCCATCTGTTCATAGGTAAGGCCGGTTTCAGCATGGGCAGGTGAGCCCTGCTTTCTGCCCCAGGTCTGGTACAGGATTATTCTGTCGGTCTTGCCCTCAAGACGCTTTGCCATTCGGGTCATTCCATCCTCGAATCTATCGTTTTCAAGCACTGATATAAGGCTTTGATCCTGGAGAATTACCGCGTCGTATGGGGATTTCTCAATGGCTGAGTTGAGGTTAGCCGTGTTTTCGTCGTTGAGGTCGAGAAAGCGCCATATACGCCACCCGCCCTTTGTCACCGACGTGACCTCCGCATTTATTTCGTTTTCCTCGGAGAGCTTGCGGATAAGCTCGGGAAGATCGTTGAAGTAGGTGTAGCTGTTGCCTACAAACAGTATTTTCATGCGTTAAGATCCTTTCTGTATTCTGTTGTGTAACGGTATTGTCTCCCCGCATCAAGGCGAAAACGCGGTAAATCCACAAAAATGCGGCAAGCTACGGGGAGAGCCATTGATTTATGGGAGAATTATCAGCGAAACTCAGTCCGGCAACTTCATGTCACCGTCAGATATAAGGCGGAAACGCCGTAAAAGCGCGGCAACTCCCAGAGAGATCAGTGCAGGAAGCAAAATACAGATAAGGACAAGCCCTATCCAGTCCAACGGCGTTACGGCGTTGGGGTATCTGCCGCTGAACCAACCGAGAATAATGCCTATAGGTCCCAGCATACCGCAGGTTCCCATTCCGGAATTGATAGCGGCGCTATACATCCTCATCTGAAAAAGACAGGTAGCAAGAGGTCCTGTGATGGCAGATGCTATTATCGGCGGGAGCCAGATGATCGGCTTTTTTATTATGTTGGGCATTTGTATCATGCTGGTTCCGATTCCCTGTGAGAGCAGTCCGCCCCAACCGTTTTCACGAAAGCTCATTACCGCAAAGCCTACCATTTGAGCGCAACAGCCCGCTACCGCCGCTCCGCCCGCAAGAGCGAGCCCTCCGTAGTCGAGAGTCATAAGCTCGCCCGATGCCGTGTAGATCGCCGCTCCGCTGAGGTTGATAGCGGAGCAGATGGCTGCCGAGCTGATGGGAAGGGTGAGAGCGACCCCGATAACTACTGAAATAATAATGCCCATTATGAATGGCTGGCAGGTGGTAGCCCAGCCGATAAACGCGCTGAGATAGCCCACTGCCGTTCCGATCAGCGGTGCGATCAACGATGCCAATACTCCGCCGGAAAATACGGTGACGAACGGAGTAACGATAATATCTACCCTCGTTTCCTTTGAAACCGCCTTTCCAAGCTCTACTGCCACGACTGTTATTATCAGAACGGCAAGGGGACCGCCTGCGCCGCCAAGGGCGTTGGCTGCATAGCCAACCGCTGCCGATGAATATAAAACGAATGGCGGAGCCTTGAGCGCGTATGCAATTGCTATCGCCATGGTAGCGCCGGATACTGCCTGGGCATATCCTCCTATCTGCGTGAATATTCCCAGAAAAGGTATCATGCCAATAGATTTGAAGATAGTACCTATCAGCAGAGAGCCGAAAAGTCCCAGCGCCATTGCTCCGAGAGCATCTATTCCGTAACGCTTTGCTGAAAACACAATGTCCTTGCGCCTTAAAAATCTTCTGAAGGAGCCCTCTCTTTTCTCAGGTTCGTTTCTTTGGTTCATTTGGTCTGTTCTCCTTTCGTTGCGGTTGTTACTACCCGGAAATTATAACACAGGATAATGGAAAAATCAAGCATTTTTCAAAATAAGTCAAAATGCGCGCCATATTGCGGAAAAGAGCGATGGTTGGCAGCAGTGCGTAAAAAAACGGCACGCGGTGCTTTTTTTAAACGGCACGCGGTGCTTTTTTTAAAAAGCTCTTGAATTATTGCGGAATATGTGTTAAAATCTATGTGGATGGCGTAAATGGCGTTATCGAAAGAAAAAATATATCGCATAAAACGGAGAGCAAGGTTTGATGGGGTCGAAGGAGCTTAGCTGCCTTGCGTGTTGCAATGAAAGGATCGGTGAACCTATGAATCTTCTTGGAAAGGCGCACTCCCCTGAGTTCTGGACTGAGGTGAGAGAGAGCGAGAGTTATGAAAAGTACCGACGGGAGCTTTTGGGAACCTGGGAAAGGCACAACAAGGACTACCATCCCGATTGTCTTAAATACAGTGAGTTCAAGCTGTTCTGGACGACCGGTGACAGGGCACAGTATGAGCGTCCATATTTTCACCGTCGCGCGATGGCGGAAAATGCCGCGCTTCTTTCCCTCGTTTATCCCGATGAGTCGAAGTACACGGAAAAGCTGATGGATATTCTGTATGCTATCTGCGACGAATACACCTGGTGTCTGCCCGCCCATCAGGGAAAGCTTGAGCCAAATAACAACAGCCGTATTGATCTTTTTGCCTCTGAGACAGGATATATGCTGGCGGAGATCGACGTGCTGCTCAGAGATAGGCTGGATCCCTTGATCCATAACCGCATAATGGCAGAGACCGAGCGACGGATAGTCAAGCCGTTTTGCGGCGTTGAGAACTACGGTTGGTGGGAAAACGGCAATACAAACTGGACAGCGGTATGCATGGGCTCGGTCGCATGCACGTTAATGCTTTTGTATCCTGAGCTCGCGGATGAAATATTTATTGCGAGAGCTAATACCGCCATGGACAGATTTCTCGACGGCTTCGGACCTGACGGGATATGCTTTGAGGGCTGCGGGTATTGGGGTTACGGCTTTGGATTTTTCGTGCTTTACGCCGATATGGTGCGCACTTATACCGAGGGCAGGTGCGATTATTTCAAGCAGGAGCGTGTCAAAAGGGTGGCGTGCTTCCCTCAGAAAATGTTCCTGTCGGGAAATGCGGGCGTGAGCTTCTCGGACGGCGGCAGGACACTGGGCTACGGAATCTGGATCATGCACTATCTCAAAAAGGAATACCCGGATGATATACTGGTGTATTCTCCCGAATATGCTTCAAACTCCGCGGGAAAATTCGCTACCCACCTGAGATCAGCCTTGTGGATGGTCCGGGAGTATAAGGATACCCCTGCTGATAATTCGGTTACTACCGAGTTTTTTGCTCCCAACGCTCAATGGTTTACCAAGCGTACCCCCTATTACGGATTTGCCGCCAAAGGTGGCCACAATGCAGAAATGCATAACCATAACGATGTGGGAAGCTTTATATTCGCCAAGAACGGCAAACAGCTTCTTATGGATCTGGGCAGCGGTCGCTATACCAGACAGTATTTTGCCGCGGATACCAGGTATTCCATTCTGGAATGCTCGTCCCGAGGTCACAGCGTGCCGATGATAGGGGAGAATTACCAGCTGGTCGGCAGTGCCGCAAGGGCTTCTGACTTTCAGTACGAGAATGGCGTTTTGTCTATGGATATTGCCGGGGCATACAGAGTCGAGGGACTTGAAAGAATAGACAGAAGCTTTAAATTGGAAACAGACAGCGTTACTCTTACGGATAGCTTCGTATATAACGGAACGGAGCAGATAACCGACAGAATAGTTTCCTTTGAAAAGGCGGAGTTGGTTGACCGCTGCACAGTCAGAATAGACTCCGCGACAGTAAGCTTTGATCCCGATGCCTGTGACTGCGTTATCGGCACCGAGCAGACGGAAAAAGGGGCTACATGCTATCTGGTGGACTTTAAGCTGAAGCGCGGAGTGACTGTATTTACCTGCACAGTTCGGTGATACTGCTCCTCTGAACCCGTCGGATTCGGATATACTCATAGAAACGAAAGGGCTCTCTCAAATGCTGAATTCAAAGCATTTGAGAGAGCTTTTTTGGCGTTATTAACTCAGTTGAGTGTTTGGAGGCGAAAAAAGCAAAATTTTCCGAGCCTTGCAGCTACATGATCGGAATTAAAAAATCGAGTTGAGCAGAGCAGCGAGACTGTCTGCGAAAAGCAGAAGCTTGCTCCACAGCTTACCGTAATCAAGCAGGTTTCCGGAATACGGTCTGTTTTCTGAGATATATTCGTTCAACTCTGTACGCCAGGTCTTTTCTCTTCTTGTGTCAAATACACGGATGCCGCATTCGGGCAGCTTGTCGGGGATCAGGTCAAGGATCTCTGTATCTATATGTCCGTCGCGCAGCAAAAGCCCGTTTATCTCCGTGTATGCTCCGTATAAGCCTCTGTCTGAAAAGAACTCGGCTATCGAGCGTACCGAGCCGTCCGCCACGCGGATCACTGTCCCGTCCTCTCTGTTCCATTTGAACTCCGGTATCAAAAAGCTCTCGATAAACCTTGCGTCCAGGTAAAGATGACAGAATATCCCCAGTTTTACCGCATCAAGCTCTGAAAGCAGGTCTGCGCTTGCCGCTTCGGTATCCGGACGGAAAAGCCCTTCCACAGAAGCGCTTACTCTGTAATGGGAACGGAATTTGTCGATGGCGAGATCCGGTATCAGATTGCCTGCTATAAATGTAGCCTTGTCAAGCTCCGGAAAACGGGTGCTGAGCCTTTGGTATATCAATTCAGCAAAGCTGAGGTGGTACAGTATTCCGGGCACGGTGCTCCTCCTTGTTTGTTTTTGTGAAGCCTTGTGGCAAAGCTCGCGCTTAGAGGAAATGCTCCTCCTTTGGCGGTCAGATGTGGTATGTGAGCTGCTTTTGGATACGCTCCTTTATCAGCCCGACAAATTCGTCCGGTTGGATCACCTTGACTCTTGAGCCAAATGACAGCACCCGTATTACCATTTCAGTTTCGTCTCCACGGTCATACCACAAGGTCAGCTTGTATCGGTTATTGTCCAGCTGTTCTGCCTGCTTTCGGAAATGAGCGAAGTGCAGAAGTACTCGCTCCAGCGCGTTATGCTCGTTGAGTATCTCAAGTACAACGCATTGCGAAAGCGGCTCCTCGGAAGGCGTTTGAGGCGGCAATTCCCCGTCATATATCCGACATTCGGTGATCTTGCCCAGATTCAGTGTCATCGCTTTGCCGCGGAAATCTCCGATCAGACGGAACTTGTCGTCCTTTTCGGAGTATTCAAGGGAGGTTGGCACCAGAATGTGCTCGACCTCCGGGCGACCTTCGCGCTGATATGTTATCCGCAGAGGTGCTCCGAGCTTCAGTGCGGAAAGAATGACTCGGAAATTTGTCGCGTATTCTTCGCTCTGATAACTGTCGCCGTCTGCGTATCTGTCGACTATACGGTAATCGTCGGGGGTAAACAGCGGCTCTACGTCACTGAGCTCCGGAAAGATATCTCCGAAAAGCCGAAGCCTCGGATCAAGGGAGATCGCCTTGAGCCAACGCTTTTCAAGTGTGGTCAGTGGCATGGTAGGGGTGTTTTGGATGGCTGTTCCGCCATCAGGATCTATTATCTGCCATCTTTGCTCCTTTATGGCGGAAAATATGGTAGCCTCGCTTTCGGAAAAAGCTTCTTCGGCAATTATTTTTCTGATCATCTCATCGGTCAGCGGTGAGCGTATCGCCGCGGCGATCAGCTTGGCTACGGTGTTGTAGTATGCTCCGTAAAGCTCACTGAACAGATTCATTATGCTTGTCCCTCTGTTTTTTTCGGATCGGCAACGTCGCCGTTCTCCGGTATTTCAATGCCGTACTGCCGCGCCATTTCAAGAATGTCGCTTTTAAACTGATTTTCCAGCAGCTTGTTGGAAAATGACAATGAAGTTATACGGCAGATAAAGGTGCGTATCCAGGTGACCAGCTCGTAGGTATCGAAAACGTCCGCTGAAAACTTCCATATATTCTCGGATACCTGCTCTACCGTGCCGCAACGCTTTTCTCTTTGCAGTCGGTTGACTATGTATTCCTCGTAATGCTCAGCTCTGACCGTAAATTCCACGTGCTCAAGCCTCGGGGCGCCGTGCAACATGATTACGTTTACTCCCCATACGTAGCTTTCCAGCTCAGACAGCTTCTTTTTTTGGCTGTCAAAATAAGGGGAGGGCTCCCCTCGGGTGACGCTTTTTATATAATCTATGCGATAGGTGTTTATTTGACGCGACTCGTGATGGTAGGCAAGAAGATATTGCCGACCGTTCTGCACGCTTGCGTATATCTTCAGGGGCGTTATCACCGAGTCGGCGGGTGTGCTGCTGCGTTTTCCCTTATTTGTGATGATCACGCAGTGCTTTTGCCCGATAGCCTCGAACAGTCTGCACAGGATCTCGCTGTCCGGAGCATGGGTTATGTAGTGGTGCTTGAAGGTTATGCAGCTGTCTCTCTTGGGGAATTTATCCAGTAAAAACGAGCCTACTACCCCGCATGGGCTGACCTCGGAAAAAAAGTCAAGAGCATCCTGAGAGATGAGGGACAGAGTGTCCTGTATCTCCTCTGTTCGGCTGTAATACGCGGTTTTGCCGCGTTTTTCCATCTTAATCAGACCTTCGTCTACGTATTCTTTCAGCTTTTTTCTTACGGTGGAATCGTCAAAAAATGCGGGATCGTCGAATTTGCCCAGATAGTCGGAATATATCTTATCGGTTATATCTCCCAGGCAAAGACTGCGATCGGAGAAAAATAGAATGTCCATCAGTATGAAATGAAGGGTTATGTCACCGTCGGTGAAGCTTTTGGCTTTCAGGGAATTATACAGAGGGTTATGAGATGAAACACGGCTGTCTATGGATATAAAGGTCTTTTTTCCGTCGGGATCCTTTCTGGAATAGGTGTGTTCGCCCATCCAGCTTTCGATGCGCCGCCGCTCGTCGTCGTAGGATCTGCCGCTTTTTTCGGTGTAATCCCCTCGTCCGCGGAAACCGAAAACGTAAAAATCCCGAAGAAAACTTCTTATTTTTTCGTAATTTTTTATCAACTCGTTATACGCCATGTTTTTTCTCTCCTGTGACGGTGTCCGATATTATATTACAATAATTTTTCCGATTTGTCAAGCGAAAAAGCGGCGAAAGTGTCACGGGTGATCGCCGCAGAACGGGCGCGGGGGAAGGTTGGGGGGACGGGAAAAACGCAATGTGACGAAAAACGCCCAATGAACAATAAAGATAATATGCAATATGCTGATATTATATTGACAAGGATGGGAAGTTGTGATATACTGGTCTTACGTTGGTATCCGAGGAGTGATGCTCCTGCCGTGGGATCTGCCAAGAAAAATAGGATGAAATGGATGGAGGGAACAGATGGGAAGGATATCTCAATGGATCTGGTGCGCGAATGCCTCCGGTAATGATATTTATTGCGATTTTTACGACTCGGTAAGCTATAAGGGCGGAGAGGTGAGGCTTCGTATATCCGCTGACTCCAATTATGCCGTCTACATAAACGGCACCCTTGCCGACAGCGGACAGTATGCTGATTTTCCTCACTACAAAATATATGATGAGCTTAATCTTACCTCCTTCTTTAAAGTGGGAGAAAACAGTATTGCCGTGACGGTCTGGCATTACGGAGTCTCTAATATGGGATATTATCCCGGGAAGGCGGGGTTGCGCTACGAGGTGTATGTGGACGGTGAGCTTGTGACCTGCTCAACCGAAAATACGCTTTCACGCATAAGCCGAGCCTATGAGAACGGGCTTTGCAAGCGTATAACAGGTCAGCTTGGCTTCAGCTTCCATTACGATATAACAGCAGAGGACGGTTGGATGACGGGTGATCTTGCGGGATTTGCATCATCTGTCAAGGTGGACCGTGAGCTTAACATGAGTCCGCGTCCTATTGAAAAGCTGACGATCGGAGCTCCCGCCGAGTGCCGCGTGCTGAAGGCGGAGGGCGGAACTCACTTTCTCTTCGATCTCGGAAGAGAAGAGGTCGGATACCTTACAATGAAGCTCCGTTCCGATAAAAGACAAAGGCTTCTCTTCGCTTACGGCGAGCATATCGCGGACGGCGGTGTACGCCGTACCGTAGGCGGAAGAGATTTCAGTGTTGAGGTCACCGTCGGTGAGGGGGAGAATGCGTATACCAACCCGTTCCGCCGACTGGGACTCAGATATATAGAGCTGTTCTGCGAAAGCCCGGTGGAGGTTGAGCAAGTGACGGTGCTTCCCACCCTTTATCCGTTGAGCAGGCAGGGAAGGCTTCCCGCCGATCCCCTGGACCGACGCATCTACGAGGTAGGTGTGCGAACGCTTGAACTGTGTATGCACGAGCATTATGAGGACTGCCCATGGAGAGAGCAGGCTCTATACTGCATGGACAGCCGAAATCAGATGCTCTGCGGTTACTACGCCTTCGGTGAGTACAGATTTCCCCGCGCTTGCCTTAAGCTGATGAGCGAGGACCGCCGTTCAGACGGATTGCTCTCAATATGCTTCCCAACCGACAGTACCCTTGCCATTCCGTCGTTTTCTCTCCATTACTTTACCCAAGTTCTGGAATACACCTCCTATTCAAAGGATGTTTCCCTGATCAGGGAGATCTATCCCAAGCTTGTCTCTGTTCTTCGGGCATTTACCGACCGTATAGACGGAAGCGGCTGCGTATTGTCCTTTGTCGGAAAGCAGTACTGGAACTTCTACGAATGGAGCGACGGGCTTTCCGGAAATCTGGGCCGGAGCGACGAGGGAGCATACGAGGCGGCGCTTAACTGTCTTTTGGTTATCGCACTTCGCAATATGGCTGTCATTGCCCGTACCTTGGGCGAAAAGGATGAAT
This sequence comes from Clostridia bacterium, assembly GCA_017503165.1. GTDB lineage: Bacteria > Bacillota > Clostridia > Oscillospirales > CAG-272 > SIG673. The sequence continues at coordinate 14,094 of JAFVTO010000178.1, read as the reverse complement.
ACACCGCGTTTTTGGAGCCTCTCATAAAGGGAATAAGAAGCAAATTCTTCAGCGAGGAAAAGGGACTTTTCTATAACCGCGAAGGCGACGGCAGAATGAGCGAGCTGGTCAATGCCCTGGCGGTGCTTGCGGGAGTCTGCACTCATGGAGAGGCGAGCCGTATCGCCGCGACTCTTGCGGATAGCGATTCAGGTCTTACGCCCGCTACCCTGAGTATGCTCTGCTTTAAATACGACGCGCTGCTCAAGGTGGGCGGGGAAACGTACCGTGAGTATATTATCGGAGATATACGGACTAAATACAAGAGAATGCTGGATGCCGGAGCTACCTCCTTCTGGGAAACGGAGGCGGGCGAGTCGGATTTCGGTAACGCGGGCAGCCTTTGCCACGGCTGGAGCGCCATGCCGGTGTATTATTACGGGATACTCGGAGAGGGCTGACAGGCGAAAAAACTGAGTTACATGAAAAAATAAAAATATGGAGGTACCGAATATGAATTTTGATCCTAAATCCTTTACGCCGAACGGTGGAAACAACCGGGACAATAAAAGCTTTAACGGCTGGGGTGTCGCTGTTTTTCTGATACTGCTGGGCGTTATAGCTTCGGTCATCGTAACGGTTATAGGCGCGGGCAGTATAAATCTGTCTCAAAGAGTAAACGGTGACGTTGCGCTGCGAAAAACCGCCAAGACATTTTTCCCCGACAGTATTCAGCTGATCGAAGACTGTTCACGCGGCAGTGAGGTGACGGTTATGGGAAATCTGGGAAATGATATTATTCCGGCTGTCGGTACTAAAAACCTGGATTTTTTCCTGAACGGTAGCTTCGATCCGAGAGATGAGAGAATGCTTCTTGAGGGCTCGGTGGAAGCCGGAGCGGGTAAGATCGAGGGGAAGCTGTGGATGAACGGGGAAAAAGCTCTTTTCAACGGCGGAAATCTTACCTCGGAAAAATGGTATAAGGTGAATTTTAAAGAAATAGAAAGCGCTATAGACCAATCTCCCCTTGCTCCGGACAGCGGCTCGGATTACGCCATGAACGAGGAAACGCGCGACCTGCTGATCCGTCTGGCAGATGCTGTAAGCTCCTCCTATGAGTCGGATGAGGATAACGCACTGACGGAGGCTATAGAGCGTATCAGCGAAGAGATAGTGAGCGAGATTAGCTTCAGCTTTGAGATTGTATTGGATGATACTTACCCCGGTAAATACAAGATAGTCAAGCACTATTATTTAAGCGAGGACTTTGTTTCAGTGCTCATTCGGGCTATCCGCGCCGAATGGCAGGCGGGAAGCGATGCCCGTGTGTATATTGAAAAAATGATCAGGGAGGGGTATACTCCCGAAAGCGGATACCGTACTGCCGATGAATACGTATCAGCCGTGACCGAATCGCTGGAAAAGACGCTTGACACTTATGAAAACACAACGGTAAAGTTTGAATATACCTCGGTTGAAAGCAGTAAATATCTGCATTCCGTTGATATGAAGCTTGTTCTGGTGGATGAAAAAGGAAATAGTGTCGAGTCGATGGAATATACCTGGAGACTCACGGTAGAGGAGAATAAGATAACCGGAAATCTGAATGCCAGGGTCGGCGCGTATAAGATCGCTCTCGAGCTTTTAAAAGAGAGGACAGATGAGGCTCTGCAGGGCTCCTTCAGACTGAGCATCGGTGACGTCCACTACAGCATACTTGAATTGAAGCTGAGCTATACCGAAAGGGCAGGCGGCGAAATGTCGGATTACAGCATTGGGTTTTACAGTTACGGAACAGAGCTCGTGAGCGCCGCGGGAAATTATCAGTTTTCCGACGGTGAGGCGTTTTTCCGTCTTACGTCGTTTAAATATGATCTTTACGGCGAGGCGAGCTGGGAGATGAAGAGTACCGTTCTGGATCTGTTTGTAACGCCTACAAAGGGCGACGTTCCCAATGCGCCGAGAGTTAATGGCTCTCTTTTCGATATGTCAGAGGAGGAGCTCGATGCGGCTTTTTCAGATTTTAATCCCATGCTTGAAGCTGAAGTCGAAGCCATCAACAGCGAATATGCGGACAAGGTGCTCTTAAAGGATTATTCATTTGAGTACAAGAGCAGCTTGAACCGTCCCGGAGACGGTACTAAGCATATTGCCTATGACTCGGTAACTGGTAAGACATATTTTCTCCAGGGAAAAAATCTGGTGTCCTATTCGGAGGCAGATGGGTTTAAAAATGCTATCACCTTCACCTTCGATGTGAAGGCGTTTCAGGTAGCAAAGGGTAAGGCAACTGTGATGCCCCTTGTATCTCAAGATAATTCTGTTTGGATTTACGATCTTGCAACCGGGACTTTTGATTATGATATACGGCTCCCGCAGACAGCGGGTGCCACGAAAAATACTTTGGGTTCGGCGGTTTTATATGAGGATAAGGTGTATTTTACTTATTCTTTCTTAATTTCATCGCCGGTGTATGTTTATGATACGCATACCAAGACGACGCGGACACTGAGCGAAGGCATCAAATTGGGGATAGTTCTCGATGACAGAAGCGGTACTATGTTGGTGACGGAGAACGGAGTTACTCCTGCCAAAAGCATGCTTTTCAGGCTGGATACCGAAGAGATCATTGGTAGCCTCGAGGTGAACGGTGTAAGTCCGACTGTGCTGTGCTACGAAGGCTACTATTGGGTGGACTCTGCAGCGATCTCCGTGGACGGCAAGAATATACTTCGTGCCCCTGATAACTTAACCATTAAAAACATCGCATTTGATAACGGTAACATTGCGGTATACAGCGAAGACACTAAAAGTCTCCAAACCTTGGTGTTTATAAATAACAGGCTTCATTTTGTGCTTCAGAACAAGAGCTTGCTTGCCGGTAAGGATAACGGGGACGGGACGTATACCTTCCTTTTCCGGGATAGTGACGGCTTCGGATTTATCACTTATGAGAGCAAGTGGACGGGTGGATATACGCTGAATTTCGGCGGATAAGAAACTACGGTCTGCATTAAGCTTTAACAGAATATCGCTCTCTGCGTGTCACACGGATACGCAGAGAGCTTTTTTGGTTTGCGATAAGTTGGTATATGTCGTGGTATTAATTGCTGTATTGGTTGTTTTGTGTTGTTTTTGGGTTTGGTTTTAAGCTTAAAGCAAAGTAAAACAACAAAAAACTTGCAACAATCTTGGAAAAACTATTGACAAAAGTGAGAAAGTGTGGTATTATAATTGCGACGATGGGGAAGTATGGCATATATTTGTATAAAACAAACAAATACCAATACTTTCGCGTGTTGATACAACATAAAACAACGGGTTTTGATATATCCGTGAAAGGAACTCCGTCGATCGGCTTGTGACGGAGGATGACAGGAAGATATGAAGTATTATACTGAACCGATCCAAAAGTCGCCGCGTATTCCGTTTTTGGTGGAGCAGCTTTACGCTAAGGCTCCGGAAATAGAGGCGGACAGAGCGGTGCTTCTGACGGAGGCGTACAGGGCAAACGAGGATAAGCCTATCATAATGAAGCGCGCTCTCGCATTCCGTCATATTCTGGAGAATATACCGATAACTATTCGTGAAAGAGAGCTTGTAGTCGGTGCGGCGACAAAGGCGCCGCGAGGCTGCCAGGTTTTCCCCGAATACTCCTTTGAATGGCTGGAGAGCGAGTTTGACACGGTGGCGACAAGAACGGCAGACCCCTTCTACATATCGGAGGATACCAAGCGGACTCTCCATGAGGTGTATAAGTATTGGAAGGGAAAGACCACAAGTGAGCTGGCTTCCTTTTATATGTCGCCGGAAACTCATGCGGCGATCGAGCATAACATATTCACTCCGGGCAACTATTTTTATAACGGTATAGGACATCTTACCGTTCAGTATGAAAAGGTGCTCAAGGTAGGCTATGCGGGAATAATCGCGGAGGCAAAGGAAGCCCTTGACAGATTGAATCCGGGGGATGCGGACTATGCTGTAAGGGGGACCTTCCTCAGAGCCGTTATTATCAGCTGCGGAGCGGCGTGCGATTATGCTCTTCGTTATGCGGAGCTTGCGGATAAGCAAGCGAGGGAGTGCTCCGAGCCGATCAGAAAAAGAGAGCTTGAGGTCATTGCGGCAAACTGCCGACGCGTGCCTATGCACGGTGCTACAAGCTTTTACGAGGCGTGTCAGTCCTTCTGGTTCGTTCAGATGCTTTTGCAGATAGAATCCAGCGGACACTCCATCTCTCCCGGTCGGTTTGACCAGTATATGTATCCTTATTATAAAAGGGATCTGGATGAGGGAAGGCTCACCCGCGAGCAGGCGCAGGAGCTTATGGACTGCGTCTGGGTAAAGCTCAACGATCTGAATAAGGTTCGTGATGCGGCATCGGCAGAGGGCTTTGCGGGATACAGCCTTTTCCAGAATCTTATTGCGGGCGGCCAGGACAAGTACGGCAGAGATGTGACCAACGATCTTTCCTTTATGTCTATTACCGCGACCGAGCACGTTTTCCTGCCTCAGCCGTCATTCTCTGTGAGAGTATGGAACGGAACTCCACACGAGTTTCTTATCCGCGCGGCAGAGCTTACCAGAACCGGTATAGGCTTCCCCGCGTATTACAACGATGAGGTAATAATTCCCGCGCTCCAGAACAGGGGACTCAGTCTTGAGGATGCCAGAGAATACAACATAATCGGATGCGTTGAGCCACAGAAGGCGGGAAAGACGGACGGATGGCACGATGCGGCGTTCTTCAATATGTGCCGACCGCTTGAATTGGTCTTCTCCAACGGCGAGGATAACGGAGCGCAGGTTGGAGTAGCCACCGGAAAGCTTCCCGAATTTGATACCTTTGAAAAATTCTACGATGCGTATAAAACGCAGATGAACTATTTTATCTCTCTGCTGGTCAATGCGGATAACGCTATTGATATGGCACATGCGGAAAGATGCCCCCTCCCCTTCCAGTCCTCTATGGTGGACGATTGCATCGGCAGGGGATTGAGTCTGCAGGAGGGTGGAGCGGTCTATAACTTCACAGGTCCCCAGGGCTTCGGTATCGCCAATATGGCGGATGCGCTTTACGCGATACGCAAGCTGGTTTACGAGGAAAAGAAATATACACTTTGCCAGTTCAAGGCGGCTATGGATGCCAATTTCGGAGAGGAGCTTGACGGGGGCTATTGCCGCAAGCTTACCGAAAAGGCGGTGGCTCAGCTGGTCGCAGAGGGCAAGCATGTCAACGAAGAGGAAATAAAGCGCATATTCCTTTCTATGAGAAGCAATAAGGCTTCGGAGGCAGAAAAAGCGGAATACAGAAGGCTTCGGGAGGATATAAACGCCCTCCCGAAATTCGGAAACGATATAGACGACGTGGATACCTTCGCAAGAGATATTGCCTATACCTATACAAAGCCGCTTCAGCAATATAAAAACCCCAGAGGCGGAACCTACCAGGCAGGTCTTTACCCTGTTTCCGCGAACGTTCCGCTGGGTGCTCAGACCGGAGCAACTCCTGACGGCAGACTTGCATATACTCCCGTGGCGGACGGTGTTTCTCCTGCGGCGGGAAGGGATGTGAACGGCCCTACAGCAGGCGCGAATTCCGTATCCCGACTGGATCATTTTATCGCGTCAAACGGAACGCTTTACAATATGAAGTTCCATCCGACGGCGCTGGCAGGAAGAAGCGGACTTGAAAGCTTTGTGGCTCTTGTGCGCGGTTACTTCGATCAGAAGGGTAGCCACGTTCAGTTTAACGTTGTCAGCCGCGAGACTCTGCGTGACGCTCAGGCAAATCCCGAGAAGTACCGCTCGCTGGTGGTCAGAGTGGCGGGTTATTCCGCACTGTTTACCACCCTTTCCAGATCGCTTCAGGACGATATTATCGCGAGAACCGAGCAAAAGGGGTTCTGATGACATTGCCCCGAGCCGAAAAGGGGATCGGATCCGGGGCTTTGATACCGAAGGATGATCTCGGATAACTGATCCAAAGAAATAATTCTCGACTAATAAATAAGGTGGAAATTCGCAAGCGAATTTCGGTTTATTGAAAATGAGTGAAAACAAACTCTATTCCGTCAAGGGACGGATATTCGATATTCAGCGCTTTTCTGTCCACGATGGGCCGGGAATCCGGACGATCGTGTTTTTGAAGGGGTGTCCCCTTCGGTGCCGTTGGTGCTGTAATCCCGAATCCCAGGAATGGGGAATGCAGGAGATGACTCTTGCGGGACAGACCAAGACGGTGGGACGGGACGTTACGGTGGGCGAGGTCATGGAGGAGATAATTCGTGACCGTCCGTATTTCCGCAGAAGCGGCGGCGGTGTTACTCTGTCCGGCGGAGAAGCTCTTTGTCAGCCTGAGTTTGCCGTTGCGTTGCTCAAAAGCGTGAAGAACATGGGTATTAATACGGCGATCGAGACCACGGGCTATGCTTCAAAAGAGGTCATAGCGAGCTATCTGCCGTATCTTGATACCGTGCTTATGGATATTAAGCACACCGACGGAGAAAAGCACAAAAGCTTTACCGGCAGAGACAATGCTAAAATCCTTGAAAACGCCAGGTTTATTGCAGAGAGCGGGGCTCGACTGGTGATCCGTACTCCTGTAATACCCACCTTCAACGATACCGTGGACGAGATAGGCGCTATCGCAAGCTTTGCAGCCTCATTGCCGGGTGTCCGGGAGCTGCATCTGCTTCCGTACCACAGAATAGGCACGGATAAGTACCCCGGTCTGGGAAGAGAATATACGCTGCCGGATATAAGACCGCCATCCGACGAAAGGATGAGCGAGCTGCTTTATGCGGTGAACAGAACGGGGCTCAAAGGTCAGATAGGCGGCTGAATGCCGATTGGCTTTCGGCTAACGAAAAAGCAAAAGCAACGGCGGAAATTCGCTTCGGCGAATTCTGAACAGTTGAAAATGAAGATTGAATTTGATAATTTGGGCGCGGGGGAAAAGGCGAGGATAATCCAGGAGCTTGTTCCGGGTAAGCAGGTAACCATCGCCCACATAATAGCAAACCCCGATGAGATACTTTACAGAAAGCTGGGGCTGGACCCTGCGGTGGAGTATTCAAAATCGGCTATCGGAATACTTACCATGTCACCTGCGGAGACCGCTATTATTGCGGGAGATATATCTATAAAAGCATCCGGTGTCCAGTTGGGCTTTGTTGACCGCTTCAGCGGTACGGTGATACTTACCGGAACCATTTCAGAGGTGGATGCATCCCTTCGCGCGGTTCTGGATTTCGTCCGCGACAGCCTGGGCTTTACCGTGTGCCAGATAACCAAAACGTAAAGCGGTATGGTCAGAAGCGAGGATATGAAGAAAACCCTTCTCGTTGGCAGACACGGGGTGGGGAAGACCACATTGAAGCAAGCCCTGCGAGGCGAGAGGATACGGTACGAAAAAACCCAGTATATGCTCTACGATGACTGGCTGATAGATTCACCCGGCGAATACGCCGAGGTCCACGGTCTGGGAGCGGCGTTGGCTATCTATTCTTACGAAGCGGATGTGGTCGCCATGCTCATAGCGGCAAACGATGACTATTCGCTGTTTCCCCCAAACGTGGCGTCGATGATAAACAGAGATGTCATCGGAATAGTCACCAAAATAGATTACGCGCCGCCGGATAAGGCGATAGCGTGGCTGCGGAATTCCGGATGCAGGAGGATATTCTGTGTCAATTCCCATACCGGCGAGGGGATTGACGAGGTCAGAAGATACCTTACAAAGTAACCTTCCCGTCATCCCTGCTTGGGTGGTGCTGTAGTAAAAAAGGAAATAATGGTTCAAAGCCATTAGATCATAGAAAACAAAAAAACAATTACATACACTAAGGAGACAAGAAAATGACAAACGAGTACGAGATCAAAAAGCAGATATGCGAGATCGGCAAGCGCATCTATGCAAAGGGAATGGTCGCTTCCAACGACGGAAATATCTCCGTTAAGATCAGCGACAACGAGTTCCTCTGCACTCCTACCGGAGTATCCAAGGGCTTTATGACCCCCGAGTACATCTGCAAGGTGGATGCAAAAGGAAACGTTATTCAGGCAAATCCCGGCTTCAAGCCCTCCTCTGAGATCAAGATGCACATGCGCGTCTACCGTGAGCGTCCTGACGTAAAGAGCGTTGTTCATGCTCATCCTATGTACGCAACCTCCTTTGCTATCGCGGGAATACCGCTGACCGAGCCTATCATGCCCGAGGCGGTCATCGCTCTCGGATGCGTTCCGATAGCTGAGTACGGCACTCCCTCTACCGAGGAGATCCCCGATGCGGTCTCCAAGTATCTCCAGCATTTTGATGCGGTCCTGCTTGCCAATCACGGCGCGCTCACCTTCTCCGACTCTCTTCTAAATGCCTACCACAAGATGGAGTCCGTTGAGTTCTATGCTCAGCTGCTCTATCAGGCAAAGATGCTGGGCGGTGCACAGCCTCTTTCCGACGCTCAGGTACAGCGTCTTTACGAGATCCGCCGTCAGTTCGGTCTTAAGGGGAAGCACCCCGCTGACGTATGCCCCAGAGTCAAGGACGGTAAGCCCAGCTGCCACGGCTGCGGCGTAAACGGCGGAAGCGCCTGCGGCGAAGCGGACGCGGAGACTATTGCCAAGATCACCAAGATGGTTCTTGAGTCTCTCGGCAAGTGATCCACCTATGGACGATAAGCTGATACGGAAAATAGTTGATAACGTCGTTTCGGAATACAGAAAAAGAACGGACGGAGCAGCTCCCGACAGGAGCGTTTCCGTTGGAAATATCACTCTTTCAAGGGCGCTTGAGCTTTGCGAGGCGGTGAAGGCAGAGGCGGCGCGGACAGGCGTTCGCGCAGTTGTGTGTGTTTCCGACCGTGGGGGACACCCGATACTGGTCGAATGCATGGACGACGCTTACATAGCCAGCTACGACGTGGCGGTAAATAAGGCGTTCACGGTGGTGGCACTTAAAATGTCAACGTCAAAATTGAAGCCCCTTGCTCAACCCGGCGGCTCTCTGTACGGCATTCAGTTTACCAACTCCGGTAAAATAGTGATCTTCGGTGGCGGCGAGCCGCTTGCCGACCTGGAGGGGAATATTATCGGCGGACTGGGTGTCAGCGGAGGAAGCGAGGAGCAGGATACTGCCCTTGCAGCCTACGGACGGAAATATTTCGAAGGCGTTTGATCTGATGAGACAGACTGATAGAAAATTAGGAAAGGACAATAAAAATGGAACTTAATTCCGCAAGCATCGAAGCTATCGTAAAGCAGGTACTTGCAAGCGTAAACGGCGTGGATTCCGCCGCAGCTCCTGCGGCAAAGGGCGTTCCTGCCACCGCAAGAGTCGCAATGCTTACCAAGCTTGAACATTTCGATATTAAAGAGTATCCCATTCCCGCGCTTGGCGACGATGATATACTGGTCCGCGTCGAAGGATGCGGAGTGTGCGGTACCGATGCCCACGAGTTTAAGCGCGACCCCTTCTCCCTTATCCCCGTAGCGCTCGGTCATGAGGGCACGGGTGAGATCGTAAAGATGGGCAAGAACGTAAAGGTTGACAGCGCGGGTAAGCCGCTGAAGGTCGGAGATAAGGTGGTCACCTGCATGATCTTCAAGGACAATCCCGATATTACTATGTTTGACCTCAATAAGCAGAACGTGGGAGGAGCGGACGTTTACGGACTGCTTCCCGACGACGACGTTCATCTTAACGGTTGGTTTGCTGATTATATCGTTGTACGCGGTGGCTCTACCGTGTTCAACGTAAGTGACCTGGATCTGGATTCCAGAATACTTATCGAGCCCTGCGCAGTGCTTATCCACGCAGTGGAAAGAGCTAAGACCACAGGCATTCTCCGCTTCAATTCACGGGTGGTTGTTCAGGGCTGCGGTCCTATCGGACTTATTTGCATAGCGGTTCTCCGTACTATGGGTATTGAGAACATCGTCGCGGTTGACGGCGAGGATAAGCGACTTGAGTTTGCAAAGCTCATGGGAGCCAATGCGTCTGTCAACTTCAAGAACCACAAGGGTATTGAGGCTCTTACCGAGGGCGTTAAGGATGCGTTTGGCGGTTATCTTGCCGACTTTGCGTTCCAGTGCACCGGATCTCCCGTGGGACACGCCAACATCTACAAGTTTATCCGTAACGGCGGAGGTCTTTGCGAGCTTGGCTTCTTCATTAACGGCGGTGATGCCACTATCAATCCCCACTTCGATATCTGCTCCAAGGAGATCACTACCGTAGGCTCATGGGTATATACTCTCCGCGATTACGCTACTACCTTTGATTTCCTGAAGAGAGCGAAGGGTATCGGACTTCCTCTTGAAAAGCTGATAACTCATAAGTTCCCGCTTGAGCAGATAAATGAAGCGCTTGAAACCAACCTGAAGATGGAAGGTCTCAAGATTGCTATTGTAAACAGGTAATATGGGAAAAGCGACGGGCTTTATTGAGGTGTTCGGTCTGACGGCGGCGTTTGTTGCCTGCGATGCAGGCTGCAAAGCGGCTGACGTCACCGTTGAGCATTTCGATAAGAATAAACCGGGTAACGCCGATGCGCTCCCCGTTCCGCTGATCGTTTGTATAAAGTTCCGCGGCACGGTGGACAACGTTCGGGCAGCTGTCGAAGCGGCGGCAGAGGCGGCGAATAGGGTAAGCGGTGTTGTTAGCTCCCACATTATATCAAATACCGAGGAGTCAACGGAGAAAATGCTGAAGCTGAATGCTTTTGACAAATCCTGAGATCACCGACATAAAAAGAGGGCTGTGTCACGGTAACTGACAGATGACACTGCCGAAGGAAAAAACGTTAATCACACGAAACGAAAGGAAACGTAAGAAAATGGCACTTGAAGCACTTGGAATGATCGAGACCAGAGGTCTTGTGGCTGCAATCGAGGCGGCTGATGCAATGGTAAAGGCGGCAGAGGTTACTCTTATCGGCACCGAGAAGATCGGTAGCGGACTGGTATCCGTTATGGTACGCGGCGACGTCGGAGCGGTTAAGGCTGCGACCGAGGCAGGCAGCGCGGCAGCATCAAAGCTGGGCGAGCTTGTTGCGGTACACGTAATTCCCCGTCCCCACAGCGACGTTGAGAGCATCCTTCCCAGTATTTAAGCATAATCGGCTTGGATATACGGATATGCGTTTGCGATAGCGAAGTCTGAAGCTGTGCAAACGCCACATCCAGAATTGAAAGGAATTTTCATAAGTATGAAATCACTTGGTTTCGTAGAGGTCAGCGGCGTTGCGGCGGCAATTGATGCCCTTGATATAATGTGCAAGGCGGCGGACGTTCAGCTGGTGAGCTGGGAAAGAAAGCTCGGAGGCAGACTTGTGACCGTTATTGTGACCGGCTCGGTTTCCGCTGTGAATGCGGCGGTGGAGAGCGCGGTTGCGCACTGCATCAAAAAGCCATGCGCGCACGCGGTGCTCCCAAATCCCCACGAGGAAACTTTGCGGCTGGTGAGACTTTCAGCCTCGCGGCTTGCAAGATGATCCGCAAAACAAAAAAAATAAATAAAAAACAAAAAAATAAAAACACTTTCGGAGGTAAAGAAAAATGTCACTCGAAGCACTTGGAATGGTTGAGACCAGAGGTCTCGTAGCGGCAATCGAGGCAGCTGATGCAATGGTAAAGGCTGCTAACGTTGAGCTTATCGGCACCGAGAAGATCGGTAGCGGACTGGTATCTGTTATGGTACGCGGCGACGTCGGAGCAGTTAAGGCTGCAACCGAGGCAGGCAGCGCGGCAGCATCCAGACTGGGAGAGATCGTTGCGGTACATGTAATTCCCCGTCCTCACAGCGATGTTGAGAAGATACTGCCCACCATCTGAGCGGACAGTTGATCGGCGGTCAAACGGTCTGCCGACGGCGCTCCGCAGTTAAGCGAGGCGTCAAAAAAGCTTTTGAACTCATTTTATGAATGCTATGAAAGGAAGGAACAGCAAGATGGCACTTGAAGCACTTGGAATGGTTGAGACCAGAGGACTTGTAGCTGCAATTGAGGCAGCTGATGCAATGGTTAAGGCTGCAAACGTAACGCTTATCGGCACAGAGAAGATCGGTTCGGGTCTTGTATCTGTTATGGTACGTGGCGACGTTGGAGCAGTAAAGGCAGCAACCGAGGCAGGAAGCAGCGCGGCATCCAAGCTCGGTGAGCTTGTAGCTGTACACGTAATTCCCAGACCCCACGCAGACGTGGAAAAGATTCTTCCCGTTTTGAAGTAAGAATCAATTTCATCGGGGCGGTAAACCCGCCCCGATGGGGGAGAGAATATTAAGCCTTCTCTCACAAGAGAAGCCTATCGGTGTGGTGCAAACATAGTGCGCTAAATTAAAAAGGTCTTTGTGCGAGCTATCAAATTTTTGACATTTGGCACAAGGTTCTTTTGGAAACAAGAAAGGAGATTTTCAAAATGATTATCGGAAAGGTTATTGACTGTATCGTATCTACAAGAAAGAACGAAAGACTTATAGGACAGAAGCTTCTTATCGTCAGACCTCTTGAAAATATGGAGGCAAAGGGCGAGTTTGTGGCAATAGACAACGTGGGCGCAGGCATTGGCGAGACTGTGCTTGTGGCAGAGGGAAGCGCGGCAAGAATCGGCCGCGACCTTGAAAACGCCCCTGTTGACGCGGCTATCGTTGGTATTGTTGACGAGAAATAAAGGAATAAAAAATGGAATTAACTAAACTTTCGGAACTGATGCGCAAAGCGGGCATTGTTGGCGCGGGCGGAGCGGGATTTCCCTCATACGCCAAGCTCAACGCGGCGGCTGACACGGTCATACTCAACTGTGCCGAGTGCGAGCCGCTTTTCAAGCTCCACCGCCAGCTTTTGGCACAGAACGCGGAAAAAATAATGATGACTCTTTGTGAGATAGCCGACACCCTCGGCGCGTCTACGGCAATAGTGGCGGTCAAGCCCGCATACACCGAGACGGTTGAGGCGCTGAAGGCAAATCTTCACAAATTCAAAAAAATAAAGATATGCTACCTCCCCGAGATATACCCCGCGGGCGACGAGATCATAACGATCTACGAGGCTACGGGCAGAGTGGTAAAGCCGGGCGCGCTTCCCATAACCGTGGGTTGCCTTGTCTACAACGTAGAGACGGTCTACAACGTCTACCGCGCGTGGAAGGAGAACGCCCCCGTTACCCACAAGTATATCACCATTGCGGGCGAGGTAAAGAACCCTTGTACTCTTCGCGTTCCTTTGGGAATTACCTACGGCGAGCTTATAAGACTTGCGGGCGGTGCGACCTGCGAGGATTACGCCCTTATCGCGGGCGGACCTATGACGGGTAAGCTTACGGTCAGCGGTGACGTGGTGACAAAGACCTCAAACGCGCTCCTCGTAATGCCCAAGACCGCCTACGTGGTGCAAAAGCGACTCACCCCCATAACTATAAGCGCCAAAAGAGCTATGGCGGCTTGCTGTCAGTGCAGAATGTGCACCGACCTCTGCTCGAGAAATCTTCTCGGTCACCCTATCGAGCCTCATAAGGTAATGCAGGCGGTGGCAAGCGGAGCGCAAGGACAGCTTCCCGTGTTTATGGGCACCTTCTCCTGCTCCTCCTGTGGACTTTGCGAGATGTTCTCCTGCGGTCAGGGTCTCGACCCGCGCTCGATAATCAACGAGGTCAAGGGCGAGCTTCGCAAAAACGGCGTTACGCCTCCCAAGGGCATTGAGCCTAAGGGCGTGAACAAGGACATCAAGTACAGAAAGGTTCCAATGTCAAGGCTGGTCTCAAGAATGGGACTTAAGAAATACGACACCCTCGCGCCGCTTGTCGACGTTGAGGTCACCTGCGACAGAGTCAAGGTAATGCTTGCCCAGGGCATCGGCGCGGCGGCAACCGCCACGGTAGTAAAGGGCGACTGCGTAAAGGCGGGCGACCTTATCGGAGTTTACGGCGAAAAGCTGGGCGTTTCATTGCATTCGCCAATGGACGGCAGAGTTTCAGAGATTACAGAAGCATACGTTATCATTGAAAAATAAGGACGGATCACATAAATGAAGAACAGATCAATAGGAATGGTTGAGTACCAGACGGTGTCTGCGGGTATGACCGCGGCAGACCTTATGGTAAAGACCGCGGGCGTGGAGATAC
>JAFVTO010000017.1 GCA_017503165.1 Clostridia bacterium | reverse complement strand
CGATTACTGGGCAGAGACTGCGGATGATCTGGATACCGAGCAGTACGGATATACCGGAGAGGTCACCCGTCTTTCCCTGCTTGAGGACTCCATGTATTGGCTTGCTCTTTCTGCAACAAGCACACTCCCTGACGACACCACCGGAAAATATATTCCCGGCAGTTACAATATTGCCGGCGCGACTAACAACTGGAACGGAGTATGCAACGGCGGACTGATGGCGGCGGCTCTGGCGCTTGCCAACGTTGAGCGCTATTCCGAACAGATCCAGCTTTATCTTGGCGAAGCCGTTAATGCTATCGAGCGCGGAATGTGGGTGTACGCCCCCGACGGAGGATATGAGGAAGGCCCCGGATACTGGTCCTACGGTACCACCTATTCACACATCTTCATTTCCTGTCTTGACACCGCGTGCGGAAAGAATTACGGTATTTATAACGCACCCGGCTATGGACACTCCGTATATTTCACAACCTATCTTGGAAGCAAGAACACCACATGGGGATTCCATGACGGAGGAAGCGGATCGGCTGATACATCGATCGCTTCGTGGTTTGCGCTAAAGGACAACGACCCCAACGTAAACGCCATAAGACGTCAGGCGATAGAAAACGGATGGAAGGGCGTATCTCTGTACGACATTATGTATTTCAATCCGCATATCATGACCTCAACCATCACTCTTACTCTCGACTCCTTCTATTCGCTGGACAACATAATGACCTTCAGATCAAGCTGGGATGCAAACAACAACCTGTTTACCGGACTTCACGGAGGAGATAACGCGGCTTCCCACGGAGACCTTGATATTGGAAACTTTGTCATTAACGCCAACGGAACCTTCCTTATTAACGATCTCGGCTCTGATGCGTATAACGTATCGGGATACTTCGGAACCTACCGCTGGTCATATTACCGTAAGCGCGCCGAGGGACAGAACACACTGGTAATGTTGCCTCACGGCGAGAGCTGGGACGGACGTACCGGTATCCCTTGCATCACCGACGAAAAAGCAAACAAAGCTGGCAACACCAATCCTCCTAAGCCGGATCAGATTTCCAATGCTATCTCTGAGGTACTGCGCTACGAAAGCGGAAAAGCATCCGCTATCGGCGTTGTGGACATGGACGTAGCGTATGCTGAAATGACTGACGGAATACGCGGTCTGTATATGACGGATAACCGCGAAACCATAATCATCCAGGACGAAGCAGTGTTCTCAAAGGGTATGGATATCTGGTGGTCTGCCCACACACAGGGTAATATTGAGATAGCCGACGACGGAAAGAGCGCCACCATAACCAGAAGCGGTATCACTCTTTACGCAGAGATAGTCACCGATATGGCTGCAAACGTAACCTTTACCGCTATGGATGCCAATTCCTTTGACGGAAAGTATGTAGGAGACACAACCGACTCTCAGTATTACACCGATGATATCGAGTATTCAAGAGCAGGTATCTACAAGCTTTGCATTAAAGCAGAAAATGTTACCGAGCTGAGATTGGCAGTAGTGTTCCGTGTTATAGACGGACCGAACTCCTCTCCCGAGCGCGGTACCCTCTATACCTGGAAGAATATAGATCAGTGGACTGTAGATTAAAAAACTCAACATAAAGAAATCCGCCGATGCATGCATGAATGCACCGGCGGATTTCTTTTTATTTAAGAGGATTTTGCAAACCCATGGATAAATCCGGTGGCCTCTGCAGAGCATATATCTCCACCGATGACCTTTCCGCGATATACCAGCAGAGTAGCCAAAACCGTTCCTTCATAGTCCGGGTAATTAGTCACGGTATAAGTATAGCGCGTAACCGTCTTTTTCCGATAGCGACCGAGATCAAGCCCCTGAGCTCTCTGAAGCTCATTGTATCCGTTAAATATCTGATCAAATTCCTCAGGAACCGTCACGTTTACCGTTTCGTTCGGCTCAGCATTCACCTCCCAACCAAACCGTCGCAGAAACTCAATTCTGTCCTGATTGCTTTTTACCCCCGTATAAACCTTACTTCCGTCAGAGGCAAATACCGTAGTAGCGGCATAAGACGGAATAAGCGCGACAAGTACAGCTATCAGTGTCACCGAAAGCATTAACATGGCGACCGTCCTGATTTTTGCCATTCGGACTGTGCGAATAAACATTTGTTATCTTCCTTTCTTATAAAGTACATTAATACTTATTCGCAAGATATTATTTTTATGACAACCTTGTAGCTTATAACAGCCTTTACCCTTAAAACAAAGTCAGTGCCCACAGAGCGAAAAAACAATGAAGGTTATTTTTCGCGCCATTCCCTTGACAACCGTTCAATTTAGAGTATAATTAACAGTAGTAAACCAAAGTCAAGGTATGACATTTAACTTTACATATACATACGGGGGTTGATTATGAAATACTACAACATGAAGCTTGCAGGCTTGGACAGAGCTCTGCCAATATGCCCATTAAACGAAAAGCTGTCTATCGGTGCGTTCGTTATTTTCGGAGATCAGGAGCTGACGGTAGCCACCGCCGCAGAGATGCTCAAGAGAGCTCCGGAGTACGATTATCTTATAACCGCCGAGGCTAAGGGCATTCCGTTGATACATGAAATGGCGCGTCAGCATGGCGATAGGAAATATATGCTCGCCCGTAAGGCTCCGAAGCTGTATATGACCGGCGTATTTGAGGTAGAGGTGCGTTCCATCACTACCGCAAGGGATCAGAAGCTATACTTGGATACCGCCGACGCCGAGTTGATGAAGGGCAAGAGGATACTTATTGTAGATGACGTTATCTCAACGGGAGAGTCTCTCAGAGCTGTCGAGGCATTGGTCGAGAAGGCAGGCGGTATTATATGCGGAAGAATGGCGATACTTGCCGAAGGTGATGCTATCAAGCGCACTGATATAGTCTACCTTGAAAAGCTACCTCTCTTTACCGCTGACGGTGAGCCTATCATCGAGGATTAAAATCCCGGGAGCTTTCCCTTTCGATTGTAAACTCAAGTCCATATTGCAACGTAACGGAATAAAATCCAAAATATCAGGTAACAACGAAAAACACTACGCGCCTCTGAATGCCCAAGGCTATCAGAGGCGCGTATATTTTTTGATTTAATCAGCTTTCCACTGAGAAATATCCTGCCAGGTGTAAATTGATTCCCGCGGCGCATCCTTGGGAGAATTTATAACCTTGAACGCAACTGCCAGTCTAAGCTCTTGCGTATCGTCAACTCTTACGCAAAGCTTGGAAATGGAGGATCGGTCCTTCTCGGTATCCCCGGAAGTGTATTTATCAGATCCAACAGTACATCCGACGTAATCCTCATCAAGAGATTCCGCTTCCATTACAGTAAAGCTCGCGGTAGCATCCATATTCGTAACAAGCTCGGCATAAAGAGTGATTCCGCTTCTGGTAATGATAGCGCTCTTTCCGTCGTCGGCTATCTCAATATTACCATCGGTGTGAGCAAACCACCATATGTCCATTTTTTCGCTGAACACAGCCTCGTCCTGAATAACCACGGTGCTTCGGTCATCGGTAAAGTACAGCCCTCTCATTCCCTCGGTCATTTCAGTAAACGCTACCGACATGTCCACAACGCCAAGGGCAGAGCTTTTACCGCTTTCATACCTTAGCGTCTTGGAAACCGCTACGTCCAACTGATCCGATACGGGAAGATTGGTTTTAAGCGACGTGTTCTCGATGGGAATACCGGTTTTTCCGTTCCAGCCGGTATTATTTTTATTCTGCGAGGACGGGATCATAACGAGGGTGTTCTGTCCTTCCGCGCGCTTACGGTAGTACGACCAGCGGTAATTTCCGAAATATCCGAATATATTATAATTCTCTGATCCGAGATCGCATATCATGAAAACTCCGTTTACGTTGATAACAAAGTTTCCTATATCCAGATCTCCGTGAGAAGCCGCGTTGTCTCCTCCGTGAAGTCCTGCGAACAGACTGTTCGTGGGACTCCAGGACGAACGGAAGGTCATTGTAGCATCAAGGGAGTAGAAGGAATCCAGATTGAGAGTAATAGTGGAGGTCATGAGGTGAGGATCAAAATACATGACGTCATATTTCGTTACACCCTTCCAGCCGTTGTCTATCGCCTGACGTCTTATGGCATTTACGTTGGGGTCGTTTGACTCTCTGGCAAACCAAGCGGAAATATTGGTATCAGCAGAGCCGCTTCCACCGTCATGATAGCCCCAGGTGGTATTCTTGCTTCCCATGTAGGTAGGGAAATAAATAGAATGTGCAAATCCGGGCGCGTTATACAGTCCGTAATTGGTTCCGCACGCGGTGTTAAGCGAGGAGATGAACACGTGAACGTATGTAGTGCCGTAAGACCAGTATCCGGGGCCCTCCTCATATCCACCGTCAGGTGCGTATACCCACAATCCGCGTTCAACAGCAGTAATAGTATCACCAAGGTAATTCCGCACTTGCTTGGAATAGCGCTCAACGTTTGCAATCGCCAGAGCTGCAGCCATCAGTCCGCCGTTGCATACTCCGTTCCAGTTGTTGGTCGCGCCGGCAATATTGTAGCAGCCGGGAATGTATTTTCCTGTGGTGTCGTCAGGGAGTGTGCTTGTTGCAGAAAGAGCAAGCCAATACATGGAGTCCTCAAGCAGGGAAAGACGGGTGACCTCTCCGGTATATCCGTACTGCTCGGTATCCAGATCATCCGCAGTCTCTGCCCAGTAATCG
>JAFVTO010000177.1 GCA_017503165.1 Clostridia bacterium | reverse complement strand
CCGGGCAGCTGATCAACTCCGTTTACAGTGGCGCAGTTGTGATATTCCGAGCGCATTGCCCAGATGGTATATCTCTCAGATGAGAATGTGCGGCGAGTATATACACCGGAGCCTGCGTCAATTAATATAGGCTTTCCGTCGGCAAACACGATAACATTACCTATATCGTTATGGTTGTGGCTTTCTGCGTTGCATCCACCCTTAATGGCTAAGAAAAATCCCTTATCGGTGACGGAGCTTTCGCGCGTTCCCGCAATGGCAAGTCCGTCAAAATAGAATTTGGTGGGAGCAACAAACTCTCTTTCCTCGCAGGCAGGCTCCACAATCCTTCGCATATACATGTTTGCCTTTGTCCAGTCAACCGCGTGAGACGGAAGCTTGCCTCTAAGCTTACTTTGGGCATAGGTAAGCATCATTTCAGAGTTGCAAAGTCGTCCCCAACGCAGAAGTATAGCCGGATCGGGGTATACCCTCGCGGGGCAGTCTGCAAAATTCAGAAATCTGTTGCCGTTTATGCAAGCCTTGACCTCATATTCGCCCATTTTTCTTACAAGGGAATCGTCGAACAAATTGACGTATCCGCCGGTCATATCGTATATCAGCTGGAGACACTCGAAGAAGGCTGCTCCCGCCGCGCCCCAATAGCCGGGACCCTCGTCACAGCCGCCGTCGTCATAATATACAGCGGTGAAGTTATTAAGCATACTTATAGCGCGGGCAACCAGCTTTTCTCTGACCTCGGTATCCTTCTCGACGAGTGAGCAAACCGTAAGCACGTTGGAGATTATCCAAGGATTCCAGTTGTTGGTCTTGTTGCCCTTTATACCCATCCACCAGCAGCGCGCCTCGGCAGCGGGAGACATGAATGGTCTGATCATACGGCGCTCAAGCTCATATTCCATTCTCTCGGAGATCACGGGGGTGATCTTGTCCAGCTCATCCTTCAAGAGATGATATACCCACGACATAGTACCGCCGGTGCCGGCAGTGAACAGATCAATGAAGTCCGGATCGTCCTTGTAGGCATAAGGAAGAGGATCCTCGATCCCTCTTATCTTATCGGGATTTGATGCGGGAATTACCCAGGTGGTCTCCTCCAGTATCAGCCAGATAAGATCGACTATCCTATCCATAAAGCGTCCCTTTTTCTCCACGTATTCACCAATGGCGAGCTGTAACAGATTTATTCTTCGGGCAAACATTTTGGACTCGTAAATAGTTCTGTTACCGTTACGCCTGAACATCATATAGTCGGTGGCGATACACATCGGGATATCCTTTGCAAGGGCATCCTCTGCAACCTTTATAAGATTGGCGTAGTGACCGGGCTGAATAGTGAATCCCTCGGGGGAATCAAAGAACGGACGGTAGTCTGCAAGGGAGAGCACCTTGCCAGTAACGTCGGTTTTTCTCTCTTCAAATAATCTTCTGTTCATTTTAATACACATTAATTCCTTTCTTTTCTTGTTTTTGTGCCTGAAAACGCAGGGAGCTATGTGGAAACATTCGTGGTTTGTTTTTTCTAAGGTATATTTTTTACGCCAAGTGCTGATCGAGCCGTGTTGCGAGTATTACCGATCTCACACAGCTATACTGATTATACATCATTGAGAGAAAAAAGTCAAGTAATTAGCTTACGATAATGCAAGAAGCAGCTCGCTGTAACCCCAAAATTCTGTTGACAAACTGTTCTTACTGTGGTATAATGACCGCACAAGGGCGCATGAGTCTTAAAACTCAAACGAGAAAAAGGCATACAGCGCTAAATGAAAAGGAGAAGTTAGGTTTTAGTCATGTTTTGGAAAGAGGAGTTAAAGAAAAGAAATGTCCCTGAGATATGGGGAGAGGGAGTTCAAGACTGGGAAAGCCGTCGCCTGGAGATTGCCGACATTCTCCAGAGGGAGCTGTTTGGATACAGGCCTGCTGACCCGGAGGAAATCTCGTTTGTCGAGCTTCCGCCGGCATACTTTTATAATACCTTCTGCGCCGGAAAAGCCACTTTGAAAAAGATAGAGATCAGAACCAAGCTGAGCGGAAAGGAATTTGCTTTTCCTATGTACGCCGCCATCCCGAAGGGAAAGACGAATCTCCCGTTTTTTATTCATATCAGCTTTAGTAGCGACAAACCTGTTGCCATGAAATTCAGTTATCCGGAGCGTTATCAGCCGACCGAGGAGCTGATCGATAACGGCTTTGCGGTGTTCTGGTTCGGTTATGAGGACGTAACCTCCGACGATATGGATTTCACAAACGGTCTTGCGGGCATTCTGTATGAAGGCAAGGAAAAGACCGGAAGCGATCCCGGTAAGATCCCTATGTGGTCTTGGGCGGCATCGAGAGTAATGGACTACTGCCGTACGCTCGACTGTCTTGATTTCACCAAGTCTGCAGTTGTCGGACACTCCAGACTCGGAAAAACCGCTCTTTTTACCGGTATGCTGGATCAGCGCTTTGCTTTTTCAATCTCAAACGATTCCGGTTTTGCAGGTGCTGCCCTGTCCAGAAACCGCGCGGACCGCGAAAAGGGAAAGAAGTTCTGCAGTGCTGAGTTTTGCGTAAAGCATCATATGCAGTGGTTTGCCGAAAACTACAGAAAATACGCGGATAACGAAGAAGCAATGCCCTACGATCAGCATTTCCTGGTTGCCGCCAGCGCTCCCAGAGCGGTATACGTTGCAAGCGCGGTCGATGACATCTGGGCAGATCCGGACACTGAATACATTTCCGCTTGCGCCGCCGGCGAGATATATGAGCGGCTCGGCAAGCCAGGACTGGTGCATCCCGAACGATATGCCGTGCCGGGAGACGTGTTCCATGAGGGCTTGGTCGGTTATCATATGCGTGAAGGCGCCCATTATCTCAGCCGTGAGGACTGGAAACAATACATGGAATATATCCGTAAAACCAAGGTGTGAGCTATCGAGTATTTGATAAGCTGCGCTTTAACGCATTGAAGCCGCCGATATGCCTTATCCGGGAGGAAATATAATTGTGGCTGACAATTTCACAAGAGCTATTCGCTTTGAGCGACCTGATTTTATTCCCATGAGCTTTGCTGTAAACCCTGCTTGCTGGCATCACTACCCAAAGGAAGCTCTTTTTGATCTGATGGAGGAGCACAAGCTGTTGTTTCCCGGTTTTAAACGTCCGTCTCCCGACTGGATGCCGAATTATGCACTTGCAGCACGCGCCGATCAACCTTATACTGATCCGATGGGGTGCGTTTGGCATACCTCGGACAACGGTATTACCGGAACTGTCCTCGGACATCCTTTATCTGATTGGAGCTCCTTCAATACTACCTGGAGTATCCCGGATCCGAATGAGACTGACGGGCTCTACCAAGTGGATTGGAATAAGAGAGAAGAGGCTTGGAAAAGCATCAAGGCAAGGGACGGGGTTTTGCGTGGCAGTCTGCGACACGGCCATACATTTCTCCAGCTCTGTGATCTACGCGGTTATCAGAACCTTCTTTGCGATATGATGGATGAGGAGCCCCTGCTTGATGAGCTTATTGAACAGCTTACCGAGTTTAATCTGGCTATTGTCAGACGTTGGATCAGCAACGGCTGTACTTCAATGGCATATCCCGAGGATCTCGGAATGCAGGTAGGACCGATGCTTTCTCCGAATATGTTCCGCAAATATATCAAGCCATCTTACGAGAAGATAATGAAGCCTGCTCGCGATGCAGGAATCCCCATACATATGCACAGTGACGGTGATGTACGGCTGTTGGTCGACGATATTACGGACAGCGGAGTGGAGATAATTAATCTTCAGGATATTGTAAACGGCATTGATTGGATAGCGGATAAATTCAGGGGCAGGCTTTGCGTTGAGGTGGATATTGATCGGCAAAAAATCACGCCTTACGGTACGCCGAAGCAGGTTGACGCCCTTATTCTGGAAGAGGTATCAAAGATCGGTACTCCGAAGGGCGGGCTTTGTATGATTTACGGTCTGTATCCCGGTGTTCCTTTGGAAAACGTAAAGGCACTGATGGATGCAATGGAGAAATATGCATTCTTTTTTTCCTAAGTAAACGAAAGGAGTTTGCAGAAAAATGAAAAAAGAGAAGATAATTGATCTTTCAAAAGCAGAGGGTTTTCACGGAGCGGAGATCATTGATACGGATAAGATAGTGTTCAACGCCGCGTTTCGCCCCTATTGTGAGGAGAATCTGTGCGGTCAGTACGGTGCGAATTATGCTTGTCCCCCGGATTGCGGTGCCCCCGAGCAGATGAAGCGGAGGATACTCACTCATAAAAAGGCATTGGTGCTCTGCACCCGGTGGGAGATCGAGGATTTTTCCCGTAAGGATAAATTAAAGGAAGCAAAGTCATTCCACGATTCCGCTATGCTCCGTCTGGTAAGTAAGCTGAGAGCGGAGGGGCACGAAGGAATTATGGTTGGCTCCAGCGGATGCTCGCTGTGCAGTCCCTGTAAGCAGGCAAAGGGGGAGCCATGTGAGCACCCCGATAAGATGTACTCCTGTATGTCGGCGTATTGCATCTACGTTAAGAAGCTTGCCGAGGATTGCAATATGAGCTATGACTACAAAAATAAAATACTGCCCTTCTTCAGTATGTACGTTTTTGATTAAGATATTACTGCTCCAATGCCCGCTGTTGCAGACCGCGCTGTTTTGTGCGGTAAAAAGATGACGCGCTCTCCGATAGGGAACCGGGTGTGTAAAAAATAACGGTATGCAGGTTGTAAAAAAGAGTTGCAGATATTGACAGTCGGGAAATAATCTGTTATAATGTGCTCATAATGCCCCTTTTATTGGGGCTCGGAGGTGTGAAGATGGAAAAGATCAAAGTTGCTGTTGTTGGTACCGGCAGTATTTGCAGAAGCGCTCATATGCCTGCTTATATGAAGCGGGATGACGTTGAGGTTATCGCCTGTGCCGATATTGATTTCCCGAAGGCAAAGGCGTTTGCTGAAAAATTCGGTATTCCTGCGGCGTATTCATCGGTTGAGGAGCTGCTGGCTGATTGCAAGCCGGATTACGTTGACGTATGCACCTGGCCTGCCGCCCATGCCCAGGTTGCAATTGCTGCGGCAAAAGCAGGCTGTCACGTTATGTGCGAAAAGCCTGTATGCCACAACCTGGATGATGCTATCGCGCTTAAAAAGGCGGTTGAAGAAAACGGTGTGAAGTTTATGCTTGCCGTTCCGCTTCGCTACGGAAAGGCGGCTATGCATGCGAGAAAGCTGGTGGATGAAGGGGTTCTCGGTGACGTTTACTACGGAAAAACGGCGTACGTCCGTCAAAGAGGAATTCCCGGCGGATGGTTCTCTTGCACTAAATACGCAGGCGGCGGACCTATTATCGACATCGGCGTACACAGGATAGATCTTGCCTGGTATATGATGGGATGCCCCAAGCCTGTTTCTGTCATGGCAACTGCGGTCTATAAGATCGGTGACTACCGTGATGAGCCGAAGGTAGACCCTGTTACCGGAGAGGTATCTGCTACAAATTCCTGGTCAGGCGCACAGGTTCCCGACTATAAGTTCGACGTTGAGGATTCGGCAAGCGGCGTGTTCCGCTTTGAAAACGGCGCTCAGCTGATATTCGAAACCGCATGGTCCTTCAACGGACCTGTCAACAACTCCACCCAGATAGCCGGAGAGAAGGCAGGTCTTACTCTGGAGCCCTTCAAGCTTTACAGAGCAGACGGTAAGGATCTGATCGAAGAGGATATAGAGGGCGATTTTGGCGGCAATATTTTTGAAAATGAAATTGATCATTTCATTGATTACATCAGAAACGACAAGACTCCTTCCTCTGACATTGAGCAGTCTGTTCAGCTCCAGATGATGCTGATGGGCATCTATGAGTCCTCCAAGACCGGTCACGAGGTCATATTTAAATATTGATCGGAAAACGTGCGTAGCTAAAGCATTCGGCATGGAGCTAACGAAGAAATACACTGAATAAAAACGGCAGCGCCGCCACACGAAATCGTGGGACGGCACTGCCGCGGTCTGAAATTCAGCTTTGCAAGAATACGGTATATCTCGGAAGAGTAT
>JAFVTO010000176.1 GCA_017503165.1 Clostridia bacterium | reverse complement strand
GGTGTGGGGGCAGGCGCGGTATAAGTCTGAGCCGCGCTGAAATCACTGTCGGTATATGCAGTTCCGTTGCCTACAGCCTTGACGGTAATGCTCTGACCGTCGGTAAGCTGAACGGATGTTGCGGTGGTGGAAGTCTCCGCGCCGCCGTTGATCTTATAAACGTAGCTGCTTGCATTGGCAACCGGCGCCCAGCTTGCCAAGCCGGAAGAAGAAACGGTCACGGCAGGAGTACCCAGCTTTGTGGGTGTGGGGGCAGGCGCGGTATAGGTTACACTGTTACTCCAGTCACCGGTAGAGTAAGCGCTTCCGTCACCTACTGCGCGAATCTTAAAGGTTTGACCGTCGGTAAGTGTTTTTGACGTTACCGTATTTTCAACGTACGATAAGTTTCCGTCAAGACTTATTTCGAATTTATCGGCGTTGGGATCGACTTCCCAGCTTGCTACGTTGTCTGTCAGCGTTACAACGGGTGCCGATAATTTTTGCGGTTGGGGTGTGGTTGAAGTGTCACAAGATGTCAAGCCTGCCAAGGCGGACATCAATATACACACTGACAACAGAAAAGACAGAATCTTACTTCTCATAATGTACCTCCTAACATTATTTGGACTGAAACAATAAGCCGTTTGACGGATGGGCGCAACTCGCCCAATACTCATCAAATGGCTTGAATGTCTTTTTGGTATTGCGCTCGAAAAAGAGACGTGCTTCAGAGCGAGCCCGTCCGTTTGACAGGTTGTATCCGACCTTAGACATACTGCCAACCTCTTTCGTGACGTTTTGACATCTATAATATAACACAATTACATAAAAATGTCAAGATAGATTTGAAGATTTGTGGATATTGCCGACGTTAATGTTTGTTAATAAGTGCAAAACAGTGTGTTTCCTTGACAAGCAGTTTGATTTGTGATACAATATTCAAGGCGTCGGTCCATTTGCCTCGATTCTGCCGCGGTGCGGCTCAGCGAGGTGAGCGTTTTTATACATAAGTGGAGATGGTGAAATGAAGTTTGACGATCTGGATACAAAAATGAGGCGGTATGAGCAGTCGCTTGATCAAAGTGTGCTTTCAGATATGTTTCTTGTAGCCCGACTTGACGGAAGAGGCTTTTCAAGGCTAACAAAGGAGCTTTGCGATTTTGAAGCTCCCTTTGATGTCAGATTTTGCGATATGATGGTAAATACAGTCAAGGAGCTTATGAGATGCGGCTTCAAGGTGGTCTACGGTTATACAGAAAGCGACGAGATATCATTGCTTTTTCATACCGATGAGGATACCTTCGGCAGAAAGGTGCGTAAGTTTAACTCGATTCTTGCGGGCACCGCGAGCGCCGCTTTTTCCCTGCAGCTGGGGCAGTCGGCTATCTTTGATTGCAGGCTGGTTCCTTTGCCAAGCCTTGAACGTGTTAAGGACTATTTTTTGTGGAGACAGGAGGATGCGCACAGAAACGCGTTGAATGCCCATTGCTATTGGTTGCTTCGCAAGGAGGGAAAGAGCTTTAAAGAGGCTACGGAGATGCTTGAAGGGAAGAGCGTGAGCTTCAAAAATGAATTGCTTTTCTCTCGCGGGATCAATTTCGATAAGCTTCCGGCGTGGCAAAAACGGGGAGTAGGTGTATTCTGGGACAATGTAGAAAAGGTTGGGTTTAATCCGGTAACCAATATTGAAACAAAGGCTGTTCGCAGAGAATTGAGTGTAAATTATGAGCTTCCGTTGGGCGAGGAATATGCCGAATATGCAGTTTCCTTTTTACGGTAATGCGACGGTTGGATTATCTGAGGTGCAGGCGCACCTACTCTGTTATTGAAGTTAAAGTGGAGGCTTATAAAGATGAGAGAAGCTATTCTTGAAAAGCTTGATGAAATAGAGAAAAGAGAAAATATAAGGATACTTCACTGTGTTGAATCGGGAAGCCGCGCCTGGGGATTTGCGTCCCCTGACAGCGACTACGATGTTCGTTTTATATACGTCCGTCCCAAGGAATTCTATCTGCGTCTCGATAAGACCCGCGACGTTATAGAATGGCAGCTGGACGATACTCTTGATATAAACGGATGGGACATAAGAAAAAGTCTGATTCTGCTTAACAAGTCAAATCCCACGCTGTTTGAGTGGTGCTTTTCGCCTATCGTTTACAAAACGACGGATGAGTGGCAGAAGTTGTCCGGGATGATAAACCGATTTTTTGTTCCCAGGTCAGGGGTGAATCATTACCTTAGCACCGCTAAGAGCAATTATCGAGTGTATCTCAACGGCGAAACGGTGATTTTTAAGAAATATTTCTATATTCTCCGTCCAATTCTGGCATGCAAATGGATACTGGCGGAGGGGACGCCCCCACCTGTGCTTTTTCGTACTCTTGTTGATAAATATCTGGATGAGGAGCTGAAGCCGGAGGTCGAGAAGCTGCTGGAGATGAAAACAAAGACTCCAGAGATGGGAGAGGGCAAGAGATTGGAGCGTCTTGACGGTTATCTTGACCGCAGCATCCGTGAGATAGAGGAAAGTATCCTGGGAGTGGATGCGGAAAGAACAGACGTCTGGAATGAGCTGAACGGGATATTTTTATCCTTGCTTTGATCTGATCAGCTTAACTCGCAATATGTCGGGGCTACTTCCGTCACGGTTTATGAGCCACATCCCTACCGGGGAGAGGCTTTAGTCTGCCACGTCATAACACACTCGGCAGAGAATGAAACAGAACTCGCCGCAGACAAAAAGGATTGGCGTGATACTCTCAACAGAGCATCACGCCAATCCCTATTTTTTGTGCCATTCAGCGCCCAAGACTGATCAATTACTCTTTTTTTGTGCTTGGTGCGATCTCATTCCAAAGAGTAAATCCAAGTATCAGGATCCCGCCGACTGCCTGCCACGGCGTCATATCCTCCTTTAAGACCGTAACTGAGATAAGCACCGCGACCATGGGATCGATATAGCTAAGTATTGCCGCCTTCTGACCGGGAAGCTCTTTAAGTGAGGAAAAATACATACAGTAGGTCACGCCTGTGTGGATGAGTCCGACTATCAGCAGATTTACCCATCCGATGCCGCTTAAGCTACCGAGTGTAATACCGCTTGTCAGCAAAACGTACGGTAAAAGGACAACAGCGGCGGACAGGAACTGTAAAAAGGTCCTGTGAATCCCCTCTACGTTCTTTATGAATTTATTCATCAGAACGACTGTCGCGTAAAACACCGCCGCGCCAAGCCCGAACAGGATACCGATAAGGTCGGTACCTCCGCCTACGTCTCCGATGCCGGTGATAAGAACTATGCCAAGAGTGGACATAACAAAGCACAGTATCTGCCTGGCTGTCATTTTTTCCTTGAAGAGTATCGGGCAGATCACCGTTACTATTACCGGAGCGAAATAGTAGCTCAGCGTTGCCACCGACACGGTTGTGTATTTAAAGGCTTCAAACAGCAATATCCAGTTGACACCTATAGCTACTCCGGAGGTGAGAAGCAACGGAACCTCCCTTTTGATTGAGGAAAAGGGTATCCTATGCTTGGTTATCAGCAGGAAAAGTCCGATAAGAACGGTTGCCAGAACGGCACGGTAAAACGCAAGCTCTCCGGAAGAGACGGAAATGTTTCTTACAAATATGCCTAACGTACCGAAAATTGCCATGGAAGTGATGAGCAATAACCGTGGATCTGTAATTTTTTTCATTATAACGCTTATTCCTTTCAGACCGGGGCTTGGGGCGCCCGAAGGATTTTGCGTCGATCAGTAAATATCGACTCCGTCCATTATAACACAGGTTTCCGACTGAGTCAACTGTATTTCTGATTATATTTATGGGTTTCCGGTTTTATTTGTGGTTTTTTGATTTTTTTATGGCTTTTGTCTGTGGAATGCGCGAAAGCTATCTTTTTCCGATTTTACCTGCAAGATCTCCGTATATGGGAGTTGCCATTCCGAAGCCACCCGAAACGGTAAGTAGCTGACCTGTGGTATATGCAGAGTCGTCCGAGGCAAAGTAAACCGCGGCGGCGGCGATCTCCGCGGGGAGCCCCATACGCCCCAGTGGAATGTGCTTTGTAAACAGGCTTTTGAAATCCTCGCTTAATTTGGTTTGTACCGCATCGGTTGCCGTCATTCCCGGCAGGATCGCATTACAGCGGATTCCGTTTGCTGCCTCCTGAACCGCTATCATCCTTGTTAAATGGTTGATCGCTGCCTTGGAGGTTCCGTATGCTATCTGGGAAATGTCGGGCACCGCGCCACCGACAGAGGAGATATTGATAATGCTTCCTCCGTGCTCCATCATATATCCGAGCACGTGCTTTGTCGCCATAAATACGCTTCTTAAATTCACGGTAACTGTTTCAAGAAATACGTCAGCCTCGGTATTCATAATATCCAGATCCCTCTGTGGATCCGAGATGCCGAAATTGTTTACCAGCACATCGATCCTTCCCTCGGCTTTTGCCACACTGTCTGCCATGCCGTAATAAGAATCGGGGATGCTTGCATCGTTGTAAATACACCTGACGTTACAGCCTTCGCTGTTAAGTCGGTCAGCAATTATTTGCGCCTTTTCCGTGCTCCTTGCCGCCATATAGACCTTGGCGCCCTCTCTTGCGAACGCCTCGGTTATTGCCAGCCCTATACCTCTTGTGGATGCGGTAACGATTATTATCTTGTCTTTAAGCTTCACGATCATGCTTCCTTTCTTTGTGTATCTTTGGGAGAAAAAGAACGGCAAGGATACCTGCTGCGACACAGAGGAGCTCGACTGTCGCAAGCGCTTTGACTGAGGACACCGCTGCCGCGCTCTCATTAATTCCTGATGCTATGATGCGGTTAACTCCATTTGTGAACAGCGGAACCAGCACCGCTACGCCGAAGGGCGCGGCAAGGTCGCGGAATAAGCCGTAGGTTCCTGTGGCGGCTCCTGCCCTGTCGGACGGTATTCCCGAAAGCACTGCTTTCATCATAACAGTGGCATTTGCTCCAAGTCCAAAGCCCAATATGCCGAGAGAAGCCGCAAGCAAAAGCACCGAGGTTTGGGCAGAAAACAGCAGCATGAGAGCGCACCCGATGCCGGTCACTGTAAAGGATGCGGTGAGAATAGCCTTCGGCTCATATTTGTCGGCAAGGGGGCCTAACAGTATGGAGCCAAGCGACATCCCTATATACATGATGGAGATCGCATATCCCGAGATTACCGTGTTTTGAGGTTGTGTATAGTTGACGAAAACGATCAGATCGGTCATATTTGCCTGCATAAGTCCCTGGGTGAGAAAAAGGGCGAGGATCGCTGATATGAATGCCCGTCTTTTTATCAGCTCGCCCTGAATAATAGGAGCCGTCGCCTTTTTCTCAGCATTTATCAGAAAGACCAGTGATATAACCGCCGATATACAGACGGCAATAAACGCTACCGAGCTCCATCCGAAATTCTGTCCGAAGGAGGGGATGCAGAGCACCAGACTGAAAAATATGAGAGCTGTCACGCTTCCGTACCAATCAAAGCGTTTGAAGCTTTTGTCGGGTTTTGCCGCATCCTCAGCCTTTTTGCCGGTTATGAGACAGCATAAAAGCACGGCAAGGGAAATAATCACGCATAGCCACATCATGCTTCGCCAGCCCCATTTGTTTATGATCAATCCGCCGAGTGTTGGCCCGAATATTACCGATGCGCTGGATATAAGCATATAAAGAGAAAAGCCCCGCGACACCTTTTTCTCCGGAAACTCGCTTATAATGTACGACAGTATCACCGGAGCAATAGCAGCGCTACCTGATCCCACGGCAAAGCGGGCGAGCAGCATGAAAAACAGGGAGTGTGCGATGGCTGTCATGATGTTTCCGAGGATGAAGATGCATATACCGATGATCAGTGTTGCCCGCCTTCCTATCACGTCTGCAAGCTTACCCATCATCGGGGCAAACGCCGCGGTAGATACAGAGGTCGCAAGAGCTGTCCAGGTCGTGTTATTGTAGCCGATGCCGATATCTTTTACAAATGCAGGACCGAGAACTGCCGTAAATCCTCCGACTATGCCGATTAAAAATGCGGCGGATGCGTACGGTACGAATCCGATAAGGTATGATTTTGTGTTTGTTTTTTCCATAATTTCTGTTTGGCTTGAAGCGAATCCGCGGACGAGCTTGTGCTTCTTTTATCTGACTTGCGCCGTCGAGGGGCTGTCTTTGGTTTTATTATTTGGATATTGCTTGGATATTATACGGCGATTTGTATTGACTTTTTATTAAAAATCCGTTATAATTCGTTTGTGGAGGAGCTGAGCGAGTGGCATTGGGCAGAGTCGGCTTGGCAGCCTTTAGGAATAACCGAAATTAAATACATGATCTGAAAGGAATAAAAGAATATGGTCAGGATATTCAAAGACAGAGGCATTACTGCAGAATACGTAATTGAAAAAAAGGATTTTGAGCTGTTTTCCGACGTTGGCTCCAAAAATTTTGTCCCGGAAAAGATGGAGCATATTGTAAAGAGGGCAGAAAAGCATCTCGAAGCAGATATTCCGCTTTTGCCCTTATCTGTATTTATTGAATTCCGCGACAACGGTAACCGTTCGAATTATCAGGATATATATTTTAAGCGCCGCACTATGGCTCTGGAGCTTGCTCTTGCGGAGCTTTACGAGAAAAAGGGCAGATTTACCGTAAAGCTGATGGATACAGTCTGGGCTATTATGGAGGAGTCTACCTGGATTATCCCGGCGCATATGTATACCAGTCCTACTCATGGGGAGCTCGGTGTTCCGCCCGTTTACGATGTTAGCCGTATCCACGGTATTGATCTTTTTTCTGCTTCCACCTCAGGAGTTCTTACCTTCATTTATGACAATCTCAAGGCGGAGCTTGATGAATTGAGCCCGATCATTTGCGAAAAAATGAACTTCATGCTGTACGACAGAACAGTCAAGCCTTATCTCAACTGCTCGTTCTGGTGGACCGGTGAAAGAGGTAACTCCGTTAACAACTGGTGTCCTTGGATAACCTCAAACGTTCTTCATACAGCGGCAGTTATTGTTGACGATCTTTATACCCGCAAGAGAGTAGTGACAAAGGCACTTGCCTCTCTGGATGCATTTTCGTCGGAATACAAGCCGGACGGAGGCTGTACCGAGGGCCCCGGCTATTGGGGTGCCGCCGGAGCTTCTTATTTCGACTGTCTTGAGCTGCTT
Source organism: Clostridia bacterium (assembly GCA_017503165.1). Taxonomy (GTDB): domain Bacteria; phylum Bacillota; class Clostridia; order Oscillospirales; family CAG-272; genus SIG673. The sequence continues at coordinate 518 of JAFVTO010000176.1, read as the reverse complement.
GAGGATATTTCCGGCGGAAGGATAAGCGTCTATGACCATCCTCTGGTTAAGGCGATGTTTACCTATATCGCAAAGTTCAATATAAACGGCAGACGTTTTATTAATTTTGCGGACTGCGCACCGTTCAGTCATCACGATGGCGCTATGATAAGAAGAATGGGTGTTAAGTGCGGAAGCGAGTCCCTCTGCGCCTTCGGTGATACTATGGCAACTGTCGGGGATATCGTTTGCTCTTATTCTCACGTCTACAGATCATTACGCAATCTTATGACTCCTACTCCTGCCGCTTCCGGAAGCAAGGCGGATAAGAGAGTCTGGTTCCCTGATCTGAAGGTGATGACTGCAAGGGAGAGCGAGGAGCCCTCGCGTGGAATTTTCGTTGCTATGAAGGGCGGGACTAACGGAGAGCAGCATAACCACAATGACGTAGGAAACATTGTGGTATACTATAACGGTAATCCTGTATTTATAGATACCGGCGCCGGAACATACACAAAGGATACCTTCGGTCCCAAAAG
>JAFVTO010000175.1 GCA_017503165.1 Clostridia bacterium | reverse complement strand
GACAGGGAATTGGGAGAAAAGCTGTTTTTGCCCGCAGTGACCCTTCGCGCCGAGGGGGATCTGTTTCTTGACGGTCTCACTCCCGATGAGCTTTCGGATGCGCTGAAGGTACCGATAGAATTTATAAAAAACGACGGAGCGGAATTTTTCGAAGCTATAACGGGCATAAATTAAAAACGAACCGCGCGCCCCAAAGGGAGTTGTCGCGCTCATGAGATCACAGATCATATCCGTGAAAGGAAGTGATTAAATGAAACCAATAGTAGCCATAGTAGGCCGCCCCAACGTGGGCAAAAGCACTCTGTTCAATAAGATAACCGGCAAGCGGATATCCATAGTGGAGGACGTTCCGGGAGTTACAAGAGACAGAATATATTTTGATGCCAACTGGAACGGAAGAGATATGCTTCTGGTGGACACGGGAGGCATTGAGCCCAAGACAGGGGATACCATCCTCAAGCATATGCGCATGCAGGCTCAGATAGCCATAGATACCGCAGATGTTATCATATTTATGTGCGACATCCGCGCAGGACTTACCGCAGACGATATGGACATAGCAACACTTCTGCTTCGTTCCCGCAAGCCGGTAATACCCTGCGTAAACAAAATAGATAAGGTGGGAAATCCCCCTCCGGAATTTTACGAATTCTACGCCATGGGCTTTGCCGAGGACCCAATTCCACTCTCATCGTTGCACGGAACAGGCTCCGGAGACCTTCTTGACCGTGTCGTCAGCTATTTCCCGGCAGAGGAACGATCCTCAGAGGAAGAAGGGCACGCTATTCAGGTCGCGGTAATAGGAAAGCCAAATGCAGGAAAATCTTCGCTTATAAACCATATTCTCGGAGAGGACAGACTGATAGTATCGGACATAGCGGGAACCACCCGTGATGCCATTGACAGCCGTGTAGAAAACAAATACGGACTGTATAATTTTATTGATACCGCAGGTATCCGACGTCAGAGCAAGGTAGACGATAAGATCGAAAGATACAGTGTAATGCGCGCAAAGCTGGCTATCGAGCGCTCAGAGGTCTGCATACTCATGATAGATGCCTCGGTAGGAATAACCGAACAGGACGAGCACATTGCAGGTCTTGCTCACGAGGCGGGCAAGGCGATGCTCATCTGTGTAAACAAGTGGGATCTGATAGAGAAGGATAACTCTTCGGTAAAGCAATTCACCGACAAGATCCGCACATCGCTGTCATATATGCCGTATGCTTCACTGATGTTCATCTCCGCCAAGACCGGACAGCGTGTTGATCGCATATTTGAAACAGTCAATCAGATCTATTCAGAAGCAAACAAGCGTATAACCACCGGCGTACTCAACGATCTGCTTTCCGACTGTACCGCTAAGGTACAGCCCCCCTCCGATAAGGGCCGCAGATTAAAGATATACTATATGACTCAGAACAGCGTCGCTCCCCCCACATTTGTTATTTTCTGCAACGATGCCGGACTGTTCCATTTCTCATATCAGCGATACATTGAAAATCAACTCCGTGAGGTATTCGGCTTTGAGGGAACCCCAATCAAGCTGATAATACGCGAACGCGGAGAAAAACCTGTAGATTAAAGAAGGGACTCGGATAAATATGCTAAAAGGTCTGTTCGATCTCATAGGAGATGGGATGTGGTTTTACGGACTCATGCCCCGGATAGAATCCATAAATATCATTTTTCTTCTGCTGATATATGCAGCCATATGCGCCATAGGATATCTTCTCGGAGCGGTAAACACCGCGATAATCGTCTCAAAGCTGATGTACGGAGAGGATATACGAACTAAGGGAAGCGGCAACGCAGGCATGACAAACATGATGCGCACCTACGGAAAGGGTCCTGCCGCCATCACCTTTATCGGCGACCTTATGAAGACGCTGGTTGCCATGTCGGTGGGAACCCTGTTCTGTGGGCTGAACGGAGCATACTTTGCGGGCTTGTTTGCGATACTCGGTCACATAGCACCCATATATTACAGGTTCAAGGGCGGGAAGGGCGTTACTTCAACCGCCATGTTCATTCTTTACGTTGATCCCGTGGCATTTCTTATAATACTGGTGCTGTTCGTGCTTATAGTCTGGGGACTGAAATTTCTCTCTCTCGGATCTATAATATGCGCGTTTCTTTACCCGATCATCATATATAATTTCGAAGGCTCAAGGGCTACGGCATTTATGCAAGCTAATCCGACGCTCCCCCTTGAAGCCAATCCTTATCTTGATCTCAGAGCGATACGGTTCATAATAATGACCATTATCACTTTCGTGGTAATATATATGCACCGTTCCAATATAAAGCGTCTTATGGAAGGAACGGAAAGTAAGTTCTCATTTAAAAAGACTCAAAAGCCTATAAAGGTAGCCAATGAAGCCGCATCACCGGCGACAGCCGTAACCGCGCTTACTCCAAAACGCTCGCTCCACAATATCGATGCGGACGACCTTGAAGATGAGGAAGGCGAAAACGGAGACAGCGAGGAGATTAATGTTGCCGAAAACGGGAACTCGAACGTCGAAAGCAACGAAAAGCCGAAAAAGTGAGTAATATAAATTCGACAATACGACGAATTTATAAAAAAACTTAAATTTTTTCTTAAAATTCCAATTTTCCTATTGCAATTTCAGATAAAATATGTTATAATATCGGTTGTATATATCAGATGCGGAAGTTCTCATGTACTATGGATACTGTCCTGCGTCATGATGAACTTTATTCATACAGGAGGTAAAGCAAGATGGCAAAGTGTGATTTCTGCGAAAAGTCCATGGTTTTCGGTCTTAAGGTTTCTCACTCCAACAGAAAGACCAACAGAACCTGGAAGCCCAACATCAGAAAGGTAAAGGCTGTTGTAAACGGCACCCATAAGTCTGTTTACGTTTGCACCCGTTGCCTGCGCTCCGGCAAGGTTCAGAGAGCGGTCTGATAAATTTCAAATTAAAAACGAACTAATCATCCGTAGTGGTTACAAAATCGCTCCGGATGATTTTTCGGTTAATATTCAGAGAGAGGTATAAGAAAGGCAGTGGCATAAAATGAGTAAAGCTATTCTCTGCGCCCCAAGCTTACCCACTGAGATCAAGGCTGAATTATCCGCCCTGACAGGGCTTCCTTGCGTGCCGATACCGCCGTGCGAAGCTTTACCGGAGCCAACCCGATGTCACCCGGATATGCTGTTTTTCAATCTCCCTAAAACAAGCGAGACGGTGACGTCACTAAAGTATTACGCGGCAAATCATGGGTTTTTCCAAGCTTTTCAGTGCCCAAAGCTAATATTCGACGATGCCCCCCTATCCCATGAGTACCCCGACAATATCCTTTTCGACGCGCTTAGTATGGGGGATGCGTTATACTGCAAGGCCTCACACACCTCAAAAGAACTAAAAAGCAGGTTCAGGCAGATAATCCCCCTTCGCCAGGGATATGCCGCCTGCTCGACTTTGAAGCTGTCTGACAGAGCGGCAATAACAGCCGATCCCAACATTGTAGCTGCGCTCACGGAAAACGGAATAAGAGTGCTGAAGATCTCTGCGGGGAATATTGCTCTGCCGGGCTACAGTTGCGGATTTATCGGCGGGGCATCAGCTGTTATTTGCAACAAGGTCATATTTTTCGGTTCCCTGAGAGAACACCCAAGCTACACCGATATTTCAGAATTTTGCCGCGCCGAAGGGGTTACAGTAACAGACTTCCCAAGCCTTGAGCTAACAGATCACGGCAGTATCCGCACTCTTTCCTATCTTTAAAAATCCGGGTTTTCAGCTGTGCAAGCCTGTCTGTCTTACGCCGCTTTGTCAACGTGACAAAAAAACAATGTTTTCAGCGCAAACAGTTAAGATTAACATAGACATATGAGCCACTAAGGTGTATAATAGGATTAACAAGATATTTATTCATTGCCGGAAGTACCGCCGCAAGGCAAAACGAAAGGAGAACGGTATGTTTGAAAAAATAACGCCCGAGCAAGCGGGAATCGAGAGCCGATACATAGCAGATTACATCTCGTTGCTCGAACGCCGCGGAATGACTACTCACAGTGTACTGATGATGAAGGGCGACTATCTCTTCGCCGAATATTATTGGGCGCCATTCCACAAGGATTTTCTTCACAGAATGTATTCGCAGACCAAGAGCTATGTAAGTCTGGCGATCGGACTGCTTGAGGAAGAGGGCAAGCTCAGTCTTGACGATCCTATCGTAAAGTACTTTCCCGAAAAGGTGCGCCGAGATCCTCCGGAATACCTAAAAAAACAAACAGTGCGGGATATGCTCATGATGGAAACCGCCTGTCATCCGCCTTACTGGTTCAGCACCCAAAACCCTGATCGCACCGATGAATATATGAACGACTCCGCGACAGTCCGTCCGTCCCGTACCCTGTGGGAATACGACAGCGCAGGCTCACAGGTCCTGTCGTCCCTTGCGGAGAAGCTTACCGGCATGAAGCTGCTTGACTATCTGAAGCTGAAGATCTTTAACAAGGTCGGAACCTTCCGGACTGCAAGAATATTGGAAACTCCAAACGGAGATTCCTGGGGAGATTCAGCTCTTCTGTGCACCTCGCGGGATATGGCATCGGGCGGTCGATTCGTCATGAACTACGGAAAATGGAACGGCGAGCAGCTTCTGAATGAAAGGTATCTCCGAGAAGCGACATCTGCTTTGGTAGACAATAACGTTGACGGCTTTGAGGGCTGCTTCCGTCACGGCTACGGTTATCAGATATGGAAGACGGAGCGCGACGGATTTGCATTCGTGGGCATGGGAGATCAGATCACCGTCTGTGTGCCCGATAAAGATTTTATTTTCGTTATAACCTCAGATAATCAGTTTCTTGCTCAGGCAAGAGAGGTCATTGTTGACGCGCTGTTCGACATAATAGTCGAGCACATTGGCGACAGCCCTGCAGCGATAGACCGCGCAGAGATAAAGCGACTTGAAATGCTGACCTCAGATCTGAAGCTTCGCTCAGTAAAGGGCATGACGTCGGTTCCGCTTGCAGAAAAAATAAGCGGAAAGAGATTTGTCTGCCCGGAAAATAAAACCTCGATAAAGGAGTTTACCCTTTCCTTCCGCGAAGATCACGGTGCCTTCAGCTACATAAACGCCCAGGGCAAAAAAGAGATCCGATTCGGAATGTGCCGCAATGAATTCGGTAAATTCCCACAGCTTGGATATTCGGACGAGCGGGGAGGAACGGTATCAACAGACGGATATATGTACGATTGCGCCTGCTCAGCCGCTTGGAGAGAGCCTGAGAAGCTGATGCTTAGGGTTCAGATCATTGATAAATACCTTGGCAATATGACCGTGATTTTTGCGTTCAGAGATAGAGAGGTATGCGTGAAAATGATTGGGAATGCGGAAAATTTTCTGAAGGAATACAACGGAGAATTTGTAGCAAGACTCGCAGACTGATGCTTGAAGCAAGCATATTCAGCATTTATCCCCGGACGTCGATAACAAATTGGAGACAGACAATATGAAAGAAATACTTGACCGTCTTTTCGGAAAAGAGGTTCCGCTCCCGATACAGCTGATCGGCTTTTCCGGAGTTGTCCTCGCATTCTTCATTTACCTGTTCAAGGACAGAAAAAAGATACTTTTCACTAAGATAATAGCCGATTTCTGCTGGGTAGTACATTATTTCGGAATAGGCGCAAGCTCCGGTGGAGCAATAAATTTCGTCAATATGGGACGGGAGACCGTTTTTCTTAATAAAAGACACAAATGGGCATCCCATCAATTTTGGCCTGCCATATTCATATCAGCCGCGGCGGTATCCTCCATTCTGACCTGGCAAGGTCCCCTTTCCATCCTTCCGCTTTTCGGCTCTGCAACGGCAGCGTTTGCCCTTTGGTTCACCAAGCCTATACTTATTCGTCTGTTTTCTCTGCCGTCAAACTCTCTATGGCTTATATACGCCGTAATATCCGGATCTCTTCCGGGCACTGTCAGCAACATTTTATCCATCTCCGCCATGCTAATAGGACTTGTCCGTGACATCGCGGATGCAAAAATTCAAAAGCAAAAGACGCAAAAATAGAATATATCTCTACCAAAAAGCCGCCTGCGGAAAATTTCCGCAGGCGGCTTTTTAAGGTTATGCTCTGTCACATTATCAAACCGATTTCGGTGTAAAAAACTGCAAAAGTTCGGAGAACTACCGCAAAAATGGGAGCGAGCGAGAAGCAGAGCACTCCAAGTTACTTTTCCGAATACCCCCCAAGGAAGGCAAAGCGATCGCAGCTTGCATTCAGCTCGTCAAGAAGAGAAAGAACGTTTTCGTCGTAGGGCGATCCTTCAAAATCAAAATAGAAGCAAGCCTCAAAGTCGCTTCCCTCTATCGGGCGACTCTCAAGCTTTGTCAGATTCAATCCAATCGCGGTAAACTTTGAAAGGGTATTATAAAGGGAGCCGGGAGTATGAGGAAGAGTCAGCATAAGACTTATCTTATTCGCGCCCGGATAGATGCGACCTTCCCGCGATATACAGATAAACCGCGTATAATTGTGGGAATTGTTCTGTATTCCGTCAGCTATCCTTTCAAGACCGTAAAGCTCAGCGCAAGCGGAGGAAGCAATTGCGGCAATATCCGTCCTTTCGGACTGCGCAACCTCCTTCGCCGCCATAGCGGTATTTGCGCAGATCCTGGCGGTTATCTGCTGATTGGCATCAAGAAAATCACCGCACTGACCGATGGCCTGCCCGTGAGACAGAACCTCTCTTATATCGGATAACTTCGAGCCCTTTTTAGCAAGCAGACAGTGATCAACCCGCAACTTCAGGCTGGCAGTGATACAGAAGCTGAACT
>JAFVTO010000174.1 GCA_017503165.1 Clostridia bacterium | reverse complement strand
CTGCTGGTGGTCTGCGGAGACTGCTATGACCGCGGAAAGGAGAACCTGGAGATCTACGCTTTCCTGAAATCCATAAAAAATAAGATCCTCATAGCAGGAAACCACGAGGACATGCTAATAGAGGCATTGAAGCGTGGAAGCCTCGGAAAAGCCGACTATCATAACGGCACGGATGTTACAGTAGAGCAATTTCTCGGAAGCAACAATCTTGACCCATACGGACGGATACTTGCTCCGGAGAGCGCAAAGAAGGAGCTTTACGATTTTGCAGACTCTATGTACGACTATTTCGAGACAGAAAAGTACGTTTTTCTTCACGGATGGACCCCCGAGGCGATAACCAAGGATAAAGGCTGGAGAACTGCCACCTTGGACGACTGGCGGGAAGCAAGATGGGTTGAATGGAACAAGCTCTACCCCGAGCATCCGAAGGTGGAAGGAAAGACCGTTGTTTGCGGTCACCGCTCCGCATGGTTTGGAATGACCTTTGACGAAACTCGCCCAATGAACAGCTTTCTTCCCTTTTACGGTGACGGTATAGTGGTAATAGACGGCTCCACAAATTCATCCGGTCTGGTAAACGTGCTTGTGGTAGAGGATAATGTTGCTTTGCCACAAAAACATCATCTTACTGTAAATGCCGAGCAATACAAGTCGCTTTCCATGCCAAAAACAAGATTTTTCGTCATCCCCTACACCCACAGCGACATCTCGGTAGGGGATGATCTGGTCTTTACCCGCGAAAATGAAGGGGTGTCTGACATCAAAGCCCGAGCAGTCGGAATTTATCACTACCCCGACCTTCGTGCGCTTACAAGGGATGTCTCCGCTGAACAGTTTGGGCTCCCGGATATGGGGCGATTTGAATTGACCGGTCAGCTCCGCCACCTTATCCTTGGTAGCTATCCCTCCACCGATGACTGCGATTGCGGCTTTGCGCTGATTCGTTTTTTTGCAGAATGATCAATTATTCCCGGTCTATGTCGCTACAGTCATCTGTAGCCCAGAGCATGCTTCCCCGTACCTCAAAGGCTGATTATCAAAACTCAAACCTCTCCGAACAGTCGGTCGGTAAGTCCCAGATCCCATACCAAGCGTGAGAGGACGTACTTATCCCTGATGTCACGGGTTGCGCAGAGTGTTATCGGCACAAGCTCCTCGGGTATATCAATATCCGAAGCGTAACGTGGCGCGCCGATCAGTCCAAGCATTCGCTCAACCTCGGATGCTCTCGGAAGCTCCTCGGTTATTATAGCACGAATGGCGCTCCAGTTCTCCAGTACCGTATCCAGGCGCTTGGCATGGAGATCGGGGGCGTATTTGCCTTCCCTCTTCTCCAATTCTATCATGGTATCAGCCGCACGACCCAAAAAGCCTCTCAGCTTCCTGCACCAGGCTTCGTAATCAAAGCTCCGCACGTACTCCATTGCCTCTTCTCGGCTCGGCGCGGAGATTCTCACAAGCTCCTCATATTTTTTCAGCTCGATCACAGTTCCGATGGCGCACTGTATTCCGTGAAGATCCACGGGCGTACCGAATTCCAGCCCCCTCATATCCCATATATGAGAGATGTAGTGCTCTCCCCCCGATGCAGGACGGGAAAGACCGGCGAAATTCATAGCAATTCCACCGATAAGCAATCCCTCGAACACCGCTCGGACCGCTGCCTCATCACGCGCCATAAGACCGTCTGCGTTATCAACGCATTCCCGAAGGGCGTTTCTTATAATATCAGCAATGTATTCGCAGTAATACTCTCCGCAGATCAGAGAGGCGATCCGCCATTCGCATATACTTATATATTTTGCGATCATATCGCCAAGCCCCGCCCTTAGCATTTGCTCCGGTGCATCCCTGAGGATATCTGTGTCGCCTATGACCGCATCCGGGCATTTTGCCGGAATCGACACCTTAAGTCCGTCCCTCTCCATAGAGGATAGGGCTGAAGCATAACCGTCCATTGACGGAGCGGTGGCAACTATAATATAAGGCACTCCCGCAATTCGGCTGAGCACCTTTCCGATGTCGTTGATAACACCCGAGCCTACTCCGATAACAACCTCTGCCGAATAGTCGTAATGAAGAACAGCAGCGCCGACCGCCTCTTCATCGGGAGCTAATCTTTCCTCGTTAAATATGAATTCCGAGTATTCTATCCCGCCTTCACCCAATACAGATGCCACACTCTCTCCGGCAACGCGATATGTGTTTTTATCCGCAAGCAGAAATACCCTTCTCGCGTTAAAGCATTCCCGGATCATACCGGGTATACTGTCTATCGCCCCACTCCTTATATGAGCGAATTTCAGTAATCCGTTATGCACTCTTCCGCACTTGGGGCATTTTATGCTTCCGCAAAGTAAATTAATGTCCATTTTTTGACCATACCTTTCTTTTGATATCGGAGCCTATGTTTTTTTGATTGCCGGAACCCACGCCTCCGCTTAGACTAAAGCCCCGTTCCTTATGTATTTCGTGAGGTCAGCGCCAATCAAATATTCAATGCTTAAATTATACACCTCTCCGTGAAAAAAGTCAATAGGCGCCCAGCATTATCCGTTTAAAGCCACAGGTAACGGTCTTTTAAAATAGGGCTCCGCACTTTAACTTTAATTTATATACTTGAATTTCTCTAATCCTTTGCACAGAACAGCCGCACAAAAAGCCAGACCGCCATGGCAAAAAGCGAGTAATTATATCCCGAAAACATAAAAACGTATGTAGCGGCGATCCACAGAATGACCAGCGTGAAAAAGCTGAACACACGAACGACTCTGTAGGCAAGATCAGGGGCAAAAAACAACGAGAGCAGTGCTTCCAGAGCGCAACCGCCGTCAAGCGTAGCCACAGGCAGTGCATTTATAAATCCCAGAGTAAGCGATGAAACTGAAAAAAGCAGAAGAAAATAGCCTAAATCTCCGTGAATTACCGCGCCAAGCGTATAAAATATCGGAAAAGCAAGAAAATTCACCGCGCATCCCGAGACATTGACCGCAATATCCTCGTAAAACGTGCAGGGCGGACGGTCAGTGGTCATTTCAAGACCGTACGGCAGAACTGTCAACCCCGTAAGATGCATACCGCAAGTTCTGATCACAACAATATGCCCCAGCTCATGTAAAAGCGCGGCAAGCAGTGCCACAGCAGTTTGCATAGAATGATCAAAGACCGCTACAGCTATCCAAAATATAAGAGTTGGCACGGATATGATCATTCCGGATATTAATTTTTTCAGACAGTGCACCCCCCTCTCATTTTATCGGTAAAGCATACGGTGCTTTGCAGCACATGACAAATAAATACTTAAGGCTCTGTTACCCCGAGGATTACTGAGCCGTACATAAAACCGAAAAGCGAATGTTGCAATCGGCATATATATGTAAAAATATGGAACAATTAAAAAAACGTATGTGATGTTTTAACAAAAATCGCAAGCGAAGATTGTTGATGCTTGACAAAAAAAGTTTTTTATAATATAATATATAGAGGTGTGCTTGAAAGTATGACAAATAATACCGTAGTGCACTGTATACAACACCCGATATTGATCGGCAAAGGAGATTATCACACATGGTCAAGGTAGTAAAATTCGGTGGAAGTTCACTGGCGGACGCAGAGCAGTTTCGCAAGGTGATCAAGATCATTCAGGCGGAGAATGACAGAAAATACGTTATCCCCTCCGCGCCCGGAAAACGCTTTTCCAATGACACAAAGGTCACGGATATGCTTTACAGCTGCTATGAAACAGCTACAAAGGGCGGAGATATAACTGGGATATTCACTACCATAATGGACCGCTACAACAGTATCATAAAGGATCTCGGTCTTGATCTCGACCTCACCAAGGAATTTGAGAACATCAGATATTCCATCATCCACAAGGCAGGGCGTGACTTTGCTGCAAGCCGAGGAGAATATCTTAACGGCTTGATTCTCGCCAATGCCCTTGGCTTCGATTTCATTGATGCTGCAGAGGTAATATTCTTCAAGGATGACGGAACTCTGGATGCAGAAAAAACGAATCATGTATTGGGAGAGACGCTTCTTTCCCACGAAAACGCGGTAATTCCCGGCTTTTACGGCGTAATGCCCAACGATACCATTAAGACCTTCAGCAGAGGCGGCTCGGACATTACCGGTTCTATCGTAGCACGCGCCGCAGAGGCGGATCTGTACGAAAACTGGACCGACGTAAACGGATTTCTGATGGCAGACCCGAGAGTCGTCAAGAATCCCTGCAATATCCAGAAGATAACCTACCACGAGCTTCGCGAGCTTTCATACATGGGAGCAACCGTTCTGCACGAGGATGCGATATTCCCCGTCAGAATTGCCGGCATCCCGATAAACATCCGAAACACCAATCAGCCTGAGCAGGCAGGAACCATGATCGTTTCCAAGACAGATTCCTATGACACCAAGAGGATCATCACCGGTGTTGCCGGAAAGCACGGCTTCAGTGTTATCACCATTGAAAAGGATATGATGAACGCAGAGATCGGATTTGGCAGACGTGTTCTTGAGGTCCTGGAAAAAGAGGGCATATCCTTCGAGCACTTCCCCTCCGGAGTTGATACCATGAGTGTTGTAATTGCCACCGAGGCAATTGAGGGCCGCCGCGAGCGCATCATTGCCGCTCTGGATGCGGCAGTAAAGCCGGATTACGTCACCATAGAGGACGGAATTGCCCTGGTCGCTGTTGTTGGTCGCGGTATGCGAAACGCCAAGGGAACTGCGGCAAGAGTATTCAAGGCCATAGCTGAAAAGGACATCAATATCCGCATGATAGACCAGGGATCCAGCGAGCTTAATATCATCATCGGAGTAAGTGACGCCGAATTCCAGCTTGCAATTAACGCTATTTACCACGAATTTGTGGACTAAGTAACAGATTGTTAAAACAAAATCTACAATGTATTAAACCAATTCCGCGGCGAGTATGATATAATACCGTATGTTAATAAGCGCTGCGGATTTGGTTAGATGCAGTTGCCGTAAAAAACAATATACAGGGGCATAGCTCAGCTGGTAGAGCAGCGGTCTCCAAAACCGCGTGTCCTGGGTTCGAATCCTAGTACCCCTGCCAAGAAAAAAGCCATTCGCGTAAGCGGATGGCTTTTTTCAACTAAATCCGTCCTTGCGGACGGGATAAATCCCACTGACGTGGGATGAAATCGCTTCGCGATGAAATCCCGCTTCGCGGGGAGAGATAGGGCGGATTTAATTTCATCTGAAGCCGTAGGCTGAAGATTTCATCCAAACGGAGTGAGGATTTCATCGTGCGTAGCACGATTTCATTGACTTTTACTTCGATTTATGCTATAATAAGCGAAAGAGGTGATAACTATGGCAGAAAACAAACTTGCAGATATGTCAACCGAATTTGCAGTTAAAATTTTGAATTTGACAGACGGCATTAAAGGTCATTATTCTTTATCCAATCAGCTTGAACGAAGCGGTACAAGTATCGGCGCAAATATCAGAGAGGCAAAATATGCTCATAGCAAAGCGGATTTCGTTGCTAAGTTGCAAATTTCTCTCAAAGAGAGTTATGAAACAGAATATTGGATTGAGATTGCGCAAAAAGCGAATATCATTTCGGAAGAGATTGCGAAAAATGTTCTGCACGATTGCGGCTCAATCCGCAGAATACTGATCGCCTCCATCAACACGGCAAAGGAGGGTGTAAAATGAAAAAATTACTTTTAATCCCCGCGATGCTCTTCCCATACTCGTTTGTTTTGGGAGGCATAGCAAGCGCTGGGTATGCCAATATTGATTCTGACCTTGAGGCGTATATACTTATTGGATTGTTTTTTATTTTACCGTTGGTTTGCAATATAGCATTTATCGTTTTTTCACGCAAAGATGATCCATATAAATTGATTAGTTCCGCTCTCATCATCAAGCTCGTACATATCCCCTCTTATGTCATCATTTTTGTTATGGGACTTATATCATCCTTAATGATTTTTATGACATTGCCCTTGATCCTTATGCTTATATTGTTTGACTACATTGTTTTGATAACGAGCAGTTTTATTTCGGTTTTCGCTTTAGCAAAAAATATCAATGAGAAGAAAACTCTTTCCATCTTAGCATTGATATGCCAATTTTTCTTCTGTGCTGATATTATTAGTTTGTTTGTTTTGTGGATCATTTCGAAAAATCAAAAGAAAACTCTTTCTACATAGCTCCGTTTGCAAGCATGGAGCAGCACCCCGGAAGATAGCGGT
>JAFVTO010000173.1 GCA_017503165.1 Clostridia bacterium | reverse complement strand
TTTTGAAAAAAGCGGGGCAAAAACTTTCGAATATGGTTTTATTATGGAGGTTGATCTGTTCTCCCTCCACCGTCGCGCCGCGTCCGCTCTGCCGCCTTTCCCCGAATTTCTCTCGAAACTCGCGGCGGCAGAGTCGGTTTACGCAATAAAAAAAGCCCCCCATCGGGCTTTTTTTATTGCTCTTGGCGAAGCAAAACCGCCGTCAAACTCCGACGGCGGTTTCCCTCGCCTCGCGGCGCTGTTCTTTTTTATTGTTTGGCTTCGCCTCTCTCACTGTATCGAAAGGGATGTCTTATCTTCTACAGCGCGAGGTTAACCGTAATTCGGTGGAATGAGGATTGCCTTATCTGTCTTGATGCGCGTTTCAGACTTGCTCGGTATCGAAAAGAATGCTTTTTCTCTTGTAGCAACGGGGGACTTTCGCTCTCTTCCATTGCGTGTGCACCTCAGTCTTCAATATCCACGCCGCTTTCTGCCGCGCGTTTCTGAGCCATAACCAATTTATAGTAATAGCCCCGTTTATCAAGAAGCTGAACGTGGGTACCGAATTCAACCACATTACCGTGATCGAGAACGAGAATTTTATCGGCATTGCGGAGAGTAGATAGGCGGTGAGCGATAGCGAAGGTAGTACGTCCTACCGCCAATTTATTAAGTGCGTCCTGGATCTGCTTTTCGGTTTCCGTATCCAAAGCAGCGGTAGCTTCGTCAAGAATAAGGATTTTGGGGTTATGAATAAGAGCTCGTGCGATAGCAATTCTCTGGCGTTCCCCGCCGGAAAGAGAGAATCCCTTTTCCCCCACCATGGTATTATATCCTTCGGGCAGATTCATAATGAAATCGTGAGCATTTGCCGCTCGTGCCGCCATGACCACCTCTTCATTTGTGGCATGAGGATTACCGTATTTTATATTATCACGAATAGAACCTGAAAACAGGTGTGTTTCCTGAAGCACGACACCGATCTGCGAGCGGAGGGCGTTCTGACTGAACTCTTTGATATTGATACCGTCGATCTCAATAGAGCCTCTGTTGACCTCATACAAACGCATTATAAGATTGATAAGTGTGGTTTTTCCACAGCCGGAGTGCCCCACAAGACCGATCATCTCTCCGCTTTTAACGCTTAGATTAATGTTTTTCAAAACCGGATTATAGCTTTCGTATCCGAAGGTCACGTCCTTAATTTCGACGTCACCCTTAATGCGGTCATTCCTAGGCATCTTAACGTCGGCAACGTCGGGCTCTTCTTCAAGTATTTCAAATATTTTACTGAGGGAGGTCATAAAGGCGGAAATATTACGCGGAATAGCGGTTATCTGCATAAGGGGCTCGTAGATGATGTTAGCATAGCTATTAAATTGGTTGAGCGTACCAACGTCCATCCCCCCTTGGAAAAGCAGGATATTGCCGTAAAGCAGAATAAGATAGCTTCCGAATCTGACGACATATCCGAGTATAGGGAACACCGTATCAAACACCTTACCGTTGTTCTCATCCACCACCGCCTGCGCCTCGGTATGTGCCTCAAACGCCGCAATAGCGTTAGCTTCGTTACCGTACGACTTTACCACACGGGCGCCGTTTATAACGTCCTGAAGCAGATGGTTGGTCCGTTGACCGAGCAGCCACGCGTGAATATTTCTACGCCGCATGCTTTTACGGAACTTAAATATAGCAAACACAGCTATGGGCAAAGGAACGAACACAAAAAGGCACATAAGCGGATTCAGCCAAAGCAACAGTACAAGTGCCAGAATAAAGGAAAAGAGCTGAGCGAAGTAGGTGGGAAGCAAATGGGTCATAAAATTCTGAACCACGTTTACGTCGTTGTTTATTCTTCCCATCAGATCGCCGGTGGTCTTTGCGGATATACTGTTCATGGAAAGCATCTGAATCTTTTCAAAAAGGATAGCGCGAAGAGTTCTTGTAAATCGGTTACCTGAAACAGAGGCAATACGGCCCTGCAGAACGTTGATCGCCCTGTGTGCCAGATCAAGCATGATTATTGCGCCGATAATAACCGCAAAATGCAGGAGATAATCGTCAGCGCGAGCTTCATTCAATATGTAATCGTTAATAGCGGTCTTCTGAACGAAGGGCAGAAGAAATCTGAAAACAACAGAGAGGATAGCTGCGAACAACGGAAACAGCATCATCAGACGCAGACCGCGAGTCATTCCCCAAAGCTTGCGGTAAATCTCCTTATTGTCACGACAAAAGGGGCAGATCTTTGTGTGCAGCAGATACGGTCTGCCGCACTTCGGACAGTAGCGCTCCGGCTCATCAGAGGCAGGAAGCTCACCCTGAGCTCGCCGAGCAAGCATCTCGCATCCGCCCACGACAACGCTGTATCTGGGCAGGTTACGTCCGGATATAAAGCGGCACAGAAGCACCGAGCTTCCGTTGCGCTTGGCATAAAGCCCAACGCTTCCGTACATTATTTCAGTGCTGAAATCCGAAAGCTCGGAGAACGGCACGCGAAGAAGCACCTTGCCCGAAAGCAATCGGTAGATAGCCAGATCGGTAAAGAGCATATATCCCTCGACGAACTCCGTCCCCTCAATGTCATACGGCAGACAGTACATTATTTTTTCCCCTGATGAAGCAACCGCCTCGTATGCCTGCTCATCAGCCCGGGGAAGCACGTACATAAGTTTCATAGCAATGTAATTCCTTTCTTCGGCTCTGTATACGTCAATGACTTAATTGTGCTTACGTCAGAGCATAGGCGTATACGGAGCAACATGAAGGCCACGCCCTGATTTGAGGGAGCATCGCGGCATTCAGGTATCGCATACCGGGGTTACAGCAATAAGCATCCACCGATTACAGATAAACCTCTATCTTACGGTAACTTGCCTTGTCCAGCTTATCCGGATCCGGTATCTCAAAGCAATTTCCGTCGATATCGAAGATCAGAACCCGTCCGTCTTCAAGCGTGCGGATATTGGATCCGGCGTTTCTGAGTACAAAGCTGAACTTTCCCGCATCGGTATTAACGTCACAGTAATGGTGGCCAAGCTTTTCCTTCATAGAAAAGATCTTTAATATCCTGGGAGTAAAATATCTGCGACCGAGCTCCTCGCGTAAAAGAGCGACGCTTTCTCCGTCGAAGGCTTCAAGCTCGGGAATGATACCGATCTCCGCGCCCTTTTCGTGATTGGATGAATCCGGCTCACGAATGGAAATAAAAGCATCAGGATCGGTTATGGGAAAGGCTCTGACCGCTACCACGCGCTCAAATCTCTCCACTTCTCCACCCTCTCCCTTAAGCTCAAGAGAGATTAGTCCGCCCTCCGAACGGTAGAACCTGGCATTATCCACAGTTAAGGTCACAGACTGACGCTTGTAAAAAATATCCACTTCTTCTTCGTTCACTGAAACCGCATTTTTGTTTTCTTCCATGACTGCCTTCCTTTCATGCCAAAGGTCATCCGACCCTGTTCCTAAAGCCCGCGCGTCAATAATGCCGCGAAAACACAGGCTTTGATAAGCCTCGGGTGTTACTCACCCTTGAGCACCTTCTGCATCTGCTGAGTCTGAAGTGTCCAGAGCTTATAATAAACTCCCTTTTTATCCATCAGCTCCTGCTCGGTGCCCATCTCTGCTATACTACCGTTTTCAATAGCCATCAGATAGTTGCAATTTTTAAGAGTAGCAAGGCGGTGGGCTATGCTGATCGTGGTCTTACCCTTTACCAGCTTATCAATTGCCTCGCTTATCAGACGTTCGGTCTCGGTATCCATAGCGGCGGTCGCTTCGTCAAGAATGAGCAGCGACGGCTTAAGTAGCAGGGCGCGGGCAATAGAGATGCGCTGACGCTCACCTCCGGAAAGAGAACGGCTACCGATACCGACCATTGTGTTATAGCCCTCGGGTAGCGCCATAATGAAATCGTGGGCGTTTGCCGCCTTTGCTGCCTCAATGACCTCTGCCATCGTAGCATTGGGACGGGCGTATCTTATATTATCAGCTATAGTTGCCCGGAAAATAAATATCTCCTGTGAAACGATGGCTATATTACGCCGAAGGGACTGGATCTCAATATCCTTCAGATCAATTCCGTCAATCGTAATGGTACCCGAGATAACATCGTACATTCTCGTTATAAGGTTTGCAATAGTGCTTTTACCGCTACCGGTATGCCCCACCAGACCAACGTGATCACCTGCGTGAATAGTAAATGAAACATCCTTGAGAATAGGACGGTTGGGGGAATAGTGGAAGCAAACGTTATTGAAAACTATCTCTCCCCTTATATCGTCCAGGTGCTTGGCATCCTTTGAATCGGATATTTCGGGGATCTGGTCAATGACCTCGAACATCCGCTCAGCCGAGTTTATAGTATCTGTAAGAAGATTTGTAAAGGTTGTGAAAAAGTTCAAGGGACCGAATATCATTCCGATATAGCTGAGATAGGTAGTAAGCTGACCGTATGTCATCGTACCGCCCATAACCTCAATACCTCCAAAGCCCCAGATAGCAGTAGATGAAAGACCGATCAGCAGGCCGACCACCGGGAAGATGCTCAGAGTAATAATATTAGTTCTGAGGTTAGCCGAATACAGGCGGCTGGAATACTGATAGAAACGGTTGGTCTCCTCCGCTTCCTTGGCAAATGCCTTGACCACGCGCACACCGGTCAGAGTATCGTTGAGCATGGCATTGAGCGACGAGGAGCGGCGGTATTGCTTGGAGTAGCTTCTCCAGAGCTTGGGAAGCATAGTCTTGAAAATAATGACTATAATCGGAACAGGAATAAAAACTATGAGTGTCAGCTTCCAGTTTATCATAAAGAGGAAAACAGTCAGACCAATGAAGTTCAGCGCATTTACTATCAGATGAGGAACACCGTCGATATAGAAGTTTCTGATCTTGACTGCATCGTAATTCACTCTGTTCACAAGTCTTCCCGTCGGGTTCTGATTGAAGTAAGATATAGACAGACCGCACATAGCACCGAAAATATCATTCTTCATCGTCTTTGTAACGCGAGTCGACATATGGGCATTAGCGCGGTTCTGCATGATGCCTACGAACAGCTGCAAAAGCGCCATTCCAATCATTACACCCACAAGGATAAACACATATTTCAGCTCGTGCAATTTACCGGTTATCTGCTCTCCTGTCTCGGAGAAGGTTGGCAGGCTGATAACCTGGTCGAAAAGTATCTGACCGCTGATAACAGGACTGAGCAGAGAGAGTGCAGAGGTCAGGAACATACAAACAAGCACAGTAAACAGCTGGAGCTTAAATGGCTTGAAGTAGGCAAGCAGCCGAAGGATCATTCCCTTACGCTTACTACAATGCTCACAAATGCGTACATCTTGGTTTGGATACACTGTGCCACACTTGGGGCACTTGGCATTAAACTGAAGAAAGATCGCGTCATTATCGGAGACCACGTCGCCGCGCTGGAATCGCTCCCATACGGTTATAAACGTAAAAAGTCTCCGCTTACAGGCATTGGTACAATAGCCGAGAACGCGCGTTGTACCGGACTTGCGATATTCAGCCGATCTCTCGTTAAAGCTACAGTCATCCTCACCCTCGCGCCTATCCTCAAACGGAGCGGGGTACGACATCACAAGTATCCTGTTAGTGGAGGTAAAGTTATCTATGTACTGATCCTTAAAGGTATCCATAGGATAGAGATCAAGGGTGTCTGTAGCGGCATCGTAGCTACAGATCCTCCGCCCCGTCATATCCAAAGCGAGATAAGCCTCGCCAAAGCTTCCGTTTCGGTCAAGATCCAACTTAACCGCGGCTAACAGGTCTGCTTCATTTATGCCCTCAGCCAACAAAGCCTTGAGCATTTCTGCCGACGGCGTATTGATAGGTAACATAAGCATTTCCTTTCGGATTTCGAAAAATCTTGAACGGAGGAGCAACGCACAAAATCTCACAAAGCCATACACCGTAAGGTTTTTCCGTTATTTCTCCGTCAAAGCCGAATCAACTTTGTGGCTTTAATATAACCGCAAATTCAAAAAATGTCAATAGTTCTGCAAAAAAAAATCTATTTTCGGGAATATGCACAATTTTACACACACAAGTGACGTTGACTTGTTAATATTACACCCGCAAAAAAGCGCTGTCATTGTAAAAAGAATGTAAACAATCAAAAAAAATACTGACAAAACAAAGATGATGTGTTAAAATGACTTATATCCTCAAAGGATCCAAACAGAAGAATTACGGAGAACTGACTGTCATATCGCTGATGAACGTATCGAAAATAACAAGATCGCTAAGATCGGCTCTGGCTTTTTTACTTTCCGCCATATTGGTCTCCTCGATGTTTTCCTGTGTGGAGGATAACCCACAAGAAACCGACCGGGAATCGGGCAACTCCCAATCGAGCGGAAGCGAATCCGAAAACGAGAATAACAACGGGCACGGAAACGGAAGTTCAGTCGACAGCTCGGATACCAATGCCTCTTCACCGCCCAAATCCCCCCGCGATCCGTACGAAAACGATAAGATCTGGGATATTCCGTGAGGCATGAGCAAGAGCTCACACCCAAAACCGTTGCGTCTCAGACAAGTAACCGTTGATAAACTGAAGGGAATGGAACAAATATTATGAACAACACTCAGAACAGAAAAAATCGCACCGTTAATAATCTTCTTGCATTTATGATCAGAGCCGTAATGTTGGTCATCGCATCTTCGCTCGTTATGCTTATGATTAGCTGTGGCGGCGGATGCAGCGGCTGTAACGGAGACAGCGACACTGACTATCTTCCCAAGGACTACGGTAACGATCCATCCGGACTGGATGACGAGCATACCGCCAGATATTGAGTTTATGCGTTCCCACCGCATACAGAGCCTCTTGCACGCGCATACGCGCGCAGTTATAATTATGAAGTAACAGATGCTGAAAAGCCCTTTGCATTTTGCGTACCAAACGCTCAATGCAAAGGGCTTTTTTGCGTGTAAAAAAAGAAAAGTCACACCGAAAAACACAGAGTAGCTATTCCCTGCAACAAGCTATCAATTCCGGTAAATGCGTCGGATATTAAGAAACCTTAATACAAAACGGCTTACATCGGTGCCAAAACGGATTTTTTTTATGTTACAGTGTTTATGCGATCGGCAGATCACCCGAAAAAAAAGCAAGAATGAGCAGACAGTGTATTAGTTGCCCGGGAGGAAACAGAAACAAAGGAAAGGATTATATGACGGAAAAAATCAATTGGGAGGAAATACGTGCGGAATACATTTCAGACACGTCAAGCACGTACAGCTCTCTCGGAAAAAAATACGGAGTTTCCGCCAACGCGATCGCCGTCCGCTCCCGCGGCGAAAACTGGCGGGAACAGCGAAGGCAGCGCTCAGATGCCATTTCTCGGATGATAATTGAACGGCGCACCCAAGAGGATGTCGAAAGGTTCATGCAGGTCAGCAATACCGCCCGTATCCTGGTAGACAGAATAGAAGCGGCAGTAAAGGATGAGCAACAGTTCTACCGATACATTGTTGACGGCGCGGAACCCGGCTTTGAGCTACCGGAGGATGACGGTCTGACCGTTCAGAAAACGGAGCGGATATTCTCAAAAATGGACACAAGGTCACTGAGGGAAATAACCGTCGCGCTGAGAGATGCCCTTGAGATCCTCAGAAAAGCCAACCGAATACCCACAGTCGGAGAACAGCTACAGCACGATGCGGCAATGGCTCGTCTGGATTTTGACCGTGAGCGCTTCAATGCTGCCATCAACAACGACTCGGTGGTACAGATACACTTTGATGACGGTGGAGAGGGGTATGCGGAATGAGCCGCTGTATTTGAATACGTAAGAAGAGAAATGAGCTGAGGGATAGGAAGTATTATGGAAATCAAGCTTGGCAGACCTAACGAAAAGCAAAGATTATTCCTCCTGGATACCCACGCGGTAGTAGGATACGGTGGCGCAAGAGGAGGAGGAAAATCCTGGGCAGTGCGAACAAAGGCGGTCATAATGGCGTTATCTCACGGAGGCATTAAGCAGTTGATTGTTCGCAGGACATATCCGGAGCTGACCAACAACCACATTCTTCCGTTGCGCGCGCTACTTCACGGAATAGCAAAATACAATGACCGTGATAAGCGGATGGTGCTCCCAAATGGATCAAGCATCAACTTCGGATACTGCGCGTCGGATGCAGACCTGCTTCGGTATCAGGGGCAGGAATACGACATTATCTACGTTGACGAGGCTACTCAGCTGACCGAGCACCAGCTATCTGTTCTTCGGGTTTGCATACGCGGAGTAAACAGCTTCCCCAAAAGACTGTATCTGACCTGCAATCCGGGCGGAGTCGGTCACGCATATATAAAAAGGATATTTATAGACCGCCGGTATCTACCGGGTGAAACGGCGGATGACTATTCCTTTACCCAGGCGTTGGTTACAGACAACGTAGCGCTGTGCAAGGAGCAGCCGCAATACGTAAAGCAACTTGACGCGCTTCCCGAAAGCCTTCGACGGGCATGGCGAGATGGGGATTGGGATGCTTGCGAAGGTGCGTATTTTCCGGAATTCAGAAGAGACTTACACGTTTGTCAGCCCTTCCCCATACCGGGTGATTGGAGGAGATTCCGAGCCTTTGACTACGGCTTGGACTGCTTTGCCTGCCTTTGGATAGCGGTGGACAGCTCAGGAAACGCGTATGTGTACCGCGAGGTATCGGAGTCCGGCTACGGTATTTCGGTAGCCGCAGAAAAGGCGGTGTCGATGACAACGGAGGAGGAACGCATCTACTGTACATACGCTCCACCCGATATGTGGTCGCGCTCACAGGAAAGCGGAAAGGAAAAGGTTGATCTGTTTCGGGCAGCAGGACTCAAGGGAATAGTCAGATCCTCAAACGACCGTGAAGCCGGTTGGCTTTGCATAAAGGAGCTGCTAAGGCTGAATGCAGACGGAGAACCCCGTTTAAAGATATTCTCCAATTGCTCGGAGCTGATTAAAAATCTTCCGCTTTTGCAGATAGACAGCCGTTATCCCACAGATTGCTCCACCGAGCCTCATGAGATAACCCACATCCCTGATGCGCTGAGATACTTTGCGGTATCATTTGCGCGTCCTGCCGCGCTTCCCCGGGTAAGGGATTCCCGCAGGAAATGGACGGAGGATATGCTATCCGATTATTACAGTGCGAGTGAGGAGGAGCAGGAGATCATGCGCCGACGTTGGGGAGATCCGTAAAACCAGAGATATGTGTACCCGCTTTATTTCAAGGAGAGATCACATTATTTTAAAGCACCGGTCAGAACAATAACGAAAGGAAAGGGCAAAGCATGAAAGGACAAAAGCAGAAATGATAATTGAAGGAAACAAGCTGCAAAGAATGCAGGAATATTACGAATCTGCGGTAATTGCCTCTCAAAGCGCGAGAACGGACTTCGAAAAGCACCGCGCGCAATACAGAGGTGATACCGCAATAGACGGCTCAAACGAAAAGGCGGCATTCTGCCGTAACGTAACCTACGAGATAATTGAATCCATAGTCAGCACAGTAATCCCCTCGGCGAGGGTTGAAGCGGAGGAGTTTACCGCGGAAAACGAGCAACTTGCCGCAACGGTAGAGCGTCTGTGCATGAAGGAACGCAACCGTATCGACTTCGAGCGGATCGTGGACATAACCGAGAGAGATGTCACTGTAGCCGGCGTAGCGATTTATTTGCTCGAATGGGATAACCGAATAAGAAGGAGAGGCACCGACGGCGCAGTATGCGTTTCAGCAGTGGATCCAACTGATTTTTTCCCACAGCCAAACAGATCGGAAATACGCGACATGGACTACTGCTTTATAAGAGGCAGAACCACTGTACGCGACTTGACCGAGCGGTACAGTCTCTCCCGGGAAGCCGCAGAAATGCTCTCTCCATCGGCTGATGAAGAAAGCAGGGACGGAGAAACGGTAGAGGTCGTGACTGCCTTTTATTACGACACTGAAGGCAGGCTGTCCAAATTCATATTCAGCGGAGATGTTGTGCTGGAGGACATCCCAAACTACTATTCACGCAAGATTAAAACATGCTCAAATTGCGGTAAATCTCACGAAAAATGCACTTGTGGCAAGTATACTCCCGTGCTTACGGATCAGTATTATGAGGAGATCAACGCAAGAGAGCTAAAAAGCATCGGGCTTGAACACTGCAAAGACGAAACGGTAAGGATTCCTTGGTACACACCCAATTCCATGCCTATAGTGATCAGGACCAATATTACCCGCTCAGACAGATGGTACGGAGAATCAGACTGCGAGTTCATCCGTCCGTATCAGCAAGAGCTCAACAAGCTGGAAAGCAGGATACACGCCAAGCTTATGGGGGCAAGTGTCTTCCCCGTTCTGCCAATAGAATCTGAATTTCGCATTGACAATTCAATAAATACGCGGGTACTCAGGCTGCGTGAGGGAGAAAACAAGGGGGCATACGGCGTTATTGATACCACAGTCGACATTGAGCAGGATATTGCAAACGCAGAAAGAGTATATCAGATGGCAAAGCGCTCCATGGGAATTACCGATTCCTTCCAGGGACACGCGGATGCTACTGCCCAATCAGGTAGGGCAAAGCAGATCCAGGTAGATCAGTCCGCAGGAAGAATGGCTTCCAAGCGGGTAATGAAGCAGGTCGCCTTTGCTGAGATGGACAGGATAATATTTGAACTGTATCTTGCATTTTCAGACCAACCGAGAAAACTGACTTACGTTGATTCAATGGGCAAGAGGGTAAGTGACAGCTTTAGCCGATACGATTTTCTCCGTTATGATGAATCAAGGGGAGAATATTATTACTACGACGACTTTCTGTTTGCCACCGACACCGCTGATGAGATGGAAAGCAAGCGAGAGCAGATCTCCGACAAGCTGGTCTCCCAGTTTTCATCCGGAGTCCTCGGAGATCCTCACGAATACAGCTCGGTGCTTCTCCTGTGGCAATGTCTTGACAGACTCCATCATCCACTTGGACGATTCAATTCCGAATATTTTTTGGGAATTGCCGCATCCAGACGGGATGAAGCGACAGAAAACGGAAAACCTTAGTCAATTTATTCCGACAGAAAGGAGGTGATATCATGAGAAAAGCAACAGCAAAGCCTAATTCAGCCAACATAGCGGCTCCCAAGCACGCAAGCAGTGACCTTCGCGGAACCGCCTATGTTAACGGTGCGGAAAAGCCTTTCAGAACCAACGGCGTATCCTCAACGGCAGTAACAGGCGGCGACCTGCGCGTGCGTGGCGGAGAAAGAAAATAATCCGCAGCCACACAAATAAGTAAAGAAAGGAGGTAACAGAATGGAAAACCAAGAAACAGACGTGATCCGCGCTTATCAGGTCGCGGCGCAGAGTGGAATAGAAAACACCGCGCCTCATGAAGCGGATCCGACAAACGAAGCTGAAGGTGCGAATGATAAGGCAAACGGTATCGCATTCGATAACGCAGCCGAAGATGAAAAAAGCACCGACGTCGACAGTGAAGAAGCGCTCTATGAGGAACAGAATACAGACGGGCAAGCATTCCCGGGCACTGAATTTATAGACGGTGAAGATGAACTAAGACGGCTAAACAGTGTTTCCGACATACAGTATAGCGCGATTTCGGATTTTCCCGGGCATGAGCGGTATCTCGAGCTGAGAAAAAGCGGTATTATCACTGCCGAGGAAGCATTTCACGCGGTAAAAAGCCGCAATTCCCTACCCTTTGACAATCTCGAGGAAGGCGTGCGCGATGCAAACGGTCTTACACGGGGCGTAAGAGATGCAGAACGCACGGACGGCAAAAGCCATCTTTCTTCCTCACGCAACAAACCCTCCTCGGGAGAGGTGTTTACAAGAGCCGATCGGGAGGAGCTGGCAAAATGGGGCATTACTGCCACTGGAAGCGAGCTTGAGAGGCTTTGGCGAAATGCAGGAGCCTTCTGATAAGCCCGGTCTCAGAGCAAGCTGACATTATACTGCGACAGCCGACAGGAGCTAAAAATACTTTCGTTATGTGGCGTATTGTTGCGTATTGTCGCGTATTGTCGCGTATTGTCGCGTATTATGGCAAAAACACAAAATCAACAAATACATAATCAAAAAAGAAAGGAAAATTACAACAGAAATGGCATATATGTTAACATCTAACGTCGGTTACTCCACCGACACAAACGCATCCATCGGTAAGTTTGACAGACCGATCAGAATTATAATCGAGGAGGAGAGCAATCTCTGCCGTCAGCAGGGACAGTACGACAAGCTGATCTATAACGTTGCATCCTCCGATCGCTTCGCGGAAGCATACTTCCTCGAAAACGAGCTTGGAATCCTGAACGCGGTAGACGAGGGGGATACAGGCGCCGAGCTTTCATCCAAGGAGATTGCAAGACACTATGTTGAGCATACCGAATTCAAGGGAGATTGCGTTATAAACAAGACGCTTATAGAGGACAGCAACAGAAATGAAATCGCAAAGCGTGTCCGCAAGCTGATCCGCTCTTATTGGCTCACCAGAAACGAGTTCGCTCAGCAGGCTCTTTACAAGGGAATAGCGCCCAGCATGACATTTGCCGGCAAGACCTTCAACCTTACCACCGCCGACGGCAAATCTCTGTTCAACAAGCTTCACACCTACGGCACCGGGGATACCGCAGGCACCCAGTCTAACAGCTACTATTACGCAAATACCGCTCCCGTCGACTCCGATATGATTGCCGAGCTCATGTCAGCAATGGCTGTCATGGGCAGACAGATGAAGAGCGAGAGCGGCACCCCTCTGGGATACACCTTCAATAAGATATATATTCCCGGAAACCGCTGGGCATTGGAAAACGCGGTCCGTCGCGCCATCGGCACACAGTTCCGTCCGGGAACGTCCGACAACGACATAAACGTGCTTGCCGGCGGCTGGCAGCTTATAGTTCTTCCTCTTTGGGAATCGGATGTTGACCGCTTTATCATTCAGTCCGACGAATCCAACCGATATAACGGCGGTTCTATGTTCTATGACCGTACTCCCTTCCAGATAAGCCGCAATGATCAGTTTGACCGAAACGACAACATCCTTCTTCACGGAAGAGCCAGGATGTCCGTGGTGCATAACAGCTACAAGCACCTTATGATGTGTTCTCTGGTAGGCACATCCGGAGAGGCATACAACGCCGCTACAGCCACCGATCCCTCAACCGTCGGCGCAGCAACACAGCTTGTCATCTGACCGGGCTGTGTATAAGTACAAAGGCGGCATTGCGAGATTACCGTCTCGGGCAATCACCCTAACAACAAGAAAGGAAATTGGACAACATGAACGGATACCAACTTCGGGATACCGTATGCGCGTTAGGATTTATCACGCAGCTTGATGACGAGGATTCCTTCTTTCACGCGGCAAATCTGGCGCTTTCAAGGCTAAGAACACTCATCCCACTCAGAAAGACAGTTAAAATATGCAGCTTTCATCCCCGCCCCGCTGAATACAGGAAATCCGGCGAAAGCTTCACAATACACTCCCCGCGCGGTATAGGTTTCTATTTTGAATACACCGGTTCACTGACGGTAAGCTACACTCACGGAACCGATGCCTTCAAAGAGGAATTATCCGAAAAAAGCGGCAAATACACGGCAAAAGCCTGCGCTTTCGCCGGCTGTGACAGCCTTACACTGAGCTTTTCGGGAGAAAATGCTCATTCTGTTCTCAACGCATGCATCTACGACAGACTTTCCGAGCAGGGCAAACCTGAGCTATATTCAGAGCTATATTCGTACGATATGCGCAATGAGGACGGCTTTCTGTCAGTACTTAACGTCGAGGGTGGCGATTATACCCTGCGTGGCTCCCGGGTATTGATACCCAGAGGCGAAAGCACCGCTTACACCGTAGAGTACAGCTATGCTCCGCCACCGCTTTCCTACGATACAATGAATGACGAGCTTGGCATCGACCCCTGCCTTTCCGAGGCGGCGGCTCTCTTAGTGGCTTATTACGTATGGTTGGATGACGACGTGGCAAAAGCTGAGAAATACCGCGCTGAATACGATATTTCCGTACGCGAGATACTCAAAAGACGTCAGACGGATACTCCACGCGCCGTTAATAACGGCTGGTAATAAAGCGCCGGGCATCTGAGCTGCGCGTAACCGACACCGTAGCAGCATAAGCTCCAAGCGGCACATCCGCGCTCAGATGCCTATAGCCGCTCATCGGCAGCAACAGTAGTATCGGGGCGCGTTCCCATGTCCCGCGTTTTAAGCAACGCGGAATGAGGGAATGCGCCTCTTATATAACAGAAATTGAATTATGCGGTCCTAAGGCTTATTACCCACGGTCGCGCACGGCAAATACGAGGGATTTCTTAAAGCTGAGGTGCGCAACCCTTAAACTGATAAGGGCGGGAGCATAGCCGCGGGACGGCAGCATTCAAAACCAAACGAAAGGAATTTAACACAAAAATGCTAAACACTAAATACGGGCGGGCATTGAAGGGAAAAAGCAATATATATTCCCGTGAGCTGAGCGGCTTTGTGGGAATGGACATTGCATCGGAGCCATCCGCTGTTTCGCTTGATCGCATGGCGTATTCAGTGAATATGTGGCGCGATTACGAGTCGGAAAACGGCGGTGCCATTGAAACAGTACCGGGCTGGCGAAAGCTATTCAAGGGAAAGGGAAGAGTCCACGGGATCTTCGGCTTTCGCGGTAACGGCGGTGCCGAATATCTTGTTGCACACATAGGCAGCTCACTTTACCGAGTACCGCTGACACAGCTTGAAGCCGAAGGCTTTGAACCGAATGCGTGGCTGGTCGGAGATCGGATAGCCGAGCATCCGTCGGCTTTTTTTGAGGAAGGTGGGAAATGCTATCTTCTTGACGGAACCGCATATTGGGTGCTTGGAGAAAACGGGGCTGTCAGCCGCGTGGATGAGAACGGATACGTTCCCGTAACATACAGTAACGGCGTTCCGTACCAGCAAAGAAACATGCTGACGGACAGATTCACAGAAAAATTCACCGTCGACAGTCGGTACAAATCTCATGTATCGCACTACGGCTGGATATACGAAGCAGTCTCAGACGCATACGGGGAAAAACATCTTCGAATAATAGGCACCTCTCGCAACGTCTCTGAGCTGAAATACGCCTTCATTCCCAAAAACGACATTTTCCAAGGTGAAGATCTGAGGATACTTGAGGTGGACTATTCGATATTCCGCGCTCTGACTCAGACAGTTCAGCTGGTGGTTGAAGCGCCGATCTCCTTTCCCGAGTACTCACTTGGAGCCATGACCTCCCTTGAAAGAGTGGTCTTAAGAAGCCCTTACTCAAAATTCGCCTTTAATGCCTGCGATGTTCTGGATGAGAGCACAATGTCGGCAAACCCCCATGCTCCGCTGAGGGAGCTTTGGCTTGCCGCAACAAGCGTATGCTATGACGGAGCATACCATCCGTACTCCGATTTCAGCATGGGCATCAATTCCTGCGCCGAATCAGTAACGCTTTACACTGCGTGCTCTAACGACGTATGGTACGGAGCTGAAGGAGTGTGGACTCCGAGCAAGACCACGCATATCGGCGGGGTTATCTTTACAGAAGAGCTTACCGGAACAGTATGGAACCAAAGTAATGTTTATCGGGCAGAATGCGCAACCCCACACGGCGCAAACCTATCGTACAGCGCAGCGGAGGGAAAATGCGAGATAAGATTTCCGGAAAACTTCGCATATTCCCACTGTCAGATCGTAATAAACGCCAATACCTACTGTGTACTGCTTCGGGACAGTGCCACCAAGCGAAGCGGTGAGGAAATGGGAAAATGGTATGAATTCCCGATATGTGACCCATTTCTCTCCATACTCTCTGTAAAGACAGACAGAGAGGAGGCTCGTATGTTCACCGACGATCCGGAGAACAGCACCGTTTCCGTCAGGGTACTGCCGGAAGACATAGGACTGGATATATACGTTCACGGCAAGGGAAAATATAACGAATATGCGCCGATCGAAAATTTAGCCACAGTATACAAAAGCGGACTTTCAACTGAACTACCTACAAGCGATGCTATTAATGGGTGCACAGTCGTATGCGCTTATGACGGAAAGGTGTTCTTCACCGGCAATCCCAAGCTTCCTAATACGGTATTCTATACCGGCAATGATCTGAACGGAACAAACGAGCCCTCGTATATCGGCATATTTAACCACTTCAACGACGGTATTGGCAATGTCCCTAACGTAGCAATGGTATCAAGCGCCTCTATCTTAGCGGTAATGAAGGGAGCGGTATCCTCCGATGCTACAGCATACTATCACACGGGAGAATACAATACCGACAGGTCCACGTCGGCACTGCTTCCCCGCATATATCCGTCCGTGGAGGGGGTAAGCAACATTCCCTGCGCAGGCGCGGCGTGCAACTTTACGGACGATCCCGTTTTCCTCTCCCCCGGCGGTCTTGAAAGGATAAGCAAGCAGGCTTTAAATCTTGAACGCACGGTTCTGCATTGCTCTCATCCGATCGATCCTCGGATACGGAACAGAATAAGCTCACGCTCCAAGCTGACCGAATGGAAGGGATATCTATGCCTGCTCACGGAGGGAGGACAGATGATGCTGGCAGATTCCCGTTCCGTTGACCGGAGTGACCGTGAGAATATAAACCGATACGAATGGTTCTGCATAGACGGAGTTGGCTCCTACTTAAACGACCGACTCAGATACAGCTACAGCGAAAGCGGATACATAGAGGCGCTGGATAGCGAGAACAAGGCGGTCATACTCAGATTTCCGGACAACTGCTACGTGCGACCGGGCGCGGGAGCAATAGAAGAGCATCCGGAGCTTGATCTCATGTACGTACCGATCCGCGATCACGGTGGCGAAAACGAGCCCTACGGAACAGTCTATGCCTTTTCCGTCTTTTATGATGGTGAAAACGAATATCACCTTCCGGAGGGCGAGCAGCTATACCTTGTCTATGACCGGGAAAGCGGAGCTTTCTCCCCCGTCCTCAGCTCAGAGGAACGATGCGGCGGAGAATTTTCGCCTGCCTGCTGTATCGCCGAATTTCGAGAAAGACTGTTTTTCGGTACAGACTCGGGCGACATATGCGTATTCAATACCGACAAGCGGGGTATTGCGGAGCATTACGGCGACAGTGAGAATGATCGGGAGGCAGTCGGCGTAAGTGAGATACACAGCCGTTGGTACGACAGGTGCGGTCACAGGTATACAAGCGGCTTTTCAACTCTATCCGATAACTGCGGGTTTCCGCAGTTCACAAAGTCAACGGTGGGCAAGACACTGGTAATTAAGGCAAAAAGGCTTCGGAACGGCTCGTTTACCGTTTCGGCGCGAACCGACCGTGATGACTGGACGGAAACGGACAGCTTTACCGTCTCGGAAAACACGTTCTACCAAACAGATTTTTCCAATCTCAGCTTTGAGGATCGCCCTCGTGTAATACTGGCATCCCGAGAAAAATTAAAGGGCTGGTGCGAAAAACAGCTTTATCTGTTTTCGGACGGATTTCGCAGACCCTTTGGGATCTACGGACTTGCTTACTGCTACACGGTGGCAGGAAGAGTGAAATAAGCGGCTATACAGCAGCCAAAACAAAAAGCGCGAATAAATATCGCGCGGAAAGGAACGATCAATAATGGCAAATAAACTTAAAGAGCCGTTTATCAGCGAGACTGAAAAAAGAAGTCTTTCTGTAACGGCTCTCGCAAACAGACCAAACGACAGAGCAGGTCAGTACGGAAAGAGGGGCATGACGCCGGAGGAGCTGAAGGCGGCTTTCTCCGCGCTTCCCACGGCAATAGCCGACAAGATGAACCTGCTTATTACCGAAATAAACGGTATAATAGATGATCTCAACGGTCAGACGGCAGGCTTGGCTGATGCTGACGGCGCGATCAAAAAAGCCGCAGTTGGCAGGATCGAGATAGACGCGGAGCTTTGCGCCCTTGTGTTTTACTCTCTTTCAGGCGCGCTGCTGTATACACTGGATATCCCCGAGGCTTTGGTAGGATATTGGTGTACCGATGTAAACGGCGGAGGCGAAGCGCCACCAACCGCAGCGGCGGTGAAGTCATACGCCGACAGCATCAGGACGTCGGTCATAAACGAGATACAAAGAAACGTAAGAGAGCTTGACAGCGATATTGGATCTCTGATACACGGCATATCTTATAATTCCGCAAGAGGCATACTCAGCTTCACCGACAGAAACGGCAGCATTATCAAGGATATCGACCTGCCCCTTGAACTGATAGTCTCAAACGGTTATTACAGCAACGGATACCTCTACCTCGTGCTCGCCAACGGACAGACAATATCAATCTCCCTCGCCGATCTTCTGCTCCCATCCTGGAAGACAGATATTGCCACCGTCGCAGACAGCGAAACGGTCCCCCCCACGGCAGGAGCAGTAAAGCGGTATGCCGACAGTATGCTTTCCGCCGCTACAGAGTATTCCGACGGTAACCTGTCCGTAGCCCTCAGCTATGCCGACAGAATAAACGGTGAAGCAAAAAGCTATTCGGAGAATTATGCCAACGAGGCTATAAGCGCCGCGATCTCCCCCACAAGGAGAAGACTTGACGCCCTTTGGAAGCTGAGTAAGGGGATAACCTATCAGTTTGAGAGCGACAGCGATCCCGCATACTCCAAGACAGTTCCCACGGGAGCCAAGCTGGCAAGTGTTAAAACGTTAGGCGGCCTGACGAGGAAGTGCACCAACCTGATTCCGTTTCCGTATAGCTTTACAAACGGAACAACTAACGGTTTGACTTATACCGCCAACAGTGACGGAAGCGTTACATACAGCGGAACTACTGCAACCCAAATGAACCCCTATTTCGCACAAGGATTACTTCTGCCCAAAGGTACTTACACCTTAAGCGGCGCACCCAAAGGATCAGATTGGAATTCACAGCTACTGATTGTGCAGACCGCTGACTATTCTACCTCACTTGCAGAAGATTACGGCAACGGCAAAACCTTTACCCTTGATGCCGATACGAAGGTAAATATTTGCCTTATCGTGGTGAAGGGTGCAACCATTAATACCACAGTATATCCGATGCTCAACGCAGGCTCTACCGCACTTCCTTACGAACCCTACTTTGAGGGCTTGCGCTCAGCTCCTGTAACTGAGGTGGAGAGTGCTGGTGCTAATTTAGGTAAACCAATCGCCAATACTAAAAAGGCTTATGGATTTACCCTTACCAAAAACAATGATGGATCTGTAACAATTTCGGGTGCCTCGAATATCGCGGGCACCGTGATATTGGATTTAGGTGAAACCGATAATGCGCATTTAAAAGCCGGTACCGCATACTCCTTTGCCTATTATAAGAGTGCTGAAACGTTACCGAATGTTAAGATAAAGATTACCTATACAGATGCAAACGGTGGCGTTTACTGGGGATGGAGCGGACAAGACACAAGCAGAGAAAGACAAGTGACAAGGCTCTATGTGGAAAAAGAGTGCACTGTTGGTGACACATCACCAAATGGCACCTATAAAGTTATGCTCAATGAAGGCTCTACTGCTTTGCCTTACACACCTTATATCAAGCACACTCTCCCCATCCCGGCAGAGGTACAAGCTCTTGACAGTTACGGTGAAGGAGTAAATGACGATTGCTATAACTACATCGACTGGGAAAATAAGCAGTTTGTGAAGAGGGTATATAAAGCCTTATTTGATGGCACTGAGAATTGGCAATATGCAGCTCCTGAAGGCTATTTTGTATTATACGGAGGCAATATGCCAGCAAAACCTGAGGCTAACACTAAAAATGCCTTATGCTCTCATTATAAACTTGGAGATCCCGTAGAACGCAACGATAAAGAGTTTTTTATCGGTACGGGTTTGGGCATATTCGACTATATCTGTGCAGATGTCGATGCATTCAAGGCATATTTAGCCGAGCAATATGCTAACGGAACGCCGGTTACTCTTGTTTATGAAGTAAGAGAACCCATCATCACTGACATTTCCGAGCTTCTTCCCGAAGATAATCTTATCGAGGTCGAGGGAATGGGCTCGCTGACACTCAAAAACGGACATAAATATGCCGTACCGAACCAAATAGAATA
Organism: Clostridia bacterium; assembly: GCA_017503165.1. Lineage (GTDB taxonomy): Bacteria > Bacillota > Clostridia > Oscillospirales > CAG-272 > SIG673. The sequence continues at coordinate 9,276 of JAFVTO010000173.1, read as the reverse complement.
CGCGGTATCACTTGCGGAGGTGGAAGCATGACAAATATCCAAAGAAAAATGATCGAGAGACTCGGGCTTTCAGAAACCGACTTTGCGGTAACTCAGCCCACTGAAGCCGAAAAAACGATCTCAGCCCTTAAGGCGCGGCTTGCGAAAACCGACTATCAGGCTATAAAGTACGCAGAAGGATGGCTGACCGATGAGGAGTACGCTCCCATAAAGGCGCAAAGACAGGTTTGGAGAGACGAGATCAACCGTCTGGCAGCATTGGCAGACGAATCAACACCTGACAAAGAAACGAATTCTCCTGCGATGGCCGACACAGAGCAAGGCACAGAGGAGGGCTGCACAGAATGACACTTACCGTTTTCCCCGATTTCAAAGCTCTGTGGCTCGCTCCCGACACCGAACGCGATCTGTCCTCCTCCGCATCCTCCTGCACAATAGAGGTGAGAGATCAATTCGGGACTCCCGTTTCGGGTATGCTGACTGTAAACGGTCACGGCTTTCCGGTAATAAACGGAGCCGCCAAGCTACTGACCGAAAAGCTAAGCCCTTATGGGTGCAATATTGGGACTTTTACCGCATCTTCAGGTATAAAATACCCCTGCGCACATATCATATCCCTTGAAAAGAGCTGGCGCTTTCCTTCCCCTTCGGAATGCATCGACGACAGTGAGCTGATAGGGCTTCTTCGTCTTGTGAGCAAATTAAGAGACAGCATTGCAGGCGCCGCTCCGGTTGGCAACGCCCCAATTTCTCAGATCATCGGCATCTGAAAACAGACCAATACAAACTATTAAGAAAGGAATCAACAAACATATGAAAAAAACTATAATAGCAATCTTGCTTTGCAGTGTCCTTCTTCCCTTCGGAATATCGGCTTTCGGCGAGAGCAGCACTGAAGTCACCGTAGCGACCGACAGTGCTTCCCCGACAGATACCGACAGCATCCAAGATACCGACAGTGATGCAGAACACGGAAGCATCGAAAACGAGATGCAGCCCCCTGCCGCTAAGGACAGTCAGACGGGCAGACAAGAGCCCGGGGATAACTCTGCGTCCGACTCCAACGACCCGGAGAAAAGATTCGGAGAGCTGATGAGCGAGCTTTATCGCTATTGGCTCAGTTATACGGAGGCGGAAGGAGATAACGGCTTTGAAAAGGCAGTAAATCTTGCCTGGAAATACCGCGGTGACATCGGTGGAATATCTGCCGCAGTAGCCGTGGCGGTCCTGGTTGCGGTAATGTCACTAAGATTCATGCCCTCCCTCAGACGCTACGTTAATTACCTTGGAGCATCCAACGCCCAAACACGGAACGAGGTCAAGGAAATGCTGTCAGGCGAGCTTGGGAAATATGCCCCCGCTCTTTCAACCGTAGAGGAGGTTACAAGACTTTATCCCGCGTTCCGCGAGCTGATCCAAGGGCTGAGCCGTGAAAACGCGGAGATGAGGGCTCTGATAAGCGATATAGGATCAAGAATAGAACAAACCGAGAAGCAGCACTCCGCAGAGCTTGCCCTGCAGGGCGCTACCTTCCGCGACATCATATCGCTTTCTGCTCTCCCGGCTTCAAAAAAAGCTGAAATACTGGAGAATTACCGCAGCATACAAGCAGGAAAATTCACTGATAGCAAGGAGGAACAATGATTGAGCACGGTTTTGAAATATTGGATACTCCGCCTTCTCGGTCACGGTCTGGTTCTCATTCCCGTCATATTTGAAACCGTCACCTCTCTCCCCTATGACAGCGCTGACGGAGTGCTGGACAAGCTGAAGCTCACCTGCTCTGCGGCGGTCATCATTGCCGTCGTCTCATTCTGCCTTATTAAAAACCTGCTGAAGGAGCGCATCAGGACCCCCGCGCCTTGGGCACTTGCCTGCGTCAGCTTTCTTATCACCGCGGCGTCAAGGGTGGTCGCCGATAAACTGTTTTACATAACTCTCGCCTGGGCGTTGGGCAGCCTTTTAGCCTTGATTCCCTACAAAGCGGCAGACAGGATAAAAAAGGGGGCGGAAAGGGATGGATGACAAAAATTTCAAGCTTTCTCTTGCGGATATCGACAGACTGGGAACAAGCATAATAAAAAAAGCCTTCCGCTCCTTCCGCCAGCTGCTTATCGTACTGCTTTACGTTATTGCGATCTTTTTCGTTCTCAATGACTTTTCCCTTTCAGTTACGTCTGCCGAGGACATGGCGGTAAACAAGCTGCCCTGGCTGCTGCTTTACGTGCTTACCCACTATTTTTGCCGCGACTACGGCATTCAGAAGGGACGGGAGGACGAGGAATACCAACGGGTGGAGGGCGAATACCGAAAGCTGTGCGAGCAGGCAAGAGCTCACAGGCACGACACGGAGGAATACTGTGCAGAGCTCTCCCGTCATTACGAGCAGATGCGCCGTTCCGAGCTGTTCTCCACCCTTTCCGTTGCGGTAAACGAGCATGGAGAGCCTATAACAAAGGATCTCGGGAAGCGGGCGCGTCGCGCCCTCAGGCGAGGTCTGCGCCGCAAACCGATCCATGTAAGCTACCGACTGCTGGTAGATCATTCACACGGCAAATCAGCGGATTTCAGACCGATAAAGCCGTCCTTTGAAAGCTATATCCGGCGCAATTCTGTGATAACGGTGCTAAAAATAGTATTCCTGAGCTTTTTCACCTTTTCACTCACCGCATCCATTGGGGAGGACCCACTGGGAAATCTTATCGCCGGCACTCCTTATCTGGTCACCATGCTCTCTATCTCCATGACCTCCGCACTGAGCGCTTACCGCTCTGTTATTTCATATGATGTGGATTGCCTCAATGACCGGATAGCGATACTGTCGCATATCTTCGACCGTCACCGATAACACTATATTCAGCCCAAGGGCTGTGTCACCGGATGCAGAAAAGAAACATGCTTTCGCACCGTTCCGACACAGTCCTTTTTGGCGAAAAATTTATACAGTTTTTTTATAAAAACTATTGCATATCTTCAAAAAATCTGCTATAATAAGTCACGGTTAGACTTTTATGATCAAAATATGTGAAAAAAGGAGATGATAACAGCATTTACCATTAATTCCTTGACCAAGGGCAGTGACGTATCTGCCCGCGCCGGACGATTTGTTTTTCACCTTTAAGCGGTTCGCGCAAGAAACGGTAATTCACCGGAATTGGCGCGATGGAACGCCGTAGCATTACGGTCAACTCCGATTTTTATTGTAAAATTCCCCTGAAGGTGTTTTTTTCGTTCAGCAAAAACGTTTTCGTGGAGAAAACGTCTCCAAGTTTTATTTTTATGTTTGATAAGGAGTTCGGAATGAACAAAAACAAAAGCACTGATGCAGCATCGGCACACGGAGACGGAACAGTCATCCGGATCAAGTCGATATCAAAGGAATTTAACGGTGAACAAGTGCTAAGTGAGATCAGTCTTGATATTCACGACAACGAGTTTGTCACCCTGCTGGGTCCCTCGGGATGCGGCAAAACCACCATGCTACGTATTATTGCGGGCTTTGAGACACCGGACAAGGGAGACGTGTATTTCGGAGGACAGAGGATCAACGATCTTCCCCCCTACAAGCGAGAGCTGAACACGGTGTTTCAGAAATATGCCCTTTTTCCTCATCTCAACGTTTACGAAAACGTAGCCTTCGGGCTTCGGTTGCGCAAAAAGCAGGACAAGCTGACGGAGCGCGAGATAGCCGATCGGGTAAAGGAGACACTTTCCCTTGTAAACCTCAGCGGATTTGAGCGCAGAAACGTAGAGCGCCTTTCCGGCGGTCAGCAGCAGAGAGTTGCCATTGCCCGCGCCTTGGTCAACCATCCGAAGGTACTGCTTCTGGATGAGCCGCTGAGCGCTCTGGATCTTAAGCTCAGAAAGGATATGCAGGCAGAGCTTAAGAACATCCAGCTAAAGACCGGAATAACCTTTATTTTCGTCACCCATGACCAGGAGGAGGCTCTTTCCATGTCCGATACGGTGGTGGTTATGGCAGAGGGAAGAATACAGCAGGTTGGCACACCAACAGATATATATAACGAGCCGATCAACGCCTTTGTTGCGGACTTTATCGGCGAAAGCAATATAATTGACGGAGTTATGCTGGAGGATTTCAGTGTAAGGTTTGCAGGACACACCTTCGTGTGCGTGGACAAGGGCTTTAAAAAGAACCAGCGGGTTGACGTTGTCGTTCGCCCGGAGGACGTAGACGTAGTAGCCGTTGACAAGGGCATGGTAGTGGGAACCGTAACATCCGTCGTCTTCAAGGGAGTCCACTATGAGATGATAGTGGACATCGACAATTTCAAATGGATGATACAGACCACAGATTACGTTTCTCCCGGCGCGACCGTAGGGCTTTATATCGAGCCGGATGCGATACACATAATGGAGCGCTCTGAATATTCCGGCCGCTTCGGTGACTATTCCTCGTTCTCCGACGAGCTTGACCGTCTCTCCAATCCCGATGAAGAAGATGGGGATGAGGATGGGAAGGACAGCTCGGATGACAACCAGTAAGGAGGGGCAACCGAAGAAATGAAGCAACGCTCTTTTATGGCGAGGATATGCGCCTCTCCCCATATCGTTTGGGCAATAATATTCATTGTAGCGCCGTTGCTCTTCGTGGCATACTACGCCTTTACGGATCAGAACGGTCGCTTTACCTTCTCGAATATCGCTGAGCTTTCAGCCCACTGGGAGACCTTTCTGCTCTCAGTATGCTTTTCACTGATAGCCACCGCCATTTGTCTGCTTATCGGATATCCGTTGGCTTACGCTATCTCAAAGGCACCCGCAAAGCGCCGTTCTATGCTTATAACTCTGCTCATGATACCCATGTGGATGAATCTGCTGATCCGCACCTATTCGCTCATGGCAATTCTTGATGACGGCGGCTTTCTCAATTCCCTCCTGGGTAGCATCGGAATTCCCGAGTTTCACATAGTGGGTACCTCGGGGGCGGTAATTTTCGGTATGGTCTACGATTTTCTCCCCTATATGGTAATGCCCATCCACTCGGTTCTGACAAAAATGGACGACCGACTGAGCGAGGCGGCGTTTGACCTGGGCTGCAACCGACTTGAAGCGCTTCTGAAGGTCACGCTCCCCATGTCGCTTCCCGGCATAATATCCGGAGTTACCATGGTATTCGTTCCATCCATCAGCACCTTTTATATCTCCCAAAAGCTGGGAGGAGGAACCATATTCCTCATCGGAGATACCATAGAAATGCAATTTCAGAATCCCGCCACCTATAATGTTGGAGCGGCGATCTCACTTGTAATGATGATACTGATCCTTATTTCGGTTGCGGTCATGAATCATTTCTCCGAGGATAGCGACGATGACGGAGGTATAATACTGTGAAAACTCTCTCAAAGGTTTTTATCGCGCTTGTGTTCGTCATAATGTACGCGCCTCTGGCGGTTCTTATCCTTTTTTCCTTCAACTCTTCAAAAAGCACCGGCGTATTCAGCGAGTTCTCATTCCGTTGGTATGCCGAGCTGTTTTCAAGCCCGGAGACGTTTCTTGCGCTTCGCAATACCTTGATACTTGCCGCATCCTCCGCCGCCATAGCCACGGTTATCGGCACCGGAGCGGCGATAGGCATCAACGCAATGAAGAACAAATACGTAAAGGGAGCGATCTCCTCCGTCACCAACATTCCCATGATGAATCCGGATATCGTTACCGGCATATCCATGATGCTTCTGTTTGTGTTTATAGGAGGTCTGCTGAGTGTCACTGAGGTGCTTTCCTTCTGGACAATGCTGATCGCGCACGTTACATTCAACCTTCCCTACGTCATTCTTTCCGTCATGCCGAAATTCCGACAGATGGATAAGCATCTTCCGGAAGCCGCTATGGATCTGGGCTGTACGCCCCTTCAGGCATTCTTCAAGGTAGAGCTGCATTCCATTCTTCCGGGAATAATCACCGGCGCGGTAATGGCATTCACGCTTTCTCTTGACGATTTTGTAATAAGCTATTTCACTGCGGGAAGCTCCTTCCAGACTCTGCCTCTGATGATCTATTCCATGACCAAAAAGGAGGTCACTCCCGATATGTACGCCCTTTCCACCATTATCATAGTGACCATTCTCGCTCTGCTGATACTGTCCAACGTGCTGGGAGCCAAGGGCGATAAAAAGGCGACAAGGTAATGAGGCGAAGCTGACGAATTGCAAATAATTCGTTTTCAGGAAGCCACAGTCTTAATTTAAGGAAATTATTGAAAAATGAAAAAGAAGATATTATCCGTTCTTCTGCTTGTTGCGATTCTCGCGGTAATTCCCGCGTTTTCATCCTGCGGTGGCAACGATCTGATAACTCTCAACGTATACAACTGGGGAGAGTATATCTCAGACGGTTCTGAGGGAACCCTGGACGTAAACTCCGCCTTTGAGGACTACTGTGCGGAGCTGGGACTTAACGTTAAGGTAAACTATTCCACCTATGCTTCAAACGAGGATATGTTCAATAAGCTTGACAGCGGTGCAAGCTCATACGATATAGTCGTCCCTTCTGATTATATGGTAGAGCGAATGATAGCAAACGGTATGCTGGAGCCACTGAATTTCGACAACATACCGAATTTCAAGTATATCAATGACAGCTACAAGAATCCCTTTTACGATCCACAGAACCTTTATACCGTCCCCTACACCTACGGAATGGTGGGTATCATATACAATTCGGCTTACGTTGACGAAGCGGATATCGGAAGCTGGGATCTGATGTGGAACGAAAAGTATTCGGGAAAGATACTGCAATACAACAACCCCCGCGATGCTTTTGGAACCGCCATGTATAAGCTTGGGATCGACGTTAACACCGATTCCACCGAGGATTGGCAACGCGCCCTTGACGAGCTGAAGACTCAGAAGCCCTTGATACAAAGCTACGTTATGGACGAGATCTACAACAAAATGAAGGGCGAGAGCGCATATATATCCTCTTATTACGCAGGTGACTATCTCACAATGTATAGTGATAACGAGGATCTCGCCTTTTACTATCCCGAGGAAGGAACCAACATATTCGTCGATGCCATGTGCATTCCAAAGGGCTCCCGCAATAAGGAAATAGCGGAAATGTATATCAACTTTATGCTCTCCGAGGAGCCCGCAATTGCCAACGCAGAATATATCGGTTACGCCTCTCCCAACTCCTTGGTTTACGAAAACGAGCAGTATATAGCGGATATGCAGGACTGGCATCCTGATTCCATGGATATACTTTATCCGGAGCTTGACACCGACGGAGAATATGTCGCAAGCTACTACAAAAATCTGCCGGAGGAAAGCCTTTCGACCTTAAATTCCCTTTGGGCTGAGCTTAAGATCGACACCGGAACGGAGACCTGGGTATACGTTACCAGCCTGGTAATTGTGCTCTCACTCGCCGCGTTCCTCATATACCGTGCAGTGGTTCGCAAGCTCAGAAGCAGAATGTATTGAAACGTACTTAAGCAAACTAAATCAGAAACCGAAAGGAAACCTTCACCATGACTGAAAGAACCAGAATAGCAGTTGTCGGACTGGGCAACAGAGGCTACTATATGATTCGGGACGTGCTACTTGCCTTTGAGGATGTAGATGTTACCGCGGTGTGCGACGTATATCCCGACCGAAACGAAAGAGTCGCTCAGCTTGTAAAAGAAAAAAAGGGCTTTATTCCCTTCACCACCACCGATTACAGGGAACTGCTTGCCCGCGATGATATTGATGCTGTCTATGTTTCCTGCTCATGGGAATACCATATCGAGATCGCGATCGCCTCAATGAAGGCGGGAAAGCCGGTAGGCGTTGAAGTAGGCGGAGCATACTCCGTAGAGGAGCTTCACGAAATGGTAAGAGTCCGTGAGGAGACCAACGTTCCGTTAATGCTGATGGAAAACTGCTGCTACAACAAGGAAGAGCTACTTGCTACCGCTGTTGCGCGTTCAGGCAAGCTGGGTGAAATAGTGCATTGCATGGGAGCATACGCCCACGATCTGCGCCATGAGATAGCCTACGGTAATATAAACCGCCACTACCGCCTGCGCAACTACAGATATAGAAATGCTGAAAACTACCCCACCCATGAGCTTGGCCCGATAGCAAAGCTTCTGGACATCAACCGCGGAAACCGCATGGTCTCCCTTGTCTCGGTAGCATCCAAGGCGGCGGGCATGGAGCAGTACATCTCCGATCATCCCGAGCTAACCGAAAAGGACCCTACCCTTATAAACGCCCGCTTCAAGCAGGGTGACATCGTGCATACCATCATCACCTGCCAGAACGGAGAGACCATTCTTCTGAAGCTTGACACTACTCTTCCCCGCTCATACAGCAGAGAATTTACCGTACGCGGAACCAAGGGCTCATATTACATGGACAGTAACTCATTCTATATTGACGGCATGAAGGAATTCTGGACTCCTGTGGATGGAATTAAGAATACCCTTGACAATGCCAAGGATTACGAGGAGGAATTTCTGCCTACTGTCTGGAAAAACATGTCAGAGGAAAGCAAAAAGTACGGTCACGGCGGTATGGATGCTGTCATGTTCCGAGACTTTATCGAATGCCTGAGAGAGGGCAAGGAGATGCCCATCGACGTGTATGATGCAGCAGCATGGATGTGCATTACGGCGCTTTCGGAGCAATCCATCGCCCAGGGCGGCGCGCCGCAGAGCATCCCCGATTTCACCAACGGAAAATGGCTCCTTCGCCCTCGCAAGGACGTTTTAGCCGACTGATTAAGGTTGTTCCCAATACAATCAATACGTACTGCAAAATACGCGAGAGACATTGGTCAAAAACACAATGCTCTCGCGTATTTTATATTTTTATTGGCTCTGTTACAGAGAATGACTGATTAACGCTTTGCGTGATTTAGTGAGAAAAAACAAGAAAGACAAGTGCTTTGCGAAGGCGCATACTCGAAGTATGTAACTGAGCTAAACGCGTAGGATTTCGCAGTATTTTTCCGCTAAAAATCTGTCAGGTGATGTGACAGAGCCTTTTTATTTCTTTTCCGTATCAGCCGCGCGTACACGCTGTACAAGTCCTTCCTCATAAATATCTGAAGAAAGAAAGTTCTTCAAATATATTTCTCCCTTTGGAGTCAGAGGCTGAACCGGGCCTTCATATACATAGTCCGGATACTCAAGACAAAAGGTTATTGAATAAAACGGGATGCCCGCCCGGTCAAAAAGCTCTTTGGTTTTCAGTAGAATCTCCGCCGCCTTTTTATCCGTAACCGTATCATTCTTCACGTACAAAACCAGCATACCGTTGGTAG